>NZ_CP047048.1:604316-906474 GCF_030408555.1 Corynebacterium aurimucosum | reverse complement strand
ATGCCTGGCCGGAAGAGCGCAGCGCTTGCGCCACGCCCGGAACCATCTGGTCCAGTACTGCGCGGGTTGCCTCCGGAGTCTTATCGCGCGGGCCGACGCCCGTACCGCCAATTGTGAGCACCAAGTCCACTCCCCCGACAACGCCGGTTTCAATCGCCTGCCGGATCTTGGACTTCTTGGAGCGAACAATCACAGCGCCGTCGACGGTGAAGTCAGCTTCAGCCAACAATTCACCAGCCAAGCGCGACGTGTCTTGCGCGGCCTCATCCGGGTGATCGGTGACGATGACGACGAGCGCGCGGCGCGGTGCTTGAACGCTTTGTTCTTGTTCACTCGCAATGAGAAAAGCATCATCGGGTTCGGTGACATCATCTAGTTCGCGTGAGGCATCGCGCCCCAGCAGCTCGGTTGCGTCGGTGTTGTCTGCCACGGAGGTTCTCCTTAACGGTGGGACGGAATCTTCCGGAAGTAGTTTCTTTACAAGGTGTCAGGGTGCGAGGTTCACGCGGTGCTGGCGCACCGCCCAAGTATTTGTAAACTTACTCGCTCGCCAGCGTTACCTCTACCTTTCTTGTATCTTCGCTGTCTCGACTCTTCACCTCGAGCGTCACGGTTGTGCCAAATTCTTGGGAGCGGGTTGCCGCAATCAAGGCGTCGGAGCTTTCAATGAGCCGTTCATTAACGCGTGTGACCACGTCACCGGACTTCAGTCCTGCCTTATCAGCCGGGCTATCAGGTTCCACATCGACGATTTCCGCGCCGAGGGTATCGCTCTGCGCGCGGACCTTTACACCCAAAGTTGGGTGCTTGACCTTGCCGTTATTAATGAGCTCATCGGCCATCCGCTTGGCAAAATTCGAGGGGATAGCAAAACCCAAACCGATGGAGCCACCTTCGGAATTCGAACCGCCAGACAGCGAGGCGATCATGGAGTTCATACCAATGATGTTGCCCTCCATGTCCACCAAGGGACCACCGGAGTTACCAGGGTTCACGGCGGCATCGGTCTGGATGGCGTCGATCAGCGAGGACTCCCCGCCTTCCTGCGAAGCACGCACTGGCCGGTTCTTGGCCGAGACGATTCCCGAGGTCACCGTGGCGTTGAGCCCCAGCGGGGAACCAACGGCAACGACCTCCTGCCCCACTGCGGCAGCATCCGAATCACCGAATTGCAGGAAGGGAAGGTCATTGACGTCATCAATCTTGATGACGCCAACATCCGTCGTCGCATCCGATGCAACGAATGTCGCGGTGTGGCGCGAGCCATCATTCATCGTTACTTCCAGCCGGCCTCCTTGATCCGCGCCTGCAACCACGTGGTGGTTGGTCAGCACATAACCATCTGGAGAGATGATAGAACCCGAGCCCTCAGCACCGCCGGAGCGAGTCATGGAGAAGATGGAGACCACTGCCGGTAGAACCTTCGACGCTACATCTTCCACGGAGCCATCAGCCGGCTCTTTTCCGGTGCTATTAGCCACTGGCTGACGGTCCAACACTTCGTTGACCGTGGAGGTGGAGGACTTGTCGTTTCCGGCAGCGCCTACCACTGCGCCAGTGACGCCGCCAGCAGCGACGGCCGCAACGAGCATCATGGCTAAGGCCGTCCCCAGCCCAACCTTGCGCTTTTTCTTCGGTTCGCGGCTTGGCTCCACACTGTTCACGCCCGGTCCTTGGTGCCCGGCAAAAAGCTCGTTCTGGTTGCCGTTGGGGGCAGCACCATAGCGTTGCCCTGCACCTGCATAAGGCTGCGCCGCATTGTGCGGCTGCTGGCCTACCTGACTGTGGTGGCCGAAGCCATAGCTCTGCCCGCCATACGGCGCCTGCGCCCCGTACGGGGCTTGGGATGGCTGAGCTCCGAAGGAAGGCTGACTCCCCTGCCCCGGCTGACCGCCGTAGGGTGCCTGTCCGCCCGACTCCCGCGAGATCGAGCGCGGTTGATTCCAGCCATTTGATTCGCTTCCCGCAGAAAGTACCTCGCCTCGCTGCTGCGCCTGCCGCCGCCCATCCGGGTTCTGCGGGTTATCCATGGGGCTATCCATGTTCGAATTCCTCATATTCATGTCAGGTAGTGTGCACTATCGCGCTGGCGCGCATCTGTCTCTGCTCTGCCAGTGTGCTAGGAAAAGCTGGACGTTTCCTGTGTGCTCTGAACTGGGGTGATACACAGCACATTAGCCTTGATTGAACCATCGTTCCGCAAAGATTTGGCCGCGGTCATTGTGGTTGTCCACATGCCCTCCGGAGGATTCCGGAGCCTGCTCCGTTGACTGTTGCGCAGCAGCAGAATCAGGCTGAAACTCGTTTGGTTGCTCTTCCAATCCGTCCACCATGGCATCACCCTCGGTGGGATGTCCCGGAAGGATAACTTCCATGCGCGTTCCGCCATCCGCGGATTCCTTGATGGTGATGTCTCCATTGTGACGTTCGATCACGGATTTCACGATGGCTAGGCCCAATCCAGAACCTGGCATCGCCCGGGCTTCAGCCGAACGATAGAAGCGCTCAAACACCTTGTCGCGTTCCTCCGGGGCAATACCGGGGCCGGAGTCATCCACGCGCAGACGAACCTTGTCTTGTGCAATTTGCCGCATAGATACGCGCACGGTACCCGTCGGCGGCGACCACTTCGCAGCGTTATCCATGAGATTGAGCGTGGCGCGGCCCAATGCAAACGGATCTCCGTCCAACATCCAAGGGATAAAACGCACACGGAAATCGACGTCCGGGCGGCGGCGCTTAGCGCGGTTGAGGGAGTGCTCCAACACTTCGTGCAGCTCCACCGGTTCGGGTTCCTTTTCGGTGGCATCTTCTCGCGCAAGGTCCACGAGATCACCGATGAGGGTCGACAGCTCCGACATCTGCGCCATCACGTCGTCTTCCAAATCGCGCCGATCCTCGTCGCTGATACCAAAACCGCCCCCAGATTTGTTCAGCATCATGAGAAGCTCAATATTGGTACGCATGGACGTCAGCGGGGTCTTAAGCTCGTGGCCGGCATCGGCCACGAACTGCGACTGCTGTACGCGAGCGTGTTGCAGAGCAGACAGCATTCGGTTAAAAGACACCGTCAGCTGCGACATCTCATCATTGCTCTCCACCGCAATCGGGCGCAGGTCATTGGTTTGCGTCACGTAATCGGCAGCTCGTTTGAGTCGGGCAATGGGCTCCATGCCGGTCTTTGACACCACCATGCCCGCAAAGACGGAGAGCAAGACACCAAAGGCCACGATAATAAGCAGGGCCGAGCCCACAGCGGAGACAATATCTTCGGTAGTACCCAAGTCTTGGGCTAGGACTACCGTGGCACCGCCTTCCTGATACTTGGCCAGCACGCGCTCACCGCCCAAGGTGCGAATGGAGCGTTCCATGGTGTCCCCATCCGGCTTAAAATCACCGCCCACCGGCAAGGCATCACCAAAGGAAAACGCAGTCGCCGGCGGAGAGATAGAGACTCGAGTCGAGGGGTTGTAGAGCTTAAACGTCGCAATTTCCTGATCGATGTTCTCTACAAAGACAGGATCCTGCGCTTGCTGCATTAGCACATCGGCTTGTTGCATGATCTGCTTGTCGACGCTCGCCGTCATCGATGCTGCAACCAACCAATAGGTAAAAAGCGTCATTACCGCCACAGACACGGCGACGACGACACCAGTAACGAGCGAAAGGCGCCACCGAAGCGGCGCCCGCGAAGCCCAGCCGCGACGGCCTGAGAGACCCAACCACGCAGTGGACTCTAGGTCTTCAGAAGGCACCGCGTCAGGCGCGGGCCTCCGTAGAATCACGCGATAGCCTCCCTCATGACGTAGCCAACGCCACGCACGGTGTGAATAAGACGCGGCTCGCCATCTTCCTCAGTCTTCTTGCGGAGATAACCGATGTAGACCTCGAGGGCGTTTCCGGAGGTAGGGAAATCATAGCCCCATACCTCTTCCAGAATGGTGTTGCGGGAGAGCACCTTTCGGGGATTCTCCATGAGCAGGCGCAGCAGGGCAAACTCAGTACGCGTCAGAGAAATCTGACGGTCGCCGCGGGTGACTTCACGGGTATCAGCATCAAGCTTGAGGTCCTCAAAACTCAACTGGGTCTCGACCGGCTGCTTCTTGCCAATAGACTCCGCAGCAGCGCGGCGAACCAAGGAACGCACGCGGGCGAGCAACTCTTCCAGAGCGAAAGGCTTGGGCAGGTAATCGTCGGCTCCCGCATCAAGACCAGCGACACGGTCAGACACTCCGTCGCGCGCGGTCAGTATAAGAATGGGACGATCCCAACCCTCACTGCGAAGAGTTCGGCACACTTCGAGACCGTCCATGTTCGGCATCATCACGTCGAGGATAAGAAGCTCTGGGCTATCACTGTGCACCATCTCGACAGCTTGGACGCCGTCAGCGGCCAACATGACCTCGTCGCCATTAAACTTCAAGGAGCGGCGGAGCGATTCGCGTACGGCCTGCTCGTCATCCACGACAAGAATCTTCATAATCTCAATTATGTCCTATCTAGGCCACTTTCACGAAGTAGGCCTCCTCCTTTCGCCCCCTTAAATCCCCCCTCAAGACGCAGTTCGGCTGTTCTGCGCTATACCGCGAGCAATTCCTGCATAGCAATGCATGGTAAGCGTTGATGGATAGCGTCGGCCCTCGGATACCAACACGCATTGCACACCTTTGTTGAAACAGATTCAGTCAGGTGGGCGGGTGCTCACTGAATGGAAAAAGCCCCGCAGCTTCACTCACTAAGAGGTGAATCTGCGGGGCAACAGTCGCAGTCTTAAGACCTCAGCGCACAAGCGCGTTGATTCTTAGAACTGCTCGACGTCTACCAGGCCGAGCTTGGCAGCCTTAACCAGGCGGCGCGGAATGCGCACGGTCTGGCCGTCGATGGTGACTTCCTGGAGGGCGACATTGTCAGCCTTCCACTGGGAACGGCGAGAGTGGGTATTCGCGCGGGACTTCTTAAACTTAGGAGTTGCCATCTTTTCCTATCCTCCTTACGCGTTCTTCTTCTTGCGGCGAGCCATTGCACCGAAGCGCTGGTTGAACTTCTCAACGCGGCCAGCGGTATCCATAACGCGCTGTGCACCGGTCCAGAACGGGTGGGACTCAGCGGTCACGTCAACGACGATGAGCGGGTACTCGTTACCGTCTTCCCACTCAACGGTGCGATCGGAGGTAGCCGTGGACTTGGTCAGGAAGGAGTGGCCGGTACCGGCATCCTTGAAGACCACCGGGTGGTAATCCGGGTGGATATCTTTCTTCATATGTCGATTCCCTCAGGGTTGAACTACGGGTCGGTTCCTTCCGTGACGCACGAGGGCGTGAAAGGATCGTGCCCGAGTTGGGTCTCTATACTTACAAACTGTGCGGCTCGCGCCGACAACTTGAAATATCCTACAGGTCAGCGGTATCAAATCGAAATCGCACCAGTCCCCCAATCTCAGCGCTAGATACTGAATATTCTAATTGGAAGCCCTCACCTGCGCATTCACTGCCGATATTGCTCAGATAGTAGGTATGGAAGCGCGGAGGCGCCGCAGCGGTGATTAGGTTCTGCAGTCTACGGCATGTAAGATTTCCCCTTGCTGTTGTCAAAGTAATCGTTTTACGCCCTCATCAACTGGTGTTCAACGGATTTATGCCTCCTGCTCAACCTCACTTTTTCGAGCGCCGCGCCTCACCGCGGAATAGGCACTCCGTTAGTCGCTTTCGATGTGGGCGGCTAGGAGAAAGAAGACCCATGTCGGCTATTTGCCAGGTAACGGGCCGCAAGCCGGAATTCGGCAAGCAGGTCTCGCACTCGCACCGCCGCACCTCGCGCCGTTGGAACCCCAACGTGCAGCGTCGTCGGTACTACCTGCCCTCTGAGGGCCGTACCATCACCCTGAATGTTTCCACTAAGGGCATGAAGATCATCGACCGCGACGGCATCGAGTCCGTTGTGGCCAAGATTCGCGCACGTGGGGAGAAGATCTAAAGATGGCACGTAATGACATCCGTCCAATCATCAAACTGAAGTCCACTGCGGGCACCGGTTACACCTACGTGACCCGTAAGAACAAGCGCAACAACCCGGATCGCATCACCTTGAAGAAGTTCGATCCGATCGTCCGCAAGCACGTCGAATTCCGCGAGGAGCGATAATTTATGGCTAAGAAGTCAAAGATCGCCAAGAACGAGCAGCGCAAGGAAATCGTCGCCCGCTACGCGGAGCGTCGCGCTGAGCTCAAGGCAATCATCAAGAACCCGAACACCCCGGACGAAGAGCGCCTCGAGGCGCAGTTCGAGCTGAACCGTCAGCCGCGCGACGCCGCCCGCGTCCGCGTCCGTAACCGCGACTCCGCTGATGGACGTCCGCGCGGTTACCTCCGCAAGTTCGGTCTGTCCCGTGTCCGTATGCGCGGCATGGCTCACCGTGGTGAGCTGCCGGGCGTTCGCAAGTCCAGCTGGTAAAGGGGTACCCATACAATGGCTGTCAAGCGTAATAATCACAAGAAGTTCCGTATGGAGCAGACCCGCCGCCCGAAGAAGAACCCGCTCAAGGCCGAAGGCATTGAGAAGGTCGACTACAAGGAGATCAAGACCCTGCGTCTGTTCATCTCCGATCGCGGCAAGATCCGCTCCCGTCGCGTCACCGGTCTGACCCCGCAGCAGCAGCGTCAGGTTGCTACTGCCGTCAAGAACGCACGCGAAATGGCTCTCCTGCCGTTCACGTCCCGCTAAACACTAGCTGGTTTCAACAGCGCACTTTTGCCGCTGTACTCGTGACTCACTAGGACAGGACAAAAGAGCTTTTAAGCCGCCGCCTACTTCCTCCCCGCACAGGGGACAAGGTAGGCGGCGGCTTTCGTTTTCCTATCCTGTTTGGTCAGTACCTACCCACCTGTCATGTTCAGCGCGCACGTTCTGGGTGATAGATTGAAGGGCTAGAACACCCCTGATGGAAAGGGAATTGAAGACCTTATGCCACTGCACGAATCCCTCACAGATCTCAGTGAACTTGCCACCCACTGCCACTCCCCTGCCCATGCACGCGGACTGTTGGAGGAAGCGCAGGATTTGCTGCGCAACGCCACGGCTCACCGGGGTGACGGAGTAGAACTTGCTGCCTGGTTTTCTCGCGTGGTCACGGACATCGTCCGCTCTCCTGGACTGGCAAGTCCCGTGCGCCTCACCGGCGCCGCGGCCCGCGGCGATCTCCTCCCCTCACTGCCCATCACGTGGCTGGGCACAGACGAGCAACTAGAGAAGGTCATCACCGAGGCCGGCCTCTCCTGCGGTGCGGTGCAAGACGTGGCATCCACTCGCGCGGACGCTGGGCTCCCCCTAGGAGCGGGCGGGGAGGATGAACTCTACGCAGAAGCGATATCCCAACGCCCAGCACCGCTCAAACTCGTGGATGGTCTCCCTGATCGCTCCGCGGACGTGTCCATTCGCCTTTCCTTGCTCGCACCGGTGTCGGCCATCGCCCGCTGGGCAGCACCAGCGCCCCGCCCAACCCCGGACCGCCTCGCCATTGGTGTCGAACGTGAGCTCCTTACTCCCGCCGAGGCCGAGGGACTAAGCCTAGCTTGGGGCACGGGCATCGCCCTAGAGTTGGGTCGGTGGTACGAAGGCGTCGATCAGCACAGCGTCGTTGTGGCAGATCTGCCGCCTTTGGACCGCACCGCCTACGGCTCGGCCTGCCGCACTGTGTCCGCTGCCATCGAATCCATAGTGATAAGGCACGGTAGTGTGGTTAGCTGTAGTGAAAGCTAAGCTGTGACATTCGCCGTTCGCGGCGGGGTGTACGATTACTGACTTGCCGTCAGTTATTACGTGAATTTTATCGAAGGGAGTCCGCCTCATGGCAGGTAGCGTTGGCAGGCCGCGGAAGAATAGCCCACGCCGCCGGGGAAACACCGCGCGCGAGGAAATCCTGGATGCCTCATCCGAGCTCTTCACCACCCAGGGCTTTGCTACAACCTCTACGCACCAGATTGCTGATGCCGTCGGCATCCGGCAGGCTTCCCTGTACTACCATTTTCCTTCGAAGACGGATATCTTCCTCACGCTGCTCAATTCCACCATTGAGCCTTCACTGGAGCTCGCGGATGAGCTCGCAGCTTCAGACGCTGCTCCGGCGCAGCGCCTGTGGTCCCTGGTGGCCGCAGAGTCCCGCCTGCTATTAACCTCGGCGTGGAACGTGGGCCGCCTGTATCAACTGCCGGTGGCTAACTCACCAGAGTTCGGCGAATATCACGAGCAGCGTGACCGCCTGAAGGATCATTTCCGCACCGCCGCAGCTGGAATTGTGGGCGAGGATGATCCGCGCATCGAGCTGCCTTTCCACATCGCGCTCTCCGTCATTGAGATGCGCCCCAATGATGGCAATGCACCTTTTGATGCTTCGCAGCGGGTGCCGGAGCAATCTGCCATGCTTGCCGACGCCGCCCTCGCAGTCCTCGGCGCCACCCCTCCCGAGGATGCCGAAGCCACCACCTTGGAGCTACTCAAGAACCGTAATGACTCTATTTCTTCTGCAGCCGCTGCTGCGGCCGACCGGAAGAAGCCGGCACGCTAGCGCGGCCGTAGCGGATGGCCTAGCGGCCGTGCCGGATGGCATAGTGCGCTAGGAACGTCTTATAAGGCTTATAGGCCTTCTCGCCGTCTGCTCGCAGATTATCGACGAGGCGGTCCATCTTGTGGTTCGTCTTCTTTTCGGTCCACCCCAGCTCCTCGGCGATCTCTCGGACCGAGGGGATATCAGCATCGGTAGAGCCTGGCTTCTTGAGGTAGCTGGCTAGCAGGCGCAGCAGTTCTTCTTGCTCATCATTGGGTACGTGGCGGGTACGCGTGCGCTCCTCATCGACGTCCTGCTCGCGTTTTGTGCGGCGCGAGTAGTTGCTGTTCTCCACATCGATGTAAAGCTCGTAAGGGCACTCGGGGGTCTCAAAGGTAATCCGCGATGGCCCCGGGGGCACGGCCGCGACTGAGCGCGGGCCGAGGTCGATGCGCGAAAACCCCGTGACGCCGCGCAGCTCGATGCGCAGCGGGATGTGGCTGCCCACGTTGCAGATCATCCACCCCTGTCCGCCGTACCACAGCTGAAAGAGCTGGCGGTGCAAGCTGAGGTCCTCCTCACCCACGCGGAAGTCACCGGCGCGGCCGACAATGACTTCTTGCCCCGGGGACATGACCATCACGCCGCCGATCAAGTCATCGATGCGCAGCCGCGGCCCCCGAGGAGCGTTCTGCGGTGGGAGTGGCTGTTGCTGGCTCATAGACACCTCCGTAGGGCTGGGAAACGCGCGCACATCGCCATCCATCCCGGCGAGGCGCCTTCAAACAGTGCCCTTCAGTGTAGCGGCACTCACTTTAGTTCCGCTCGCTAAGTTACTGCCCCACCCCGCTGACGCTAGGCCACGATAGCCCACGTCACCACGAAGATGAGGATGATGACAACGACAGTCACCGTAATGATGAGGGCGTTTGAATTATCCTTCGCAGGTGGCCGGTTGCTTGCTCGCTGCGGCGTGGAACGGCGTTGCACGGTGGACCCTGGCATCGCCGGCGTCACCGGTGTAGAGGGTGAGACAGTCCCGGGGGACGCGATCGGGTTCGAGGGGGCGACGAAGCCAGTAGGCCTTGCCCGCTCCACGGACCCGAAGGACGCGGAGGGTTCCGGCCAGCGTTGGGAAGGTTGAGGATGCTGGCCAAACTGGCTCGGCTGCCCAGCTCGTCCGGCATTTCGCGGTTGCTCTGACTGCGGCGCGGGATGCTGGGGCGGAGCGATACGCGCGGCAGCCGTGGTGGCGGACGACGCACGCTGGGAGGGGTGGGGCTGGGAGACGTCGTCAAGCGCGGCGATGAAGTCCTGGGCCCGCGCATAGCGCTGCATGGGCACGCTGTTGAGAGCCTTGTTCAGGACGGTCTGTATTTCCGACACAACGTGCTTTGTGTCATCAGCAAGGAACTGGGCGAAGGCGTCGCTGGACAGATCCGGGATGCGCCGCTGCCCTTCCCACTCGCTGCGCGGCATCGTGTCTTTGAGGTGATGAAGAGTGAGCATCTCGAAGGCGATGAGCGCCAAGGAGTAGTCGTCCGCGCGCGCCGACATATCATCATCGCCATAAGCATTGCCATTGTTCTCCGGGGCCAAGTATTTCTCAGTACCCACAATGTGACCGATTTTGGTCAGGCGAGATTGGCCTTCCTCAATGCTTATTCCGAAGTCACTTAGCACAGCCGGCGGCAAGCTGCCGGGGTTCTTGCGCAGCAGAATATTGGCGGGTTTGATGTCCCGATGCACCCACCCAGGATGTAGTTCATGGTGCATATAATCCAGCGCCGAGGCAATTGGTTTGAGGTAATACACAACCTCAGCCACGCTAAATCCCCGGCCCTTTTGGGCCCGCTCTCGAATGGCATGCCCCAAGGTTTTGCCGTCGATGAAGGCCATGACCATCACGTCATCTCCGCGCGGGGTGGACTCCTTAGAATAAAACTGGACCACACCTGGGTGACTACCAATCCTGGTGAGCGCTTTCATTTCATTGTGGAAACGCGCGCGGGAGGCTTCATCCCGGACATCATCCAACAGCACCTTGACGGCGAGCTCACGGGAAAGGTCCGGATCGGTAGCATGAAAGACCTGCCCCATGCCGCCTTCACCCAGCAGGTACACATTGATGTAGCGCTTCTGCTGGGTCAGCCATTGCACGAAGTAGGAATTAGTCACTGCCCCATTGGACCATATGCACTGGGCAGCATGATGTTGCCATGTCCCATCGCCCCCAAATGGAGGGTACTTAAGCGCGGTTCCGTCCGGTATTACAAGGCCGGTTATGCTACGTGTTGTTCTCTACTGTTTTCCAAGGACCCTATGACGACCCCAGGATTTGGCACTAACCATCACGAGCATAAGACCCCTACGCCGGTGTCGGGCCAATCTCGGCAGCCCCAATCGGAACAGCGCAACCTCGTTCCGATCATCTGCGCGATCGCAATTCTCATTGCGCTGCTGATTGCGGGCCTCGTGATTTGGTATGACGTCCGTTCCACCAATCAAGAGCCTTCCGGCGCGAGCGCAACCTCGGAGCAGACAGCTCCAGAGGAAAATGACCCCGCACTTCAAGGCCCTTCCCCTCAAGACTCCGCCCCCAAGGAAGGCGCGGACGCAGACAACGAAGAAGGCCACGCCGCAGCACCGAGCGAACAGGCTCCGGAGACTACAGCTAGCGCTGGGGCGGCCGACGTCCCGGAAGGCCTCACTGCTGCTGGTTGGTCCGATTACCCTGAGGCCCGCTGCCAGCAAGGTGAAGACATGATCTTCGCCGCTCATGGCACCGATCCCGATTCACACATTGTGGTCTGTGAAAAGCAGGACTCCCTCTTCTACCGCGGTGTCTGGTCCAGCGGCGCTGCCTTTGGCCCGGCAGGTGGCGAAGGTGATTCCTTCAGCGCCACGATTCTCGATCCGACGAGCGGGGATGACACCGGCTCCGTGCTCAACATCCGCGGCAAGGACTATGACATCGATGGCGAGGCCGGCGAATTCGAGGACTACTGGCCGCGCTAGCGCCTTAACATCGCTCGTGCTTCTTAAACAGCGCCCTGCTGGCATCCGGCGTCGGGCCACTCGACCTCCGCAGTGGCCAGTTGTGTGACCACGCGGCTCAGCATCTGCTGCGCCTCACCATAATCCCCAGAAGGCGCTGCGGCATAAATAGCCACCGCCACCGTATGCTCGCCGAGGGTGATAAGTCCCATCTGGCGGGCTTCATAGGAGCCGTCCTCGGCCGGCCCCCAGCCCCCCTTCATCACCGCACCTTCCAAGGTGCGCAGTCCATAATGCTGAGCGGGATCCGGCTGCCCCATGGCCACTAGGATTGGATCCGCGCCTTCTTGGCATCCCAGAGCTGCGATGAATTCCGCTTGCTGGGATACCGACCACTGAGTTTGGCCGAAGGCACTAAAACCGGGGCGCGGCGGCGTAGCGGGGACCGTGGAGGTGCCAATGATGGCTTGGGTGGCTTGTGCAGCCTGTTCTCCCCCACCGAGGGCCTCCCAGAGGGAATCGGCTGCGGCATTATCGGAGTACGTGATCGCCCGGGACACGACGTCTGCTTCCGCCACCCCGGCGCGTTCGGCGGCAATAGCCAGCGGAACTTTCACCGTGGACCACGCGGGCAGCGGGTCTGTGATGCCGGCCGCTGCGACGGTCCCTGAGCCTGCCACCGCAATTCCGGTTCCCGGGTTGTCCGCAGCGATGGCGTCGACGGCTTCCTGAAGGTCGGTGGCTTTAATCACGGTTGGTTCCTTGTCGAGGGCTGGGCCAGCGGCGGGTCCATCAGATACCTCTGCCCCGGAATCAGGCAGCGTGGGCTGTGGGCTGCTCGCAGGTGCGCTGGGCTCAAGCGTGGTGACATCCCCAATGGTGCAGGCGCTGAGCGACGCCCCCACCAGCGCTGCCAGTACTGCCATCCGGCGCCGCGGCTGTGCAGGGCTGTGACGGCACATTGCTACCTGTTTCATTGTTGACCGCCTGAGCATTAGAGGATGAGCACAACCGCGTTGTTGCCGCCTGTACAGGTGACAAATTCACCGTTATCGGAACAATCCATGGTGTAGGTGATCTCGGTGACTGGGCTGTAGGCCTTAATGGTGGCATCAAACTCGTGGGTTTCCACGTAGTGCTTGACGTACTCATCGCGCACAACGTTGGCGAAGGATTCCGTCGTTACCACTGTTCCACGGTAGACGCTGTTGAAGTTGCCACCCGGTTCGTTGTTGCGCGCGGCGTCGTTTGCCGGGATCGCCCCCTCGGGCAAGTCGGGGTGCTCGGGGCGCTTCTGCGACTGAGTGGTCGTCGTGGTCTGCTCCGAACTCTTTTCAGAGCTCTCCGCGCTCGACGTGCTGTCCTGCGCACTGTCGTTCTGTTCAGTGAGTTGGGCGGTAGTCAGCGGCGATCCGGCCTGGGAACCAGAATCTGCGTGCTTAAAGAAAAAGATGTAGGCCAGCGCGGCCATAACGAGGACAACCGCCAGAATCAGCACAGCGATGAGCACAAACTTGCCGGAGTTGGAGGAGCTGCCGCTTCCGCCACCCTCTTGAGAATAACCAGCGGGGTACCCTGCTGGCTGCTGATCATACTGTCCGTCACCGTCCAGCGACGCTGGCTGGGATGAGAATTGCTGCGTCTGGAACGGCTGCTGTTGGCCGTACTGGCCTGATGCGCCGGGGGTGACAAAGGGATTCGAGTAGTTGCGCTCACCCGATTGCGCATAATTCTGATTTCCTCCCGCGTTCTGCGGGAAATTCTGTGGCTGCATGGAACGCTGTTGCGTCGGCGGCGCTTCAAAATCCGCGGTCTCCGGGTGGGTATCTTCACGGGAAGGCTGCGGCTGGCCACCGTTTCCCTGCGGGTGCTGTGCGCCGAATCCATGGTTGCGATCTGAGTCAGTCACCGAAGCCTCCGTAGATCTAGACGTTCTGGTTATGCCCTATAGGCGTTTTCTATCTTTCTTATCTTTGCACAGCCGCCGCGGTTGTGGTGGCGTTCGTGCATCGTTCCGCGTTCGCGCGGCGGTGTTTCCACGGCTTTTCGTTTCTGGTGGGGAGTAGTCCCACGGATTTACGTCTATTCCCGCGTAGACAGTGGTTAAGGGTTTAGATTATTAGAGGTATCTCACTGCTCTATCTCCTGCGCACGGAAAGGTTGCTAATCTCCCAGCCATGACGTTTCCTACCGGCCCTTCGGGCACTCCGCCACGTAACTCTGGTTCCTCCGGCTTCGGTTCACCCGCTCCAGGGTTTGGCCGCCCCGGCACCCCCGGCGGTGCTCACGGCCCGGGTGGCGGTTTTGGTGCTCCTTCCGGCCCACCCAACCCATCCGGTCCGCAGCACTCCGGTCCAGGTAGTTCTCAGGGCGGGTTCGGCAACACTCCACCGTTTGGTGGGCAGCCCAGTGGCGGCAACACGCAACCATTCGGTGGCGGTGCGCCCACACCGCCGAGTCCGCCTCAACCCACAACGTACACCGCTCCGGAACCGCCGAAGGGCAAAGGTCGCTTCAGCGGTGCCATCGCCGCGCTGATTGCTCTGCTCGTCATCCTGGCGGTCATCCTCGGCGTCGGTGCATGGTTTATCTGGGGACGCGAGTCGTCCGACTCAAGCCACACCGGTGCATCCTCTGAACCGACCTCAACAGCTTCGCTTTCGGGAACTCCTCTTGCCACCAGCGGCCGTATCGATACCGACCTGGAAGCAGACGGCGTGGTCATTGCCCGCACTTTCTTTCCGGATTCCTATGTCTCGCGCTCCGGCAGCACCAACATCGCTGATGTGCAGCTGGGCGAAGGCCATAGCCAACTCAACGCGGTCTTTGGTTTCAGCGATGACCGGGAAAATACCGATGTTGCCAGCGCCACCGTGACCGTCAACGGTGCTGACGGTACTGAGCTGGCTTCCTTCGAGATTCCGGCAGAGGAAGCCCTCGAGATGCCCATCAACATCGCAGACCACCAGGACCTGCGCTTTACATTTACGTATAAGGACGCCAACGGCAATCCCGCGGACAACACTGGCTTCGCCGTGGCTTCCCTCCACGCGCAGTAGTGCACCCCTCACGCAGTGGCGCCGCTACTGCCCTAGTTGCCAAAGTTATAGCCTCTGACTGCGTGGCGGCGCCTAACTTCGTCGTTTAGGGCACTTGTTGGCCTCTAGGAAAACTCCCATGTATGCGAAAGCCGCCTCCCGTTCCCACGCAGTGACGCGCGCGAATGAAGACGGCGGCAGTGCGCTGCACACGGCAGCGCCACATTTACGCTCTAGTGGAAGAAGTGGCGAGTACCGGTGAAGTACATCGTCACCCCGGCCTTCTTGGCGGCCTCGATGACTTCCTCATCGCGGATGGAGCCACCTGGCTGCACCACGGCCTTCACGCCGGCGTCGAGGAGAACCTCTAGGCCATCGGCAAACGGGAAGAAAGCATCGGAAGCAGCGAAGGAGCCCTCGGTGCGGTTGGCACCGTCGGCCAGCGTGTTAGCGCGCTCCACCGCAAGCTTGGCGGAATCGACGCGGTTGACCTGTCCCATGCCGACACCCACGGTGGCGTTGTCCTTGGCCAGCAGGATGGCGTTGGACTTCACCGCGCGCACGGAACGCCAGGCGAATTCGAGCTGTGCCAAATCAGACTCGTTCAGTGCCTCACCCGCAGCAAGCGTCCAGTTGGCCGGGTTATCGCCCTCTGCCTGGTAGGTATCCGGCTCCTGGGTGAGCATGCCACCGGAGATAAACTTAACTTCCTCCTTAGGCGCTTCATGCTCTGCCTGCAGCACGCGCAGGTTCTTCTTGGTCTTGAGAATATCGATGGCGCCCTCCTCGTAGGACGGAGCCACAATGACCTCAGTGAAGATTTCCTTGACCTGCTCAGCCATTTCCACGGTGACCTCACGGTTGACAGCAATAACGCCGCCGAAAGCGGACATCGGGTCGCAGGCATGCGCCGCGCGGTGAGCAGCCGCGATGGACTCCTCAGACACCGCGATGCCGCACGGGTTGGCGTGCTTGATGATGGCCACGCACGGGCGCTCATGATCCCAGGCGGCGCGCCACGCGGCGCCGGCATCCTGGTAGTTGTTGTAACTCATCTCCTTGCCGTTGAACTGCTTCGCGTTGGCCAAACCAGTCGTGCCGATGCGGGTCACGGTCGCGGACTGATGGGAGTTCTCGCCGTAGCGCAGCGGGGTGGTCTCCTCGCCCTCGCTGAGCTGATCGACGAACCACGCAGACACCGCGGCGTCGTAATCAGCGGTGTGCAGGAAGGCATCACGAGCCAAGGCACGGCGCTGCTCCAGCGTGAAGCCACCATTGGCCACAGCGTCAGCGACCTCGCCATAGCGGGCAGGATCCACGACCACCGCAACAGACGGGTGATTCTTCGCCGCCGCGCGCACCATGGACGGACCTCCGATATCGATCTGCTCCACGCAGCCATCGAAGTCCGCACCGGAGGCGACGGTTTCGCGGAAGGGGTACAGGTTCACCACGACGAGCTGGAAGGGCTCTACCTCAAGCTCCTTAAGCTGGTTGAGGTGATC
This sequence comes from Corynebacterium aurimucosum, assembly GCF_030408555.1. Lineage (NCBI taxonomy): Bacteria > Bacillati > Actinomycetota > Actinomycetes > Mycobacteriales > Corynebacteriaceae > Corynebacterium > Corynebacterium aurimucosum. Next base: position 890,396 of record NZ_CP047048.1, on the reverse strand, counting down.
CTCCTTGCGGGTATCCGCCAGGATTCCTGCGTGCACGCGCGGGTGCAGGGTCTTCACACGGCCCTCAAGGCACTCCGGGAAGCCAGTGAGCTTCTCGACGGGCGTGACCTCAATGCCCAAGTCCGCGATCTTCTTCGCGGTGGAACCGGTGGAAACGATCTCCACACCAGCGTTATCGAGGGACCGCGCGAGGTCTTCGAGACCGGTCTTGTCATAAACGCTGATTAGCGCGCGCTTGATGTTCTTAGGATCTTCGCTCATGGTACGGGGACTTAAGCCTTCCTTGCGGTAATGAGATAGTTAGAGCTGAATGCTGAGCGTCTCGCCCTCCACGCGCATCGCGCGGAGAACTTTGACGATAAGTTCTCTTTCGACCACTTTGATGCGCTCATGCAAGCTGGCCTCATCATCCTCTGCCAGAATCCGGACGGGTTCCTGGGCAATGATGGAGCCGGTATCGACGCCGGCATCAACAAAGTGGACGGTTGAGCCTGTGACTTTGGCACCGTAGGCCAGCGCATCACGCACGCCATGCGCGCCTTTGAAGGCGGGCAAGAGCGCGGGGTGAGTATTGATGGTGCGACCTTCGAAGCGATCCAGAAAATCCTTCCCCAGGATCTTCATGAAACCTGCGGAAACAACAACGTCTGGTTGCGCAGTATCCACTGCAGTAACCAGACGTCTATTCCATTCAGCTCGGTCAGCACCCATCTCTACGACCTCGGTGGCAATTCCCGCTGCCTGTGCGCGCTCAATGCCCTTGCAAGGGACATCCGCGATGACTTTCACGACGCTGTAGTGCTCATCCTGGCTATCCAGGATGGCCTGCAATAAGGAGCCGGTTCCAGAAACTAGAACCACGACGTTGAGGCGGGCAGTAGCAGCGGGCTGATGCGGTGTAGTCACGCGCTACAGCCTAGCCGCTACCGCCGCGAACCGGGGAATTTTCACTCTTTAATGGAGCCCTCGGGCTCTTCGCTCTCCTCTGCGACTGGAGTGTACTCCGCATCGCCGTCCTGATCCGCTACTGCTTCGTCTTCAACTTCGGATTGGGAGTCGACGTCAGCATCGCCCGTTTCCACGATTTCTGCATCACTCACATCAGCCTCAGGCACAGCCTCCGTCTCAGCGTCAGCCTCTACTTCGGAATCGGCTTCCTCCGTATCACTCTTCGCCTCGGTATCAGCCTCATCCTCGGTGTCAGTCTCGACCTGAGCCTCTGCATCGATGTCGATCTCAGTACCGGTGTCGGTATCGACACCGGTGTCGTCGTCAAGCGCTGTTTGTTCCTGCTCGTGTTCTTCCTGAGCGGCGCTGGTGGAGTCCTCAGTGGCCTCCTCAACGTCCTCGGCTACAGCCGAATCTTCCGGCTCAGCGACCGGGGCGGTGGCGCGGCGCGCACGCCACGCGGTCACTGCCTGTGCTGTGGCAAATGCGCAGCCTACGACAAGGCACCACAGGGAGCTCAACCCCACCGCGGTCCAGACTTCAGGTCCTGTGTATCCGTACACGCCCAGCGTGCCGGAAACGCCGTAGATCGCCACGAGGGATGTCACTGCCACCGTGACGGCAGCAACGAGTGCCACTTGGAAAGACACCAGGGCGCGGCGACGAGCAAATGCCACCACGGCTGCGATTGCCGGGACCACCAACAAAACCGCGAACCAAGGGCTAATGGAAGGCGGAACTGCAGCAGCCAAAGGAAGCGGCGGAAGCGGAACTAGATGGCCACTGAAAAGGCTAACGCTGGTGCCCTCACCAATGTGTACCTCCGAGCCACTCAACACTGCGCCGGCAGCCACCGCGGCGTTGGGGAGGTAAAAGATGCTCACCAGGAACAGACTGATGGTTCCTAGCGCGTTAAGCTCCGGATAGCTCGACAGCATCTCAGCCTGGCGCGACCAACCGAATCCCCACAGGATCAACACTAGGACGAAGCCGGCAGCAACCAGGTATCCGAGGTAGGCCAGGCCGATGTGGGCGGCGTCGACAAACACTCGGGGAATACCGCTGCGCTTAGCCAAGGCCTTCCACAGCCGCGGCCCCATGCCGCCGATGAGCGCAGCCGCATGAAGCAGGAGCATGCGGGGAAGAACGCGATAAAGCTCCGGAGGGGAAACGTCATAGACCTTCCCTGCGTCCCACAGCATCAGCCACGCAATGAAAGTCAGGACGAGTGGCACCAACAGCACGCAGGCGCTCAAAACGAGCAAGTCGTTTATGCTCGCCTTATCTTTGACCGCCGCCCGCACACGGCGGCCCACCAGCCAAGCTAAAAGCAACGCGGGAAGAACCGGGATGAACCCCAGATCAATCCCACCGGCACGAATAGGTGCAAGGTTAAACACCATCCAGGCCTCCCCGACAATGGTGTTCAGCCACGCTGATGGGGAGCTGGTGAGAAGAAGTGCCGCGATGGCCACCACGAGGATGCCGAGGACGACAACGAGGTGCGGAACACCGACAACGATGAGCATGCGGCGAATGCGCCCGCGCAGTGTCGTCGGGGCCTGGGCGCGACGGGCACGTGCCTTATCGGATTCGATTCCTTTGATGCGCTGCGCTGGATCCCGGCGATCCCGGCGGTATCCTCGCTCAGAGTGCTCAGCGCCATCACCGCGTCCACGCACGTGCGCGCGTGGACGAGCAGACGACCTGGACTGGGGACTCGTGTTCTTATTCATCGGCGTCCACTTTGCCACGGGCACCTCCCCCATCGGGGGTGGCGCGACGAGGTCTGATTCAAAAGGTCCGGCACACCCCCGAACGGATACTCTTTAATTACTTCATCCGCGGATCAGAAACATCCACGCGCGCCTCATTACAGATAAGCTAGTGCCCAGCGATTGATTCACTTTATTAACAGTAAACAGCTGCCGTATCAGAACGTAGAAGTCTTTCGGCACATTAAGAAGAAAAACCGCAATCCGGGTTGCTCTGCTCCCGCCGAGACGCTACTGTTACATCTCGTTGGCAACAGGAAGGTCACAATCGGATAACCAACCAGGTTTAGACGTAACGATTGTTCTGGCTGGACGATAGTGAATTAGGACGGAAGAAGAGTTCATGCGAAGCAAGACTCAGCGAAGCGCAGGTCGTCACCGCAAAATCACCACCTCGCAGACTGCGAAGGGGCGTCTGGCGGTCATGACTGTCGCGGCAGGCGCAGTGTCCACCGCAGGCGTTGGCGGTGCAGCCGCAGGTACCATTCAATCCGCCGGCACCGGCGAGACCAAGGCGCAGTCCATCGACTACACCTTGCAGGCAGATACCGATCCGCTCAAGGACGCACAGGCCGCCGTCGAGGATGCCGCACCGCAGATCCTCTCCATCGCAGAGACCAAGCCGGTCGCCGACTTGGCCACCCAGCTGGACAAGGCCATCCAGGCTGCCGATGCACGCGCAGCAGCCGATGAGGCTAACCGTGCACCGTCCGTTGCCCGCCCGGCAGAAGGCGCTTTCACCTCTGGCTTCGGCCCCCGCTGGGGCTCCTTCCACTCCGGCATCGACATTGCCAATGCCGTGGGCACCCCAATCCTCTCCGTCATGGACGGCACCGTCATCGATTCCGGCCCGGCTTCCGGCTACGGCCAGTGGATCCGCATCAAGCACGATGACGGCTCCATGAGCGTTTACGGCCACATGCAGACCCTCGACGTCGCTGTGGGCGAGCGCGTTCACGCCGGCCAGAAGATCGCAGGCATGGGCTCCCTGGGCTTCTCCACCGGCTCCCACCTGCACTTTGAAATTCACCCCACCGGTGAGGGCGCTGTGGACCCCATTCCGTGGCTCGCAGAGCGCGGAGTCAACATTTCTTAAGCGCTAACCAACCTAGCCTTCCAACAACTTTCAGGCGGCACAGAGCACTTTTGCCCTGTGCCGCTTTTCGCATCTCACCCACTCCGCCCCGCCTTCGTGCACGCTCCACCGCATACCCCACACTGGGGTACATGGAGGGGGTGCTGAAAGATTCCTTCCCGAAAACTCTTGACCGACCCAAAGGTTACCCAGTAACTTACCGGGTATGTACCGATTGCATCCTCCTCTTACCCTCCGAACAGGAGGTGACCATGTCCGTCAAACACTCCGTGCTTGCTCTGCTGAGTGAAGAGCCCGCCACGGCCAGCCACATCAAAACCCGCTTTGCTGAAACCTTTGATAACCTCTGGCCGCTCAACATGGGCCAAGTCGCCCAAACCTTAAGCCGCTTGGAACGCGATGGACTCATCGCCACTGACGGCGAGCTCACCGGCCCCACCGGGCGCCGCGCCACCAGCTATGCCATCACCAACGCAGGCCGTGAGGAACTCTCGCAGTGGTGGATGTCCACCTTGCACAACGACGCCATCGAGCGCGATGAGCTCGTACTCAAAGTGTCACTTGCAGCGCGACGCTCCGATATCGACGTCATCGCCGTCCTTGACGCCCAGCGCTTTGCCACCGTCCGCCAACTTCGTGAGCTCAACCGCCAAGCCTCGGAACTCCCCGCAGAGCGCAGCGCCCAGCGCTTGGCCGTCGAGCGCCAAATCTTCGACCTGGAATCTCTCTCACGCTGGCTCGACCGCGTGGAGTCCCTGTCCAACCCAGCCACCACCGCCACCGAGGAGGAAACCCGATGACCCCCGACTCTGTGCCCACGACCCAGCACATTCCTTTCCCGCTCGAACTTGAGAACATCACCTGCGTCTTCGGTAGCGGCGCCCGCCAGGTCACCGCCCTGGATTCGGTCAACCTGCAGCTACAACCGGGCGAGTTGGTCGCCGTTATGGGCCCCTCCGGCTCCGGCAAATCCACGCTGCTCAACGTCGCAGGTCTGCTCCAACCACCAACATCAGGACGCGTGCTTCTCGACGGCGCCGATGCCTCCCAGCTCTCCAAGGCCAAGGCAGCTATCGCTCGCCGCCGACACCTTGGTTTGGTATTTCAGCACTTCAACCTAGTGTCTTCCCTCACCGTCGGAGAGAATGTGTCCCTCCCTCTTGAACTAGACGGACTCTCGCCTGCGCAATGCCGCGAAGCTGCTGAGCAAGCACTCAATGAGGTCGGTCTCGACGGCACCATCGACCGCTTCCCGGAGGAAATCTCCGGCGGCCAAGCCCAGCGCGTGGCCATTGCCCGCGCGCTCATCGGCCCGCGTAAGGTACTGCTCGCCGATGAACCTACCGGAGCTTTGGATACCTCGACGGGTGAGGAGATCATGAAGGTTTTGCGCGCGCGTATCGACGCCGGCGCCTCCGGAATCCTCGTCACCCACGAGCCGCGTTTCGCGGGCTGGGCCGACCGCGTCGTCATGGTTCGTGACGGACGCCTGACCGGCGAGGAGGCGCGTTAGTATGTCCGGCATTGATGCCGCCACCCGGCCTACCCGGCGCGACCTGTGGCGCCACCCGTGGCGCACGCTGGCCGCTGTCATGCTCATCGCGCTGCCAGTGGCCCTCGTGGTTGGAATGGCGCTCTTTGACAACTCCTCCGGTCGGCTCTCCGCGGCCTTGAACTCACCCGAACGGGCCCTGCAGGTGAGCGGCGAGCGCCCGGAGATTAGCAATGAAGACGTCCCACGCTTGGCTGCCGAGGTGCTTCCTGAAGGCCTCAGCGTCAGCCCCGTCACCACTTTTTCGAATGCTTCGCTTATCCATAATGGAAAGTCGACGAAATCTTGGGTAGACCAGTTTGACACCGAGAACCCTCCGGAGCTGGCACAGGAGGTCGTCGACAACTTCAACCTTGGCCCCAATCAAGCAGTTCTGTCGCGTTCAACAGCCCACAAGATCAACGCCTCCGTTGGGGATTCCATCACCGTGCGCACCAGCGCCCTGAGCGGTGACCACCAAGCCACAGTCGCGGCTATTGCGCCCGAGCAGTTTGACTTTGTCACCTCCCCCACGCTCAATGCCGCCCTCAGCGACCCGTCCTTTCAGATACACACCTCCTGGGTCATCGTGGGTGATACACCGCTCACCAAGGAGGATGCCGACCGTGCCCGTGAAGCCGGGCTGGGGATCTGGGCACCGGAACTACGGAATATAGATCGGCCCGATTCTGAGCCGGAGTCCTTCGGCGGAATCCTGAGCAGCATTCTTTTCATTCTCTTCTTCGTCGGCCTCTATGCCATTGCCGGATTGCTCATCCTTTTCCTTCTCGCCCCCGTCTTCACGCTGGCCACTGGACGCAATACCCGCCTGTACGCACTGATGTCGAGCCAAGGCGCACTGCCGCGCCACATCATGTTCGCAGTGATGGCTTATGGCCTACTGATGGGGCTTATCGGCGCCACTATCGGCGTGGTTGCTGGCCTCGCGGCTTCGTGGATGTGGTGGACAGCACGCTACCCGGATTTTGCTGCACGCCCGCCTTTCCTGGCCATTGCCCTCGCCTGGCTCGTGGCGGTGGCAGGCTGTGTCATTGTCTCCATCGTTCCTGCGTGGTTGGCGCAACGTGGTGCTTTAGCCACGGCGATCCAGGGCGCCGCACCCGACCGCCTCTTGCGCTTCCGGCGGTGGATGGCCGTCGGCCCCGCATTCCTGCTTCTGCTCGTGTTATTCAGCTTCACTCCCTGGGGAAAGTACATCCCTACGGTGCTGGCTCTCTTCGGAGTCATCGCGGTTGCCGCCTCAGCCCCGGCCTTGGTCTTCTTGTGCTCCCTGCTGTCTCGCCGGGGCCCTCTCTCGTTTCGCCTGGCCGGACGGGGCCTGACCCGGCGCAGCATGCATGCCTTGCCGACGTCCATCGCTCTCGTTTCAGTTGCCTTCGTAGCCTCCCTGTTTGGCGTGGGCATCATGACGGATAGCGCAAAGACCACCGCCGAAGAAAAGCTCGTCATGCCGCCTACTTCTGCGCTGATTGAGGAGACAACGTTTGAGCAACCAACGCAGGTTTCCACGCCGGAAGAACGCGCAGCGGTAGAGGCCATCCTGCAGACCACCACTGCCCGCACATATCCCTTCTATGCTTTCCCCTCGTGGACGACGTCCTACAGCCTTCCGGAGGAAGGCACCTTCTATGAGCTCAGTACCGAGTTTGATTACCAGTGTGAACAGGTCGATCTCAGCAAACCAGTTGAGAAGGCAGTCTTTGTGGATAATCAGGGGCGGCGCACCGATGAGTCCGAGGAGGCTCGCCAAGAATGCGCCCACGAGCTGATGACGTCATTTCCTTATAACCCGTTGATCTATCAAAGCAGGATGATTAAAACGGATTCTTCCCAGCTTGAGCTCTGGCAGTTCGACTCGGAGGAAGATCGCCGCGCAGCGGCGCAGACATTGGACGCCGGGGGCATCGTGCTTCCCCACAGCAGCCACGTCGGCGATAACACGCACGGCACGGTGACTCTAAAGTCCTATAGCCGCATTGACAGCCAAGAACCGAGCGGGACGCAGGAGGCCGATCTACCGGTTGTTGAGGCCCTGCCTACTGCGGCCCGCGACGTGGTCTTGATTAGCCAGCAGGCGGCGGAAAAGCTAAACATGGAGCCCTTCTACGTGGGCCAAGCCCTCACGTTCGACGAACCCCCAAGCGAGTCAGAGCGCGAAGAGCTGCGCGACCTGACAGCGAGCGCTTCGCAGTCGCGATACTCGCTGAACTTCGCTGTTTCTACCCCGGAGAGCTTCCGTTACTACCTGGGCCTCGGCGTAGGTATCGTCTGCCTGATTGTGCTCGCGCTCATCATTGCCAACGCCGCAAGCAGCATGCGCCAGGAAAGCACCGTGCTGCAATCCATCGGCGCCCACCCCTCATTGATGGCCAAGGTGGCGGCATGGCAGACCTGGATGCTAGCCACCACAAGCATGCTCTTTGGCGTGATTGCCGGCCACCTCGGCACATACTTCTTTGCCGATAGCTCCGGATACGCCTACTCGACGCCACCCTATGGTCTGCGTCTGCAGGACTATTTCACCCCAGACTGGTGGCAGTTCCTCGCCGTGCTCGTCGTGCCGCTCATCGCCGCCGCACTGGCGGCTGCGGTGAATCGCAGCGACAGGACGGGCCCGCTGACCGCACGGGATCGCAGCGAATCACGTTCGCTGACATAGCCCCGCAAGCCCCTTTGTTCCCCGGCCGAGCTTTCGGCTGGGGAACTGCTCTTTCACACCCCCATAACCTACCCCCATTCTTTAAACCTCTACTTTACCCCTGTAACAATTTTCACTTCTTTCACACGTGTGACACGCTGGGGTGTTCGATAGTTTTTCGAACAATCCCTGTATTTACCTGCATTTTTAGACATTGCGCAGGGTGATAGCTCGGGATAGTTTGTATCTCGTTGCCACAGAGCCTCAGCATGCCGACGCAATCGCGCCGGCGTGTCGCAGGCTTCAAGGCGCATAACGGCTGTATGGCCGTGCCCTATCGCTCACAAGCTTCCTGCCGCTGACGCCGGCGGAAGCGAGCCACAGCAGGACTTAAGGACGTGAAGTTATGAAGCGCACGCTCAGCGCACTCGCCGCCGTGGCGGTCACCACCGCTACCGTGACGGCCCCAGCGTTCGCCGCCGAACCGGCAGCAAGCGTGGATGTCTCCGACGGGTCCTCCCAGGGCCCTACCGCCGGCGACATCGAAGTCAAGGAAGACTCCAAGGCCGACCTCTTCAAAGCATTCTCCGGGCTAATCGTGTCCACGGCCGGAGCCCTCAACGGGGCCTCCACCCCGGAGATCAACTCCACGCAGGACGGCTTCGAAATCATTCTCGATCCCTCCAGCATTCCTGGTCTCGCCGAGGCCTTCGCCCCGCAGGGCGATCACTCCGGCCTCACCCCTACTCGCGGCCAAGATGCGAACGGTAATACCGTGGTCTTTCCGACCTCCGGAACCTTTACCTCTGGCTTTGGCCCGCGGTGGGGTTCCTTCCACAACGGCATCGACGTAGCGAACCCAATCGGCACGCCCATCTACGCCGTCATGGACGGAGAGGTCATCTCTTCCGGCGCAGCCCAAGGCTTCGGAAACTGGATCCGCATTCAGCACGACGACGGCACCATCACCGTCTACGGCCACATGCCCAGTGATCAGCTCTTGGTCAACGTCGGTGACCGAGTCTCGGCCGGCGACCAGATCTCCGTCATCGGCAACGAGGGCCACTCCACCGGCCCGCACCTGCACTTCGAAGTGCACCCGGGCGGCGGCGCGGCCGTTGATCCGGTGGATTGGTTCAGCGAGCGCGGCATCCTCATCTAAAGCTTTAAAGCTTTTCCATCGGCACACCGCCGATGAGCATGAGGCGGACCTTGCCCGCTGAACCGAAGTCCACGGTGACCGTCGCACGCGCGCCGGTACCGGAGGCTTCGATGACCGTGCCCAGCCCGTATTTCGCGTGGTTGACACGGTCCCCCACAACTAAATTGAGATGGTTATTCTTCGGCATCGATGTTGCCGAAGCTGGCTTGCGCGAGCGCTGCGAAGGGGAAGACGCAGCGCCCCGCGAGCCATAGCCGCCCCCACGGAAGAACCCACTATCTGAACCGAAGGTTCGCCCGTATTGGTAGGAATCATCTCCACCCCACGCGCTGGACAGCGAGCTGTCTGGTTCTTCACGGCGCCAGTCGATGAGGTCCTCTGGGACCTCGGCGAGGAAGCGACTGGCCGGATTCGTTACCGGGTTGCCCCAGGACGAACGGAGAATCGCGCGCGTGAGGTAGAGCTGTTCCCTCGCTCGCGTAATGCCCACGTAAGCAAGGCGGCGCTCCTCACTAAGCTCCTTCGGGTCCCCTAGGGAGCGCATGTGCGGGAATTGGCCATCCTCCCAGCCGGTGAGGAAAACGACGGGGAACTCAAGGCCCTTTGCGGTATGCAGCGTCATCAACGTGACCACCCCGGACTCGTGATCAGGAATCTGATCCGCATCCGCCACGAGCGAAACCTTTTCAAGGAACGCCTGAAGCGAGCCCGGCGCGGCTTCGCCCTCCGAAAGCTCCGGGGCATCCTCTGCGTCCGCGCCCATAAAGGCCATTTCATTGGCCGCCTCAGAGCTAAACTCGCGCGCCACCGATACCAACTCGTTGAGGTTGTCGAGGCGTGCCCCATCCTGCGGGTCATTGGAGTTTTCAAGCTCCGCTCGGTAACCGGTGGCGTCAAGAAGCGCGTTGAGCAACTCCCCCAAATCCGGTTGGCCCGTCACCTCATTGACCATGCCCGGAATCTGCGCGCGCACGCCCTCCATCATCTCGTTGAATTTGGTGACGGCATTGACCGCCCGCGTGCCAAGGCCTACGACCTTTCCTTCCGCCGCATCACGGAGAGCCGCCCCAAAACTAACGCCAAGGTTCTCCGCATGAAGCGCGATCTGCGCCTGCGCCTTGTCACCGATGGCGCGCTTAGGCACGTTGATGATGCGGCGCAAGCTCACCGTGTCATCCGGATTATCCATAATGCGCAGATAAGCCACCATGTCCCGAATCTCGCGGCGCTCGTAGAAACGCGTGCCACCGACCACCTTGTACGGGATGCCCGAGCGCACGAAAATATCCTCCAACGCGCGGGAGGCGTTGTTGGTGCGGTACATCACCGCAATATCCGAATAGGCCGTGCCTTTATCCGCCAGGGAATCAATTTCTGAGGCGATATACCGTGCCTCATCGTGCTCGTTATCCGCCACGTAGCCGACAATCTTTTCGCCCTGACCGTGGGCTGTCCATAGGTTCTTCTCGCGGCGGCCCTCATTCTTCGCAATGACCGCGTTCGCCGCATTCAGAATGGTCTGCGTCGAACGGTAGTTTTGCTCAAGCAGAATCGTGTGCGCCTGCGGGTAGTCCCGCTCGAACTCCTGAATATTCCTGATGGTGGCGCCGCGGAAGGCATAAATCGACTGATCCGAATCACCCACCACACACAGTTCCGGAGCATCCGGCGGCAGCTCGCCCCTGCCCACCAAGGCCGAAACAAGCGCGTACTGCGCGTGGTTGGTGTCCTGGTATTCGTCGATAAGCACATGCTTAAAGCGGCGACGATAAAACTCCACTACCTGCGGGTGCTGGTTAAAGATGCGCACTACTTCCCCGATGAGGTCATCGAAGTCCACCGCGTTCGCGGCACGCAGGCGGCGCTGATATTCCTCGTACACACTCGCCACAGTGAGCTCGAAAGGATTCTTCGTCCGCTCCGCCTCCGCCCGGGCCTGCTCCGGGGAAATGAGCTCGTTCTTGCGGTTCGAGATCTGGTTAGCCAAAACACGCGCCGAGTACTTCTTCAGGTCCAGCTGCATATCTTTTGCAATCATGGTGAGCAGCCGGCGCGCATCATCGCCGTCATAGATGGTGAAATTGGTGTTCAACCCCGGCACCAGTTGGGCGTTATTGCGCAAGATGCGCACGCAAATGGAGTGAAAAGTGGACACCCACATCCGCTCAGCCACGGGGCCAACCAGCTGGCCGACGCGCTCCTTCATCTCCGCGGCTGCCTTGTTAGTAAAGGTAATGGCGAGGATCTGCCACGGGGCGACCCCGCGCTCGCGCATAAGGTACGCAATGCGTCGGGTCAGCACCGCGGTCTTACCCGAGCCCGCGCCGGCCACGATGAGCAGCGGCGAGCCCGAATGCGTCACGGCCTCTTCTTGTTGCGGGTTTAGTCCTTCCAGCAACGGATCGGAGCACTGACCGGAAGGGGCATCCGCGTTGTGTCCGGGCGTCGGAAATAAGCCACCAGCGGTGGCGTCAGCGGAAGGATCAGAAGAAGAACGAGGCCTAAACGGAGATGTGTTATTCATAATGCTCTCCAACCTACTAGCACCACCGGACATTGCCTCCCACACCACTTCTTATCGGCGAATCCCAACGTCTTAAGCTCATGATTCCCGTTTGTCTTAGCAGGGTGGCACAATCTTGACTCATGAGCGCTTCACATCCTGACACCGCAGATTCGGGCTTAAACCCCGAGCACCAAAATCCCAACGTCGTGGACAATGGACTCGATATTCGCATGCCCTCGGGCACGGATGACCCGCTCAGCGATGCCGAGATTCAGCGCTACCGCGAGGAGATCAACCGCCTCGACCGCGTCATCCTCGACGCTATTAAGCGCCGCACCGATATTTCCCGCACGATTGGTAAGACGCGCATGAGCTCGGGCGGTACCCGTTTGGTGCACACCCGCGAAATCGCCATCCTCAATGAATTCCGTGACGAGCTCGGTGAGGAAGGCCCCGCCATCGCTTCTGCCCTGCTGCGTTTGGGACGCGGAAAGCTGGGCTGAGTGCCAACTCGGCTCAGGGAGCACCTCACGGACTAGTCCCCAACGCACACGCGCCCAGGCATGCAGTGAGCTCTTCCCCCTTCATGCGCTTTTTCTCTCGTCTCGCTGCAACTCTCGCCGCAGCTACTTCCGCCTTCGTGTTGACCGCCTGCAGCGGTTCCTCTTCTACTGTGGCCTCCATTTCCACCACGACGCTGAATCTTCCAGCCGTCGGCGATACTGACCCCAGGCAGGATTCCGGAACGGATCAAGGCTCGGAAGAGGTCCTCGATAGTAACTCTCTTTGGGATAACACCACCGAAATCCCTCAAGCTGAGCGCCCCGATCCCCGCGTGGATCTGGCCCAGCCGGAAGCAGCTGAGTACTTCATGACAGCTGGTGTTCTCACTCCGGGGGTCGCAATTTACAACGCAGATAGCAGCGGACGATGCTCCGCTGGTCATTTCGTTGGCGACGGCGAGCGCCTCTTTATCCTGACCGCCGGCCACTGCGGTGACAAGGGAGACACCTTTTTCTACCAGGACCGCTCTGGTGACAACGTGAAGATTGGTGAGATGGTGCTGGAGGCCCGCAATACCAATACGGACCAGATCAACTCCGCCGATATCGCACTTATTGAGGTCTCCAATCCGGCCGCTCAAGTCTCGACCTCACCCGCTCTGAACGCTCCTTTAGCAGGATGGCTGCCCCTTGAGGACGTTGCTTTGACGAAGCCCACAATTTGCCGCGCCGGCTCTACGCGAGGAGTCTCCTGCGGCAACTTCATCGACCGTCACGAGGATCAAGGGCTGTTTACCTTCGGCAATGACAGCGCCCCGGGCGACAGTGGCGGACCAGTCTATGCTTCCATCGACGGCAAGCTCTACGCCGTCGGTGTGTTGTCCTTCGGCAATGACCAAGATCCCTCTGACGTCGAAGTGGGCGCCATGGAGATCGCAAACACAATGAAGCAATTCGGCCTCAAGCTTTACGCCTAGCTCAACCCAGCGCAGCCTTCTGCCTCGGCACCGAAGAGATTTCTGGACTACGGTGGACACAGTAAGTTTCATGTCTGCTACCTGCCAGAAAGGCTTTTGCAATGGACATCACCGCTCAGCCGCAGTGGGCCGCGCTCACCTCGCTTTTTGAGAGTAAAAAGGACCTCAACCTGCGTGAGCTTTTTGCCAACTCCGCTTCCCGCGCCGCAGACTTTTCCTTCGATGCTGCGGGCCTGCACGTGGATCTGTCGAAGAACCTCATCGATGAGGAAGTAGTCACCGCATTGGTAGACCTCGCCCGCGCCGCGGATGTCGAGGGCCGCCGCGACGCTATGTTCGCCGGCGAACACCTCAACAACACCGAGGATCGCGCCGTTCTGCACACCGCGCTGCGCCTGCCCGCGGAAAAGGACTTGAGCGTCGACGGCCAAGACGTCGCTGCCGACGTCCACGAGACTTTAGGCCGCATGCGCGACTTCGCCACCGCACTGCGCTCCGGCGCGTGGCTGGGGCATACGGGACACACCATCAAGAAGGTCGTCAACATCGGCATCGGCGGCTCCGACTTGGGCCCCGCCATGGCTGCCAAGGCTCTGCGCCCTTACGAGGTAGCGGGCATTAGTGCGGAGTTCGTCTCCAACGTCGACCCGGCGGATCTCGCCGCGACTCTCGACGGCCTCGACGCCGGCTCCACCCTCTTCATCGTCGCATCGAAGACCTTCACCACCCAGGAAACCCTGGCCAACGCTCACGCCGCACGCCGCTGGCTGATTGAGCAGTTTGATGGTGATGAGTCGGCCGTCGCCAAGCACTTCGTTGCGGTCTCCACCAACGCGGAGAAGGTCGCCGAGTTCGGCATCGACCCCCAGAACATGTTCGGCTTTTGGAACTGGGTGGGCGGGCGCTACTCCGTCGATTCCGCCATCGGTCTGTCGCTGATGTGCACCATCGGCCCGCTGGACTTCATGCGCTTCCTCGAGGGCTTCCACGCCATGGATGAGCACTTCCGCACCGCGCCCCTGGAGCAGAACGTGCCGGCGCTCATGGGCCTGCTCGGCGTCTGGTACTCCAACTTCTTCGGCGCGCAGACCCATGCGGTGCTGCCCTACTCCGAGGACCTCGGACGCTTCCCGGCCTACCTGCAGCAGCTGACCATGGAGTCCAACGGCAAGTCCGTGCGCCGCGACGGCACCGCGGTGAGCGCCGGCACCGGTGAGATTTACTGGGGCGAGCCGGGCACCAACGGCCAGCACGCTTTCTTCCAGCTCATGCACCAGGGCACCAAGCTCATCCCGGCGGACTTCATCGGCTTTGCCCGCCCGAAGGAGGACTTCCCCACTGCGGACGGCACCGGTTCGATGCATGACCTGCTCATGGGCAACTTCTTCGCGCAGACCAAGGTCTTGGCCTTTGGTAAGACGGCAGAAGAGATTGCCGCTGAGGGCGTAGACGAAGCCCTCGTTCCGCACAAGGTGATGCCGGGCAACCGCCCCTCCACCACCATTCTGGCTGAGGAGCTCACCCCGCAGACCCTCGGCGCGCTCATCGCGCTCTACGAGCACATCGTGTTCACCCAAGGCATCATCTGGGACATCAACTCCTTCGACCAGTGGGGCGTGGAGCTGGGCAAGCAGCAAGCCAATGACCTGGCACCGGCAGTCTCCGGCAAGGAGGAGGCCGCATCCGGCGACGGTTCCACCGATGCTCTCATCGGCTGGTACCGCAACCACCGCTAAGCACTGCTTGGCGACGTCCCCCCGGCCGAACGGTCGGGGGTACACCCGTTTTTAACGGGTAATCGACGTGCGGGATCGCCAAGGCCGCGGAGGCCCTGTGGGCGTCCGCGTGGTGATTTACCTTCCTGTGGGCATCCGCGTAAGGGTGCCTGCCCTATGTGTTGCGTGTCCGTTGTGTTGCGTGGTGGTTCACCCACCACGCGGTCCAAGCCCGCGTTGCGCGGCTTGATATGCAGCCTGGGCGGTTATTGGTTCTCCCCAGGGAGGGATGTAGTCCACATCGCCGCGTAGTCGGAAGACATAGCCGGCACCGGTGGGTTTCTCCGGGTCATCATCATTGACGCCGTTGTGATAGGCGCACAACATGGTCAGGTTCGGCGGGTTGGTAGCCCCTCCGGCCTTCCACGGCACAAGGTGGTGCACCTGGGCATAATCAGCGGGCTTATTGCACCCCTTCCTAGCACAGGTCGGATGTTCAGCGCTGGCCATCATGCGCTGCTCAAACCCGGCTAAGCGCTTCATCCGGTGCAGCCACACCGGTCCGATCGTGGGGTGGATGAGGGTGACGTAACCGCTCTCGGCAAACTTATAATTCAGAAACTCCGTGCCGGTCATGCGGCCGCCATTAGTGAGCTCCAGCACGATGTCATCACCGTCGCCAGAGACAATCTTGTCGAGCTTGTCCAAGGTCACCACCACGCTGGTGAACACAGCTGGTTTGGTTCCGCCGTGGGACTTGTTGAAGAAGACGTGGTTGGCTGCTTCCAGCAGATTGCTCTGGTTGATGGATTCCAGTACGCCGCGCATCTCGGTGACGGTCATGGGGTCATCGGTAATGGTCAGCGAGTGCGGACCATCAGAGCGATAGGTCATGCGCACACCAGGTGTAGGAACGCGCTTGGTTTTGAGTTCCTTTAAGCGCTTGGCCGCCACGGCTGGGATATTCGGTGCCGGTGTGTCCGCAAGCTTGACCCGTAGGTTCCAAGCATGCAGCTGGTTTTTCAGCTTCTTCGTGTAGGACTCAATGAGGCTCAGCGTGGCCAGGTCATGGCCTTGTTCTAAAGCTCGGCTGCGGGCAGTGCGTTGCTTTCCTGTGAACTTGGTCGCGCCGAAGTAGACGTGGTTTAAGCGCGCCAGTTCGGCGGCGTCGGCCGATGAAGCGCCGAGTGCGCGTAATCGCTTCTCGCCTCCTACCGCTTGCTTCACCAATGTGATCCCCGAGTTGCGGTAGGAGAAATAGGTCTCTAAATCCCCCCATGACTCAGCACCCTAAACCACCCCAGGCAACCCCGCAACCGGAGAGATAATCGTTAGAGCTTGATCATCGACTCCCAGCCGAAGGGGATGTGGTCAGAGTCCACAATCTTGCGGCCGAAGGGGAAGCACGTCACCGGAATCATCTTTAGGTTGGCCAGAGCCACCGGGATGCCCACGATGGTCACGGCCTGCGCCGCTGCAGTGGTGACGTGACCAATGGCCAGCCACAAGCCGGCAACAAGGAACCACACGACGTTCGAGAAAGCCGACATGCCACCGGTACCCTTGACCGGCTGGATGACGGAGCGCCCAAAAGGCCACAAGGCAAAATTCGCCATACGCATCGAAGCCACACCAGCGGGAATCGTCACGATGGGGATACAGGCCAAGATGCCGAGGAGGAAATAGCCCAGCGCGAGGGCAAGGCCACCGGTTGCCAACCAGATGATATTCAAGATGATCTTCATGGTTGCCAGCCTAGCTGGATGGCTGGCAGTGCGGGCACCACCAGATGACGCGCTCTAGCTCGCCCTCGTCACCGCCGGCGTCCACGCCACCCAGCGTGGACTTTTCAATCAGCGTGCCGCAGCGTCGGCAGCGTTTGCGGTTGCGCCCGAAGACGTAAGTGGTCTCCCCTGCCCGCTTCACACCGGTGGTCACGCGTACCGGGGAATCGCGATTGGCCCAGATGAGGCGGCGGAAGATGGTGAGGATCTGGGGGACGTCGACAAGCGCTGCAGGTGTTGCTGGATGAACGCCGGCCAGGAAGCAGATCTCGGCGCGGTATTCGTTGCCCAAGCCCGCCACGTTGCGCTGGTCCAAGAGAGCCGCGCCGATGCTCCGTTCTGGGCGCAACTCGATGCGGCGAACGGCCTCCTCAAAGCCGCCTTCCTCCCATTCTGGTGCGAGGATGTCGGGGCCCAGGTGCGCCATGCGCTGCTCAAATTCGCGGGTGGGGAAAACTTCCACCAGCCCCAACCAGTGCCCCACCAGCTCGATATCGCGCGGGGTATTCTCCATCTGCAGCACCACGCGCGCGCTGTGACCGGGCTTGCGCCAGCGGTCGCCGGCATAGTGGATGGCCCATGTGCCTTCCATCTTGAGGTGGGTATGCAGGATGAGCTCGCCGCCGAAATCCATGAAGAGGTGCTTGCCATAGGGCCAGACCTCCTCGCACACCAGCCCGTCGAAGCGCACGGTGGCATAGCGCGGCACGCGCAGGGAGGAGGAGATCACGCGCCGGCCTTCCATGAACTGCAGCCGGTTCGAAAGCTGCAGAACGGAATCACCCTCTGGCACAGCAGAACCTCCTCACCAAACGGGTGCCTACTCTACCGGCGCATCCTTTCCCGCACCGAATGCCAGCGCACCCGGCTCCCACGGGGTGACCACGTGCTGGCGGGATAGGTCTTCGATCTTCTTCACGCCCAGTAGCTGGAGGGTGTTCTTGAACTCTTCCGCCAACAGCTCAATTACGCGGTCGACGCCTTCCTTGCCGCCGGCCATCAGCCCATAAAGGTAGGCGCGGCCGATGAGGACGAAGTCCGCGCCCAGAGCCAGCGCAATGGCGATGTCGACGCCGGACATGATGCCGGAGTCGTAGATGATTTCCACGTCCGGGCCCACCTCTGCGCGCACGGCCTCAAGGGCCTGGAGGGTGTTGACCACGCGATCGAGCTGGCGCCCGCCGTGAGAGGACACCACGATGCCGTCGGCACCAAGGTCGATGACCTTGCGTGCGTCTTCGGGGTTGACGATTCCCTTGACGAAGAGCGTGCCCTTCCACTGCTTGCGAATCCAAGCGAGGTCCTCGAAATTGAGGCCTGGGTCAAACATGGTGTTGACCAGCTCGCCCAGGGTGCCCGTGGTCGAGGTCAGGGAGGCAAACGTAACCGGGTCTGTGGTGAGGAAGTTGAACCACCACTCGGGGCGCCACGCGGCATCGAAGACCGTGCCGGTGGTCAGGCGCGGCGGGATGCGCATGCCGTTGCGGGTATCGCGCAGACGCTGGCCGGCCACGGGCGTATCCACGGTGACCACGAGGGTATCGTATCCGTTGGCGGCAGCACGCTCGATGAGTTCTTGGCAGGCGGAGTGGTCCTTCCACAGGTAAAGCTGGAACCAGCGGCGTCCGCTATTGCCTTGCGACGCCGCGACCTCCTCCACCGAGCGCGTACCCATCGTGGAGAGCGTGAACGGGATGCCTGCGTCGCGGGCAGCTTGGGAACCGGCGTCCTCGCCTTCGGCATGCATGAAGCGGGTAAAGCCGGTCGGCGCGATGCCGAAGGGCAATGCTGCGGGTTCGCCGGCGATCTCGGTGCCAAGGTTGATGTCGTGCGCACCGTTGAGCACGTTGGGCATGAGGCGAACGTCGCGGAAGAAATCGCGGGATTCGCGGTAGCTGACCTCATCGCGGGCGGCGCCGTCGACGTAGTCGAAGGCGGCCTTGGGTGTGCGGCGCTTGGCGATCTTGCGCAGATCCCACACATCAGCGGCCTCTGCCAGGCGTGCTGCCCGGCGGTCGAGGTTGGGTGCTTCGAACCGCATGAGGTTCTTCAGCTCGGACACGTTAGGTAGTTGGCGCTTTAGCCGCATGGAAACAAGACTCCTTTTCTATTGGGCTATCAGCTTTTGAGGTTAGACCCATGAAAAGCCCGTGGGCTAAATGAAGGTGAATATCATTCAGCGGCGCCGCCGGCGCGGGCGGAAGCCGCCTGGGCTTCCCTGTGCAGTCGATGGGCCACCAGACTCAGTGGAATCCTCCGGATCATCGAAGGAGAGCTCCTCCATCGCCTCGACGGCGCGACGCCCACCGCGACGTGCGGGACGGTAAGGTTCGGCGGAGCGCGCGGCTTCTCCAGAGTGACCGTGCTGTCCTGCACGGCCGGAAGAGGCGGTGTGGGCAGATCCGGTAATCCGCACGCCCTTCGGGGTCAGTGCCGCCCCCAGTGCGCGCAGCTCACCGCCAAGCTTTGATTCGAAGATGGGCCGCCCGTTCGCCTTCTCAATGACCAGCTTGCTCAAGCGCCCGGCGGCCACCAGCTCGTTGAGGCCTGCAAGCACTGCGGCTAGTACCTCGGTGCGCTCGATGCCCTCGGGAAGAGCGTTAAAGAACGTCGTCAGCGTCTTCCCGCCGCGGGTTAAGTGCGCCACCGGCAGGCCATCCATGAGCACCACCAAGGCACCCGCGGCGCGGGTGGGGCGGGCACCAGAGTCACCAGCATCAGTCGGCGGCCAAGACAGCGCTGCGCCATAAGGGTTGGCCGGGTCCGTCGCGGCAAGAACATACGTCTGCGGCTCGCGGGTGCCGGAGGGCCAGCCTGTAACGTCCGGGGAATCATCCACACCGCGCAGGCGGTCGATGACCGCGGGCGTGGAGAACTGCGCGGCGCCCAAGCCCTCAATAACGTAGCCGCGCATGGCCTTGCCGGATTCCTCAAAACCGGAGAGCACCTTATAAGCCAAGGCGAAACCACCCAGGACGTCCTCGGCCACCACTGACCCGCGGGTAAGCACGCCATAGCGGTCCAGCCAGGCCTCGCCGTGGGCAATGGAGCGCGACGTGGCATCCGTGGCCGCGGGAACGGACAGCGACCAGCGCCCCACCACGTCTGGTGCGACCTGCGCACCAGACACATTGTGCGCTTGCGCAAACGACGTGCGCCCCATGCGCAGGCGCGATCGCGATGGCCGACGCCTCGCGCGATGCGCCGTACGCCCGGCACGCCCACCTGCGGCCAGGTGGGCCCGGATAGGAGCGAAGGAATCGGGGCTGACCAGACCTGCTTCCACCAAGCCCCAGAGCGCCTCCCGGACCTCCTCGGGTGTGCCGCTGAGCTGCGGTTGAATATCGGAGATGAGGTAGCTGCCGCCGCCCTGCAGGGCCTCGAGCAGCTGGGTCTGCAGCAGGGACACACCCGCTTCCTCCGCAGAGACCTGCGGGGCGAGCTGCGCGGCATAATCCACCGGCAGCAGCATGACCCACGGGTCGTTGGTGCCGGCCTTGCCGGCACCAAGGATGAGGACCTCGCCGCTGGCGGTGAGCTCATCGAGCATGGTCGGCGAATAATCCCCGACGCGCGCAGGAAGGATGAGGCTCTCCCAGGCCGAGGCCGGCAGGCGCACGCCGGCCAGCTGCTCGATGACGGCGAAGACGCCGTCCACCCCACGCAGCACCGGGCGCCGGCCCACCGCCGCCACCTGCAGCCAATCCGGCAGGAAGCGCCCGAAGGCCGCGGGAGAAACAGGCTGCGTGGCAGCTCGGGCAGCCGCCAGCGAGCGCGAGCGGATGACCTTGAGCACCTCCGCCGCGCAGTACTCCTGTTCCTCCACGCCTTGCCGGTAGTGCCCCGCCAGGATGGAATCCAGCCCATTCAGCGTCGAGTGCGCCACCGCGGCTGACAGGCCAAAGGCCTCCTGCACTTCGCGCGCCACAAATGGCCCGCGCGTGCGCGCCCAGCGGCTAACCAGCTGATCGACGGCATCGGTAATCGTGGCCTGCTGGGCGGGGATGCCGGGCGGGACGGGGATGCCGAGGCCGTCGCGAAGCAGCGGCGCATCGAGCGCTTGCGCCACGTGCTCGCGGCCGTTGATGCGCACCCGCATAATGCGTGCACCGAGCGCATCGAGTGTGCTGAGTGGCACCGTGGCGTGCGCACCGAATTCCTCGACCGGGATGGGGCCGAGCACGCGCAGCAGGTCCGCGACCTCCTCAGTGGTGTGCGCCTGACGTTCCGGAGTGGTGCGCTGCAGCTGGGCGTGGACTTCGGCGATGATGGAGCCGTCGAGAAGCTCGCGCAGCTCCACCGTGCCCAACAGCTTCGCCAACAGCGCCGGGTCCAATGCCAAGGCCGCTGCACGCTTTTCCGCTAGGGGCGAGTCCCCCTCGTACATGAACGCGCCGGTGTAGTTGAACAACAGCGAAGACGCGAAAGGCGAAGGCTGCTCCGTGGTGACCTCCGCGATGCGCACGCGGCGGTGCGCCAGCTCCCGCATGACCTCCGTGAGTGCTGGCAGGTCATAGACATCCTGCACGCACTCGCGCACGGTCTCCAGGATGATGGGGAAAGAGGGGTAGTTGCGGGCGACGTCGAGAAGCTGCTCCGCGCGCTGGCGCTGCTGCCACAAGGGCGCGCGCTTGCCGGGGTTGCGCCGCGGCAGAAGCAGCGCTCGCGCCGCGCACTCCCGGAAACGAGAAGCAAAGAGCGCGGAGTTGCCCACCTGCTCGGTGACGGTGTCCGCGATCTCATCGGCGTCGAAAAGAAAGAGCGCAGCATCGGGGTCCTGCTCCCCCTGCGGCAGGCGCAGCACGATGCCGTCATCGCCCGCCACGGCCTGGGCATCCATCCCGGTGCGCTCCGCCACGCGCTGCCCCACCGCCAGCGCCCACGCCGCATTCACCGGCCGGCCAAACGGGGTGTGCAGCAGCACGCGCCAATCCCCCAGCTCGTCCGTGAAGCGCTCCAGCAGCAGCGTCTTTTCATCCGGGATAAGCCCGGTGGCCTCGTTCTGCTCCCGCAGGTAGGCGGCGATATTGCGCCGCGCATTCTCATCCGCACCGCGCACCACCGACGGATCCGCGAGCGCCTCCCGCCGGAATGCACCCAACGCCTTGCCCAGCTCATAGGGACGCCCAGTTTGGTCACCGTTCCAGAAAGGCAAACGCCCGGTGTGCCCCGGCGCGGGTGTCACCAACACCTGGTCGCGCGTGATCTCCTCCACACGCCAGCTCGTCGCACCGAGGGTGAAGATATCCCCCACCCGGGTTTCATAGACCATTTCCTCATCGAGCTCACCCACGCGGCGCGGCGCGGAACCAGCCTCACCAGTACCCACCAGGAAGACGCCGAACATGCCGCGGTCCGGGATGGTGCCGCCGTTGGTCACCGCCACGCGTTGCGCGCCGGGGCGCGGGGTGAGCACGCCCGTCACGCGGTCATAGACCACCCGGGGTTTGAGCTCCGCAAAGTCCGTCGACGGGTACACACCACTGACCAAGTCCAACACGGAGTCGAAGACCTCGCGCGCCAGGTCCTTATAGGGCCAGGCACGGCGCACGGTGTCATACCAGCTGTCGGCCTCGAGGCCCTCGCTCGTGCTCGCGCTTGCCGACGCCACCACCGCCGCCACCGTCTGCTGTGCCAAGACATCCAACGGGTTGCGCGGGGCGTGCATCTCCTCAATGAGGCCCTCCTCCATGCGGGCGACGGTGAGTGCTGATTGCACGAGGTCCGCGCGGTGCTTGGGATAGAAGGAGCCATGGGAGACCGCGCCGACGGAGTGCCCGGCGCGGCCCACGCGCTGCAGGCCGGAGGCCACCGAGGGTGGGGATTCCACCTGCACCACCAGCTCCACCGCGCCCATGTCAATGCCCAGCTCCAGGGAGCTCGTGGCCACAACGGCTTTGAGCGTGCCTTCCTTGAGCATCGTCTCCGTCAGCGCGCGCTCGTCCTTGGACACCGAACCGTGGTGCGCGCGGGCAATAACGGCAGGTGCCTTCCCGGCGACGTCGACCTGTTTCATCAGCTGGGCCGGGTCGCGCCGGGTGGTTGGGCTCAAGGATTCTGGATCGTGCTCCTGGGCATAGAGCTCGTTGAGCCGGCTAGTAAGCCTCTCGGCGGTGCGACGGGAATTAACAAAGACGAGGGTGGAGCGCTGCTCCATAATTTCGGCGTACAGCTCTTCTTCGATGAAGGGCCAGATGGACTTCGCCGTGGGCAGGGCGGAGTCTCCTACCCCGCCCTGTGTGTCCGTTTCCCCACGCTGCGCCTGCACGCGCAGGGCGTCTTGGGGGCCTTGGGTGATGCCCAGGGGGTCGTCGACAGTCGCTTCCCCAATGGGGGATCCCTGCTCCGGGGTGGGCAGGTCCGACATGTCCTCGACCGGCACGTGGACGTCGAGCTGCCAGCGCTTCTTGGCGGGTGGTGCGATGATGTCGACGGGACGGTCGCCGCCCAAGAAGTTCGCGACAGCACTCAGCGGCCGCACCGTGGCCGACAGCCCGATGCGCTGGAACTCCCCGGCGATAAGCCCGAGGCGCTCCAAAGTCAGCGCTAGGTGCACGCCGCGCTTGGTGCCGGCTAGGGCGTGGATCTCATCGATGATGACGGTATCCACGGTCTTCAGAATCCCCGCCGCCTTGGAGGTGAGCATCAAGTAGGCCGATTCCGGCGTGGTGATAAGGATGTCTGGCGGCTTGCGTACCTGGCGGGCGCGCTCTGCCTGCGGGGTATCCCCTGAGCGCACGCCGACGGTAATATCCGGCACCTCCAGGCCCAGCCGCTCGGCGGTGCGGGCAATGCCGTTGAGCGGGGCACGCAGATTATTCTCAACGTCCACGCCCAAAGCCTTGAGCGGTGAGATATACAGCACTCTCACGCCATCATGAGCTCCCTCGCGGGAGGGTTCATTGCTCAGCGGCAGCGCGGTCTGGCCTTCGCGCTCCACCAAAGAATTCAGCGCCCACAGAAATGCCGCGAGCGTCTTACCAGAGCCGGTCGGTGCCACAACCAGCGCATTCGCACCACCGGAAATCGCCTCCCATGCCTGCTCTTGGACGGGGGTGGGGGCGGCGAAAACGTCCTGGAACCACCCGGCCACCTGTGGGCGGAACTTCGCCAGAACGTTTTTAGACATGCCCTACTGTATCGCGCGCGCTAATCTGGTCACTATGACCGTTGAGATTTCTGATTCCCGTCTAACCAACTCCCTCGCCGATGGCTGCGGCGAAATACTCAAAGGCGTGCGCAACGGTGGCCTGCTGCGCGGCTTGGCGCTGGGTGATGCCGGCGATGAGGCCGCTCAGGAGTGGATCTCCCGCGTCCTTGAGCAGCACCGCCCCAAGGACGGCGTCCTGTCGGAAGAGGCTGCCGATGACTTGAGCCGTTTGAAGAAGGACCGCGTGTGGATCATTGACCCGCTCGACGGCACGAAGGAGTTCGCTACCGGCCGCCAGGACTGGGCCGTCCACATCGCGCTGGTAGAAAACGGCACCCCCATCCACGCGGCCGTCGGCATGCCGGACATGGGCGTGACTTTTAAGTCCTCCGATGTGCGCGCGGTAACGGGCCCGCTGTCAAAGAAGTTCGTGGTCTCCCGCAACCGTCCGCCGAAGGTGGCGGATTACGTCGCGGAGAAGATGAGCTTTGAGACCGTCGGCGTGGGCTCCGCAGGTGCGAAGGCCATCCACGTGCTCTTGGGTGACTACGACGCCTATATCCACGCCGGCGGCCAGTACGAGTGGGACCAGGCCGCTCCGGTAGGCGTGGCCTTGGCCGCGGGCCTGCACTGTTCACGACTGGATGGCTCTCCCATCAAGTTCAATAACGAGGACACCTTCATCCCGGATCTTTTGATCTGCCGCCCGGAGCTGGCAGAGGAGATTCTGGAACACGCCGCCGCCTACGCGGAGGCCAACGGCGGGTACTAACCCCACGCGCGTGGCACGGGCGCAAGAGCGCTATCATGGCGACCATGATTGAGACTCCGTACGAGGACCTCCTGCGCCGCGTCCTGGAAGAAGGCGCTCCCAAAGGCGACCGCACTGGCACCGGCACCCTCTCCCTGTTCGGTGCCCAGCTTCGCTATAACCTGGCGGAGTCTTTTCCCCTGCTGACCACCAAGAAGGTCTACTTCCACGGCGTGATTGGTGAATTGCTGTGGTTCCTGCGCGGTGACTCCAACGTGAAGTGGCTCCAGGAAAACAAGGTCCGTATCTGGAACGAGTGGGCCGATGAGGACGGTGAGTTGGGCCCCGTCTACGGCGTGCAATGGCGCTCCTGGCCCACGCCGGATGGCCAGCACATCGATCAGATTCAGGTCGCGCTGGATACGCTCAAGAACAACCCGGATTCCCGCCGCAACTTGGTCTCCGCGTGGAACGTCTCTGAGTTGGACAAGATGGCGCTCATGCCCTGCCACTTGCTTTTCCAGCTTTATGTCGCTGACGGCAAGCTGTCCATGCAGGTCTACCAGCGCTCCGCCGACATGTTCTTGGGCGTGCCCTTCAACTTGGCATCCTATGCCGCGCTGACCCACATGTTTGCCCAGCAAGCAGGTTTAAAGGTGGGCGATCTCATCTGGACCGGCGGCGATTGCCACATCTACAACGACCACATCGAGCAGGTCAAAGAGCAACTCTCCCGTGAGCCCCGCGAGTACCCACAGCTCAAGCTCCACAAGGCGCCGGACATGTTCTCCTATGACTTCGAAGATTTTGAGGTCATCGGCTACGACCCCCACCCCACCATCAAGGCACAGGTGTCCGTCTAATGCTGGGCGCAATCTGGGCCCAGTCCCTCGACGGGGTCATTGGTGACGGCGTGGTTATGCCCTGGCACGTGCCGGAGGACCTGAAGCACTTCAAGGAAGTGACCATGGGCGCGCCTGTCATCATGGGCCGCAAGACGTGGGAATCCCTCAACCCCAAGTTCCGCCCGCTGCCAGGCCGAGAGAACATCGTGCTGTCCAGCCATGAACCCGGCGAATGGTCTGCGGGTGCCACCGTGGTGGATAACCTCGACGCCGCGCTTGATGCTGCGCCTAGCGACGCCTGGATCATCGGCGGCGGCCAACTTTATAACTCCGCCCTCGACCGCGTCGATACCATCGAGCTCACCCTCATGGGTGTGCAGGTCGGCGATGCCTACGGCGACGACGCCGTACTGGCCCCCTCCGTACCGGATGAGTTCAGCTTGTCTGCCGATAGCGACTGGCTGACCTCACAGTCCGGACACCTCACCATCCCCGGGCAGCCGCCGAGCGAGCTGCCAATGAAATACCGATTCCTTACCTACGACCGAAAGGCTGCTGCTTAATGGCTACTACCCCGGAAACTACCGAACACGTCACCATCTTCTACGCCGACTGGTGCCCGTTCTGCCAACGCCTGATTTCCGCCCTCAATCGCACTGAGACTCCGCACGCACTCGTTGACGCCGAAGCGGAAGGCACCGAAGATATCAACGCTTGGATCGAGTCCGTCAACGATGGCAACCGCATCGTGCCCACCGTCCTCTACTCCGACGGCACCCACGCCACCAATCCCGCTGCTAGCGAGGTCCACGCCAAGTACGCAGAGCTGTCCGGCGAGTAAACCCAAGCACCCGGCGCGGCCACCCACGCCACAGCCCGCGGGCGCTCCGCTTCAAACGGCTACGCATTTACCGCCGCCTAAAGCAAGGCTGCTAGTCTTACCAAGGTGCGCAACGCACCCCCGCCCCAGTAGCTCAGGGGATAGAGCACGGCTCTCCTAAAGCCGGTGTCGGAGGTTCGAATCCTCTCTGGGGCACTCTGTGAAGTCTCGAGACATCGTTCCGGTCGGTGTCTCGAGATTTTTCGTTTTTAGTTGCCCCGTTGGGGGTTGAGTTCGTTGTCTTTCTTGTTGTAGTAAACCTTTTCTTCGGTGAGTGTGTAGGCCGCGATTTGTACCCCTAGGGGGCGGTCTTGATGTTGACGTGGTTGTCGACGCATACCATTGTGATGGGTTCTCCGCCCCATCTGCGCCCTATGTAGAGGCGGCGTAGTTTGCCGCCCCATCGCAGGGTTGTTTTGCCGTTGGTACCTACTTTGTCGGTGCGTAGTCGGTAGTCTCGGTCTGGTTTGATTTCTGCTGGATGCGCTTTTGGTAGGGCTGTATAGGCTTCTGCGGCGGTGGTTCTGTTTAGGGCTCTATGGGGGCGTTTGTAGTTGTAGTATCCGATGATTTCTTTTAGCTGAGCGTTGAGTTCATCGAGGCTTTGAGCTGGTGCTTTGTTCGAAAGAGCTAGTTTAAAGGTGTAGTGGAAGCGTTTGACTTTTCCTTGGGTTTGGGGGTGGTAGGGTTTGCCGTTTTTCTGCTTGATTCCTAGGTCGATGAGGAGTTGCTCGAAGCCGTTTCGTGCGGGGCCGCCCTCCTATCCACGTTCGACAGGCAACGGACGCACGGTTCTCGTCATCTGTTCTGGAACGACAAAGGCGTCCATAAGTGCGTGTTCAAAGAAAAGCGTTTCCCTAATCCCAAGGACGTCACCGTACTCGCAGACTGGATTGAGGTCTGCACCCCAAAGGACGGCGTGGTCCTCGACTTTTTAGGCGGCTCCGGTTCCACGCTGGAGGCGGTAGCACTTATCAATCAACGTTCCGCGTCAAAACGTCGCGCGATTGTCGTGACAAATAACGAGGTCGGTAAGAAGAAAGCTGCCGCGATGACCAATGCCGGTCTACGCAAGGGTGACATCGAGTGGGAATCCCAAGGTGTTTACGAATATGTCACTAAGCCACGCACCCGAACGATTATCAGCGGCCGCCGTGAAGACGGTTCGGAATTCTCCGTCGGCATCTAAGCCAACGCCAAGTTCTTCACGCTCACTTACGAGGACCCGCTGGCAAACCAACTCGCGCGCGGGTTTAGCTGTATCGCTCCCCCGCTGTGGCTGCGCGCAGGCCAACAAGGCTCGGTCATCGACGACCTACCGACAAGGGCTACGGGGGTCGGCCTACTACGGGGTCATCGAGTCGCTCGACTATCTCGACGACTTCATCGCCGAGGACGAGGACAAGCGCTCAGGCCTCATTTACATCATCACCGACGACCGTCGTCAGTTCCAGCACGTCGCGGGCCTTTTGCCCAGCGGTATCGAAACTGTGCGCCTTTACGAGTCGTATCTGACAAACTTCGAGGTCAACACAGGAAGGTACGCATAGGCCATGCGCTGTATTCTCAAGGACTACCAGGAAGACGCCGTGCGCGAGGTGCTGCAGAACTACCCGCGCCAGGCGAAACTTCGAGTTCGACGGCACTCCGTCCGCCTTCGCACTGCCAGCCACTACCCGGCGCTGGCAAGACGGTTATGGCCGCGGCGGTCATCGAGACCATTTTCGAGGGACGTGAGGATAACCTCTTCGAGCCCGACCCCAACGCGACGATTCTGTGGTTCTCCGAGGAGCCGAGCCTGAACGAACAATCCCGCAAAAGCCTTATTCGTGCAAGCGAGGTCCTGGCGTTGAGAACCCAGACCATCGAGTCGGACTTAGCCGCAGAACGCCTCAACCCCGGCATGGTCTACTTCCTCAACTCCGACAAACTCTCGAAGAACGGTCACCTCGTACGCGGCGCCCAGGACGACGACCAAGAGGCGCTTCTGGCGCGCCCTGATACCGCCCAGCACAATTTTTGGGATGAGCTGCGAAACACCGCAGACGGCGGCACTGTGGTCTACATGTTTCTTGACGAGGCGCACAGGGGCATGAACCCAAAGAACCGGAACACCATCGTGCGAAGACTTGTCGATGGTGCACACGGCGCTCCCCCGTTGCCAATTCTTTTCGGTATCTCCGCCACCCCGGAGCGGTTCGAGGAGACGACGGGCACTATCGCCGACCGCGACACCATCTCGAATGTGGAGGTCGACCCGGCGAGGGTGCGGGACTATGGCATTATCAAGGACGAGATTGTGCTCACTTTCCCCACCGAGGTCGGTGACTTTGAGACCACCGTGTTGCCCGCGGGCGCCGAGAAACTCGCGCTCTCGTACGCGGCATGGGCCGAGTACACCGCGGGCGACGAACAGTTGGCCGACGTGATTCCGCTGATGGTGGCCCAAGTGCCGGACGGCGCGAAACCGGAGGACTTCCAACGCTGGGTCTCTACGATTGCCGACACCATCGACACCGCACCGGAGGCGTTTTGCAACGTGCTCGGCGAACACTAGGACATCGCATTGCCCGGCTCCATGCACATTCCGTATGTCGAGCCGGACAAAGTCCAGGGACGTGAGCGACTCCGCGTCGTGTTCGCCAAGACCGCTATCTCGACGGGTTGGAACTGCCCGCGCGCGGAGGTGCTGGTGACGCTTCGGCCAGCCAAGGACCAGACCCACATCACGCAGACTATTGGTCGCATGGTGCGCTCTCCGCTGGCTCGTCGTATCTAGGGCAACGGCCTACTGTACTCAACCTAGTGCCTCTTGCCACGCTTCGACGAGGAAACCACCACTGCTGTGGCGGGACGTATTAGCAAGGGCAAGTTCGGTGGCGGCGGCACGCTGCTGCCGACCGTCCTCATCGACGCAATCCCGCTCGGCCGAACCCCGAGGTGGAGGACGACAAGGCCCCTGTGGCGCGCGCTTTCTGCTGTGCCGACCTATGCCGTGCCGAGGACGATTCGAGACGACGTCAGGCGGCTCAACGAATTCTCGCTCTTGCTTAGTCAGCACGGCATTGTCGAGGGGTGCGCCGCACAGGCCGGCGCCTTTATGACCAGCGCGATTCGCAGTGCTGTCGCCATGTTCGAGGACAAAGTCGAGGACGCGAAACGCGACATTGAGACTGCCTCACTTCGGGATGTGACGGCTATTGTAGGCGATGGCGCCGACGACCGTTCGATTCAGCAGTCACAGAAGATGGCCGAACACGGCCTGTCCGGCAGGCAGTTGAAGAAGTACATCAGCTCCCTTATCGACGACCCGAAACCCCGATGGACACCTACGACGCTACGCTGCAAGGCATTGCCGCGGGGTGGGTTGACGAAGTTGTGGACCGCGTGCGCATGGACACGGCGACCCGCGTGAGGACCCGGCTGACCGAAACCCGCACCGCGCGAAAGGCGCTGTCCGACGAGGAGCGTTCGCACTACGAGCGCGTCATCGCCTCCGGCGCGGAGACACTCACGACCGATTTCGTGTTGCTGAGCAAAATCGTGGTGCAGCGCGAGCAGGTTCGCGGCGCTGACGGTGAGCCGATACGCGACAAGTACGTCTACACCGCTGCGACGTACAAGGGCCATGCCATAGCGGACGACAAGGGCGTGTTCCCGGTCAAGTTGAACACCCGGGAGCAGCACGTCCGCGAAGTCGAGCAGGCGCACGATAAGAACTTGTACTGGTACCGCAACCCGTCTCGTGCCGGCTCGTCGAGTGTGGTGGTGCCCTACCTCTACAAGGACGAGTGGCGCGCGATGTGTCCCGACTTCATCTTCTTCACCAAGCGCGGCGACGGTGTGGAGATGAACATTATTGATGCGCACGGCACACATCTGGGCGACGCGCAGGCAAAACTCCTGGGTCTTGCCCGCTACGCGGAGCCCCACGGTGAGGCGTTTGGTCGTATCGAGGCAGTCGCCGAGATTGATGGGAGGTACCGGGTGGTGGACATGCAGCAGCAGGAGGTTGTCCGCAACGCTGTGAAGAACGCGAGTAGTACTGTGGGTGTGTACTCGTTGGACGTGGCGACGGATTACTCCTAATCGAGAGACCGAGACACAGCCGGGAGGTGCTCAACCTCCCGACTGTTTTTCTTGGATGGTTTCCCGAAGGAGTACCTCGCAAACCGGGACGCAGCCTCGGTGCCGCTTATCCGCTTGCAGTTCAAGCGCCAATACTTGCGGGCCAACGACCCTTAAACCACAACAAGTATAGAGGAGACACAGAATATGAGCACAAACCGATTCGCCCCTGCGGACTGGCTGTTAAATTACCTCGATGGTCAAGAATACGAAAAAATCTCTACTACCTTCGGCGAACTCGCTCGCTATTGCGATTTCACCGCGAAGGAACTGCAAAGAGCCGGTTTTATGCTCCGGGATACCGGGTTAGTAACGATGATGTCGGACGCGGGTCACTCCCTATTCGTGGGAGGACTCACCGGTGAGGGACAAGCACTCGTCTACACGGGCCAATCTGTAGGTGACTATCTTCGCGCACGGAGTGGCTCATCGACAACTACCAACACGGTCAACGTGACAGGCGACGTCCACGGCGGTCAGGTGGGTATCAACAACGAGCAGACCATTACTGTGCAGGTGACGCCCGAGCAGGTACGAAATCTGGTCACCGTTTTGCGCGAGGACGGTCTGACCGAGATAGCTGACGCAGTTGAAGAAGAAACCCAAGGAGGCAAGGAACCGGCGCGAGTTGTGGACGGGCTGCGCCGAGGGTTATCCGTCGCGAGTGACGCCGGAACAGTCTTGACATCGCTTGGAGCCGCAGGAAGAGCCGTGCTGACAATGTTCGGCGCGATGTAGGCGAATTAGAACTCTTGTTCGCAATCGGGAGATACGTGTCGGGAACGTGAGTCATACTGACGCCGAACGAACGACGTTCACCCCGAATACCCGCACTTTCGGGGCCCGATTTTCCTACAGGAGGCTACTATGCGGACGCGATACCGCACTACAACCATCGAGATTGACGTGCTCAACTCCGAGCGGTACTGGCTGACGATTCCCGATTATGAAGCATGGGCTAAACCGATGTTTTCTGGTGCCGCCCTCACCGCCCCGTCGGGCAAGCGACTCCCCGCCGGGGTTCGCATAAAGGCCAATGACCAGAATGACGGGTTGGTCAGTCACATCTCTTTCGACTTCATCGCGCCCCGGAAGCACATCGACCGGGAGTTGCAAGAAATGGTTTTCTCTATCGAGAACATTGTCCCCATTAGTATTGCGGTTAGCGAGGGCGACCTCACCATCGACGAGATTCGAGTACTCGACCTAGACATTGACCACGAGTACGCCGAGGTCGTGCGAGATGTGATGGAGTAGACAACCCCGGAAAGGGGGACATGAGGAATCCAAATCCTCTAAATCGTGTTGGATTATGTGAAGTGAGCCGTCAGCGAGAATAATGGGTTTTAGATTCCTAGCAGAGAAAGGAGTAGTCATGGCGCGAGTTTTAGACGTTGCACAGTACATCTTGGAGCAAATGAAGACCCCGGTTACAACTATGAAACTTCAGAAACTCGTCTACTACTCCCAAGCCTGGAATTTGGTTTGGGACGAGATACCACTCTTCGACTCACGCATTGAAGCCTGGGCAAATGGTCCGGTTGTCAGAGACCTTTTCCGCGAACACAGCGGAAGGTTCACAGTTGGACCCGAATCGGGAATCGGTATGTCCGCAGGACTCACCGATTCCGAAAAAGAAACCGTCGACGCTGTAATCGAAGCCTACGGCAACCTATCCGGCCAGCAACTAAGCGACCTCACTCATAGTGAGCGTCCTTGGCGGCAGGCCCGTGAAGACATTCCCGAGGGTGCCGCAAGCAGTAACCCAATCGACCTTGACGTTGTCCAGGACTTCTACGGCGGTAAGTTGGCGGAAGAATCCGTTCCGCTGTAGATGAAGAAAAGAGATCGCAAGAAAGCCAAGAGACAGGAAAACAACAGAAAGAAGCGTCTGGCTCCTGTCTCCGCTCCCCCAACTAGAAAGTCACTATCCCAACAATCCCCGAATGGCGACTTTATGGATAGACCCGTTCGTTGGACGGCACAGACAGTCGACACTGGATTCAACAAGTTGGGGTGTCGCTGGGACTTAACCCCTCCCGAAACTAAACAATTACTAAATTTTCTATCGGACATGTCCGCGAAGAAATGGAAAGAGGTCTGGAGCGCCGGGTCGGGTACTGGACATCGCATGCACCACCGCCAGGACGTTACTTCGATTCATAAACTCGCGCAGGAACGGCTGATTGAACTAGGACACTCCGACGAGGAATCACTTTACCGGTTCCGAATACAGGGAACGGTGCGCCTCTGGGGATTCCGGACGGGCGATGTGTTCCGAATCCTCTGGTATGACCCCGATCATCAAGTCTCCCCCACCACCAAGCGTAATACCTAGTCAGAGCACGATTCGGCCCCTAACACTCGTCCCCTGCCAAAGTAGGGAATCGGCGGGTATCCTACTAGGGAATCAACTTCAACCGAGACCGGCATATCGGCTGGGAGAGTGAATATCCGAATCTCCCGAGTTCGAAGAATCTGGTTTGACTGTTCAAACAACCCCTCAACACACCAAACGCTTCTACCTGCAAAAATTTGAGGCGTTTTGCGTTGTGCAGGGACTGCCATCAGAGAGCTGTGGCCGAAAATGCGACTAGGAATCGCTACCCGCTAAGACATCCAACCGCTGCTCATTTCAAATCAGACGCCATTCATTGGCTTATGTTCTCGGAGGCAAGCCGCGCGTAAACGAGGGTATCGGTCCATTCACCCTTGCTAAACCAGTCCTGGACGTGATGCGCTTCGAGCCGGAGCCCAACGCGGTTAGCAAGTGCTGCCGAGGCACTATTGCGGGCATCCATCTGTGCGGTAATGCGGTGGAGATGGTAATGGTCAAACCCGAGGGCAAGTACCGCGCGAACGGCTTCACTAGCGAATCCTTGCCCACCGTGTACCGGGTTCAGAACCCACCCGATCTCGCCCTGGCGGTGCTCCTTATCTGTGAGCCACAGTGCGACGTCTCCGATCGGGGTGCCGTCATACTCGATGACTAGTGCAAGTGCAGCAGTCTCACCATCGAGGTCAGTCTTTGATAGCCGCTCCGCGAGCTTGTCACGGGTGGCTTCCACAGTCCATGGTTCGTCCAACAGGTAACGAGCAACGTCAGGTCGCGAGTACAGCTCGTGAAGCCATGCGACATCGCCCATCTCATGCAGACGGAGTCGAAGTCGTTCTGTCACCAACGGCCACTTGGATGCGGGCACGAGATCGCGCTGGTAATGGAACAACTCTTCGCGCTGTCCTGCGGGCGTGGTCCCTACGCCTCGTCCGGTCTCGCGGAATCCCGCCGTCGTCAAGCAGTGCTGGGAGGCCTTGTTTTCCGGAAGCGTGCGTGCCGTCAGGGTTCGAAGTCCACTGGTGCGCGCAAAGCGTGATGCCAGTTCCAAGCCCCGACGGGCATGCCCACCCCCTCGCGCACCGGGATGAATCCAGAATCCGACCTCTGCAGCCTCGGAGCTGACATCAAAGAGAACCATGGAACCCACGAACTGGTCGGTCTCGGCGTCGGCAAGTGCAAGGACTGCCAACGTGCCGGACGAGAGGCCTTCCGCGACCTCTTCACTGATCATCCGTCGCACGGACTCGGGGGTGTAGTCAGGTTCAGGTAGGTGAGCGAAGCGCCGCACAGCTCCATCTTTGGTGCCTGCTGCATACGCATCTGCGTCCAGTTCGGAGAGAGGGCGCAGGCAAGTGTTCTCAAAAGTGATCGGAAGGTTGGTGGCATCCAGCATGTTCCAAAACTAACATAGTTCGGATAGGTGGTTCAAGCAGGTTTAGCTAGGCTGGTGTGGTGAATTACTGGGAAAATCGAAAGCCTGTGCAGCGTCTCCGCGCCGTGGATATTGCGGAGGTTGCGAGAGCATCGGTAAGGCTGTTGGACGAAGGTGGATTGAGGGCTCTCACCATGAGAGCTGTGGCGCAACAGGTGGGCGTCGCCCCAGCTAGCTTGTACTCCCGCGTGGAGTCAGTCGACGACCTATTCGACCTCGCCCTCGATACAGCGCTTGCAGATGACCCCGCAATGTCCGAGTCGATCAGCAACGCCGACCTCCCCACCCTGATGCAAGCTTTCTTCACGCACCTCACGACCCACCGGTGGGCTGGTCAGGTCATCGGCATGCGCGCCCCCAGAGGCCCTGCTTACCTAGTGCTCTCTGAGCGTATGTGCGTCCTACTCGAGCGAGAGGGAGTCCCGGACCCGTTGGGAACTGCCTACCGGTTATCAAACCTAGTGATCGGCGCCGCTCTGACCGCTCCCATGGCGCCCGACGAAAAGCGTGTTGCCATCAACCCCGAACAATCCCCGACTTATGCGCGCCTCCATGCGGCGCACCACATTAGCCCACAAGAGATTCTCTCCGAGGGCATCAAGAAACTCTTGTCTTGACGGAACCATCCAATTTCGGGCAGCAGCAATGCGCGGAAGACTCGAAATGTCGAGAGGAAGCCCAGCTGGGCCGTTTGTGGAGTAGCTGGGCTAGGGATTGTTCGATTACCCCCCACTTGCAATGGGTCGCGGCATCGTTAACAGACTGCCACAGGGCTCGTTCGCTTACTTTTCTCTCTTTTCCGAATGTGTTTACTCAAAAATACACTCTTGGAATTGAGTTAGACTCTCTAGTGGTCGAGATGACTGGAAATCTTTACGGAGTTGACGGAGGCACGTTGTACGACATCGTAAGGCAGGCTTATGCAAAGCGCGCTCCCGAATACGTCGAAGCCTTGGGATCAATTGAGGACATGAGCCCTAAGGACGTCTTACTCATCTCTGAGTGGGGAAGGGCGGTT
The DNA here is from genome assembly GCF_030408555.1 of Corynebacterium aurimucosum. Taxonomy (NCBI): domain Bacteria; kingdom Bacillati; phylum Actinomycetota; class Actinomycetes; order Mycobacteriales; family Corynebacteriaceae; genus Corynebacterium; species Corynebacterium aurimucosum. The sequence goes on along the minus strand of NZ_CP047048.1, from coordinate 855,198 downwards.
AATGGTCCGGTGCTGGATGCGGGGTCGGGGCCCGGACACTGGGCAGACTTATTGCGGACTTTGAAATGTGAAGTAGTCGGGCTTGATATGGTCTCAGAGTTCATTGGAATTGCGAAAAATAGATTTCCCTCCACCAACTTCGTTTTGGGCGAATTGTCGGAGATCCCGCTTAAGTCCTCCAGTCTCGGGGGGATACTTGCTTGGTACTCGTTGATTCATTTGCGGCCAGATGACTGGGGCCTGGTTCTAACTGAATTCGCAAGGACCCTTAGACCGGGTGGCACTCTTCTTCTCGGAGCGTTTTTAGGGGAGCAAGGTGCCCCCTTCGAGCATGCAATTGCCGAGGCATATTACTGGTCAGAGGTAGAGCTTCTCAAGCAGCTGGACTCGGCTGGCTTTCAGGGAATTTCTGTCCATTCTCGATGCACGAATGGCATTAGGCCGCATCTAGACGTTCTTGCACGGCGTTGTTAGTTGGGAACACCTTTGCTTTTTGGACAATAACTATTGCGGCAACAGGCACGTAGATCTGGTTATGGCAGTTGTGATGAAGGCTTGGCCGTAGACTCAGTCTGTGGGACTCTCCCGTTTCAACCACCATTTACCGTGAGCGTAAACACTCCTGCATCGAAGTGCGGATTATCCCCGAGCATGCGCGACAAAGAACGACCAGCCCAGTCGATGAGAACAGCCCTTACTCCGCCTGAGCCTTCTCATTAATGCGAGCCGCGCACTCAGTCGGGTTTTCGAGAGACACAATCAACCGGTCAAAGCGTTCGTCTTTAAGCTCGATGACAACAGCGTTCTCATAACCATTAATGTTCCAGAACTGGCGTCCACCGTCAGAGTGGAACGTGCCCGATAGTTTTTGGCCGGCCCGCAGACCCGGTGCTCGAAGGCCTTTGGGCTCGTGCTTCATTCCAGGGTCATGAGTAGCTCCACGAACGTGGTTCCACGAAACCGCGATGCTGCCGGTCAAAGACCAGAGCTTATCAAGCCCGAGCGGCTCGATGACGAGCTCTTTGCCTGTCAGAGTGAGATTGTTGTTCATGATGGTTCTCCTTATTTTTCGATTCTTTGAGAGCGGGCAAGCACGTGCTGCCCTAGTGAGCTTGGGTCACTGAAGCACAGTTCATAGGCCTGTTGGATTAGTTCCCGTAGATCCTTGCTGACAGGCGCCACCTCAACCAGTGCCACCACTACGAAGTCCTTTGCCGCGTCCGACACTTGCCCGTTCTTAGCTTGGGCGCACACCGCTTCCGCAGCAGCACGGAACAACCCATGCTTTGAGCCATAAATGTTGTAGAAGCTGGACCGGTTAAGACCCAGCTGATTGACCACGACGTCCACTGAGACTGCAGTGAATCCGCTCGTGCCAAATAGCGTGATCGCGCCGGCAAGAACTTCCTTTTCATTGAATTTACGAGGCCGTCCCATGAGTTTCATACTACTCATTCCAGAATGGTTTGTCCATAACTGGATTAGCTTCGACTACACTGCGAAGCCGATTCACTCAAGCCACATTCCTAACAAATAGGTGCCGAAATCCCGTGCAGCAAAAATCCCCCGCCTCTTTGTGAGACGGGGGACGGAGGTTCGTGGGCGAAACTAGTTCAGGCCCGGGATCTTCGGCAGCTTCGGCTGCGGGATGTTGAGGCCGAAGAGTTGGTTGATGGTCGGGATGAGAGCGTAGGCGGCGCCGCCGACGACTGCGATGACGGCGACGATGGGGAGCATAATCTTCGCACCGCGGCTGGAGCCTGCGAAGAAGGCCTGGCCGATGTCGCTGGCGGAAGGCTCCTTCGTGTTAGTCGGCTTAGAAGGCTTGCTCGGTTCGGTAGTCGACTCAGACGGAGAGGTGGTCGCGGAAGAGGATGGCTCTTCTTCCTTCACGGCCGGGCGGGCGGTGAGCCACTCGTCGGAGTCCAGAACGCCCTGAGTCAGGCGGGTCTCACCAATCCAGCCGTACCACGGGTCCTGCGGCTTGCGGTTATCAAAGCCAGCGCCCATGACCCACTGCAAATCGCGCGGGAGCAAGCCCTCAGCGCCCTTGGCGTTGCGCAGGATGGGTGCACCGTTGATGAACATCTCCACGGTGTCGGAATCCGGCTTGTTCACCACGGCGATGTGCATCCACTCATCGGTGGGCACCTCGTGAGACCAGACGGTCGAGCCTTCGCCTTCCTTGGGCTCCGCCCACCAGCGCAGCTCACGCAGGTTGGAGATGCCGAACATGACGGTGGGGTCGGTGTCGTCGGAGCCGTCGACAAGCTCAGCGATGCTGGAGTCGCGGGAAAGCGCACTGCCCCAGCCGTGCTCAGAGCCATTGAAGTCCTTCGGAATCTTCACGAAGGACTCGAAGGTGTAGCCCTCGGAGGTATCAACCTTGTTAATCTCAGCGCCCTCCTTGGAGCGGAACTCTGCCATAGCGGCCTGGCCGGCCGGGTCAGACCAGTAGAGGGAGCCAGAATCAGAGGACAGCGGGTGGTGGTCCTTGGTGTAGGTGATGCGCTCGCCCTCATTGGACGGGCCGCCTTCGCGAACGAGGTCACCGGCACCGTCGGCACCAAAGGCATCCGGAATGATGGCACCTTCGGTGGCCACATCGCCGTCGGCAAGCTGCTTGCCGTCCGTGTTCTTGGTCTGCCCCGGGCGCCAGTGGAAGACGGTCTTGTCGGACTTCACGAAGTCATTCGGGCCCTCCGGCAGCTGATCCTTCGGGATGGTGTACGGGGTGTAGCCTTCCTCAGCGATGTCGCGGGCCTTCTGGCCGAGGTCCGGGTCGTTTTCATCGCCAATGGTCCAGTCCGGGGCGAAGTCAGCGAAGCGCTCCTTGAAGTTGAGCGGCACGTGGTAGCTATCGCCCTTGCCATCGAGGATGAGCTTGTCGAACTGCGTGAGCTCTTCAGCCGGCTTCTGCGCGACCCACGGGGACAGTGCGGTCATCTCCAGCTCGTTGCCGGAAAGATCGAACTCGAGCACGCCGAGTAAGCCATTGCCGCCCTGGTAAGCCATCTGGTAGTCCTGCAGGATGCCGATGACGTCGTGGCCTGCATCGTTCTTATCCACGCGGTAGCCCGCGCCGTGGTGGTGGCCGCCCATGGTCAAGAAGATCTGGTCATTCTTCTTGATGAACTTGTCCCACAGGCCCTCGCCATAGTCCTCGGAGTAGAAGACCTCGCCGGCACCATCGATGTTGAGAACCTCGTGGCTGGTGAGGATGACCGGCAGGTCTGGGTGCGCATCGAGAACACCCTGGGCCCACTCGAGTGCTTCATCATCCGCGCGCCAACCCAACGCCAGGACCAGGTACTTCTGGCCCTCAGCCTCAAAAATGTGGTACTCAGAGTCGTTGTTGACTGCGGTGTGGCGCTCCTGGAAAGTATCCGGGTTGGCGGCCTGAGCGCGCTCGGCGCTGAAGTAGTCATTGTACGGGTGCGCCGAACCATCCTGAATCATGTCATGGTTGCCCGCCAAGATGGAGTAGTTCAGGTCGGAATCATCGAGGACCTTCATCGCCTCATCAGCAACCTTCCACTCCCCCTCGACGTCCGCCTGGTCCACCACTGGGGTTGCCCGCAAATCGTGGACACGTAGTGGAGCTACCTAGTGGTTAGGCAGCTATTTCTTTTCTGCTGTTGATTGCGCCGGTGTGGTTCTCGAAGTCGACGGGGCTGACCATTCCGAGTGCAGAGTGCCGGCGCCGACGGTTGTAGACGACTTCAATCCAGTAGGCAACGGCCTTGCGTGCAGCATCACGGGTAGGCCATCGCTTACGGTCGTAGAATTCAGTCTTTAGCGTCGACCAGAACGACTCAGCCATCGCGTTATCGAAGCACACACCAGTACGCCCCACAGACTGAGCAATGCCCAGTCTGCTGCAGACCTCCCAGAGCTTCTCACTGGTAAATTGCGTTCCGCGGTCAGCGTGAAACACCAGCCCATCAGGAACATCACCGCGCAGTGTATGCGCCATCCGCAGGGCCCGTTCGACCAGGTGTGTGTCTTGCACGCTATCCATAGCCCAGCCCAGCACTCTGCGGGAATGACCATCGCGGACCGCGCACAAGTACAACCAGCCCTCACCGGTGCGAAGGTAGGTAATATCTGACATCCACACTCGGTTGAGCTCACCAGTATCAAACATGCGCTTGACCAGGTCAGGAAGACTCGACTTACGCTTGGCTTGGATTGTAGTCACCGGGACAAAGGCACGCGGTGAAATCCCTTCAATGCCCATCATGCGCATCCGCTTCGCCACAGTCTTACGGTTAAGCGAAATGTGGTAGCGCTCGGCAAGCTCTGCGGTGATCCGCGGAGCACCATAAACCTCATCGGAGTCTTTCCAAATCTGATGAATCTTACGGTCAACATCATCGTAAAATGCTGCCCGATCATCCTTTCCGGATAGTCGTTTCTGCTGCACATGGGCCCATTTGTAGTATCCAGACCGAGATACTTTTAATAGTCGTGCCATGCGCTTGATGCTGTAGTTCGCCTTCTCCTGCTGCATTAGTTCGAACTTTTCTGCTCGCGTTGCCTCAAAGCGAAGAAGGCTGTCGCTTTTGACAAAAACTCGTTATCCATCTTGGCTTCCGCCAACTCACGGCGCAGACGAGCATTCTCAGCACGAAGATCAGCCTCACTCATCCCATCCGAGGCTCCTCGGCGTTCACGCTCGAGTTTGACCCACCGGCCTAAAAGCCCGGCGGAAACACCGATTTCCTTAGCCACATGGGCAATTGGGCGCTCTGACTCGATTACCAGGTTCGCGGCCTCACGCCGGTACTCCGGCGTGTACTTCTTGCGCTGTTGACTCACAATGAACATCCTCTCTTACGGACACAAGATCCGTACAAATAGGGTGTCCACTAAACGAGGGTAACCTCACCACGTCACCGAGGTGGGTAGCGAAGTCCATGTTGAGCGCCTGCTGGTTCTTCACCAGCCACTCGGTCTGCGCCTTAAAAGGCTCGCTACCGTAGCGCGCTTGCGCCAGGTTGCCGGTTTCCGGGGTGGAGTAACGGGAATAGAACTGAGTATCCGGCAGCACACCGATGCTAAAACGTGAGCCCAGGCCTTCTGAAGGTTCGGCAGCAGAGGCCGGGACGACGAGGAACGTACCGGCCACCGAAGCGGTGACCACGGTGCCGAGCAGGCGGCGAAACGTCATAGATCTTACAATCACAGTGAATAAAACCAAAAGAGACACCAGAAATGTATTCTGCGCAGCTTGCACCCACGTAACGACCGCATGAACGCCCGTTTAAAAGATTATCCGCCGCTAGGATGAACGCTCATGAGCAATATCACTAAGAAGTACAACGTCGATGTCACCCGCGTAGATACCGGCCACTACCGTGCCACGAATGCTGCGGGCGCGACCCTCGAATTCGGCTCGGGCGAGGGACTACTGAGTCCTGTTGAGCTGCTCCTCGCCGCCGTGGCGGGCTGCTCAGCCGTGGACGTCGACGTAGTTACCTCCCGGCGCACGGAGCCGGAGCTTTTCGACGTTCACGTGGAAGGTACCCGCGTCAACGAGGACGGCGCCTCAAGGCTTAGCGACGTCAACGTGGAATTCTCCCTCCGCTTCCCTGACACCGATGCTGGCCGCCAGGCCCAGTCCATGGTGGAGCGCCTCGTGCGCATCTCCCACGACAAGGACTGCACCGTGTCCCGCACGGTAGAAAACCCCACCAACGTCACGTTCCGCACGGCCCAGCCCTAAGACTGCACGTTTTAAGCGCCTGTGGGGCGCTTTAAGCGAAAGGGTTGTCGTTGCGCGAGGGGTTCTCCTCCCACGATTCGGCGAAGGGGTTGTCCATGGCTTGCTGCATAGTGTGGGAGCCATCCCCGAAGGGATTGCGCCCAGCATCGCTGCGCTGGCGGCGGTAGCGCTCCAGATCCGCCTGTGCCATATAGCCCAGCTCTTCGCCGTCCACCACGATCCAGGGAAGCGGGTTCGGATCCACCATACGGCGCGGCTGCCCTTGGTGTGGCGAGGACAACATGGTGCGGATATCCGTTCGCGCCTGGTCTAATTCTCCGAGGTCTTTCGGGCTCAACGCGGTCCTAACGGTCTGGTTGCCTCCGGCCCCGACGACCTCGACCTTGAGCATGCTGAAAGAAAAGACTCCAGAGGGAACCGAAGGGTTGCGCATGTCCACCTTGTCGAAAGCAAGGACATCATCATCGTCAAAAACCAGAATGAGCCCTTGCGGGGTGATGTATACCCAGGCCTCGTGCTGCATATCGACGTCTACCCGGTAGAAGCCGATAATCGGCTCGTCCGGCTCCAGCAAACCAAAGGCGTTGAGTTGTATCGTTCCCACACCACCACACTGCGCAAAGCCGTGATCCCACAGGTATCTCATCTGCCCTTGCAGCAACACTTCCCACAAGCCGCGAATGAAGTCAGACAGGAGAGCGCCGTATTTATTGGCTAGCGGCTTGTGGATGCGCAGGTAGCCGGAGCGGATTTCAAACACGATCGGGTATGTCAGGGGCAGTGATTCGACGAAGGCCTCATCGATGTGCAGGCGGTCATTATTCGCCTCGATGAATTCTTCCGCGGGGAAAAGATGCTCCACCACGAGGGTGTTTCCTTCTTCACGGGTATCGAGGATCCACTGAGAGTTCCGACGGCAGTTCTCGATGTAGCCCTGAAGCACCGCTTGCACCTCAGCATCGCTGAACTGCTGGTGGTTCAGCCGGAACACGCTGTCGCCCTGAATGAAACGCATTCTCAGCTCTTCAGCCATACTTATTCCTCCGTCTTATGGGGCTCCGTGCACGTTTATGGCTCTGCGAGGCACAACTGTGTGCCCACCCACACTCTCCGTGGTGAAATTTTAGACCATTGTGACTAAAGTTATCGCAGATACTTACTTTACGCTCGCCTTCATCGTCACACTCAGCCCTTTAGGAGAACTCCACTATGCCTCTGCCCCGCCGTTTACTCATCAAAGCTGGCGCTCTCGCGCTGACCGCCGGTGCCATCGGCAGCCAAGCACCCGCTGCGCTCGCCGTGGGTCCAGCTGTGGGCACCATTATTGACTTCTCCGCCGGTGTCCCTTCTGCGCGCGCCATCAAGGCCGCCGGCCACCTCGGCGCCATTCGCTATGTTTCCCAGCGCCGCCCCGGCGCTAACTGGATGCAGGGCAAACCCGTCACGCTGGCGGAAACGAAGGCCAATGCCGCTGTCGGCCTGAAGACCGCCTCCATTTACCAGTTCGGCCGCGCCGACACTGCTGACTGGCTCAACGGTGCGGCAGGTGCCGCCGTCCATGCCCCGCAGGCCATCGCCATCCACAAGGCCGCTGGTGGGCCGACGGGCCGCCCGATCTACATCGCGATCGATGACAACCCCACCCGTGCCCAGTACGAGAACCAGATTCGCCCCTACCTCAAGGCCTTCTCGACGGCGCTGAGCGCCGCCGGCTACCAGACCGACGTGTACGGCAATTACAACGTCATCGACTGGTGCGTCAACGACCGCATTGGCCAGTTCTACTGGATGCACGATTGGGGTTCGGGCAGCAAGATTCACCCGCGCACCACCATCCACCAAAAAGCCAAGAACCAAGCCACCATCGACGGCGTGACCTGCGATATCAACACCGTCTACGCCAACGACTGGGGCCAGTGGACCCCGGGCCAAGGCGCGGTGACTCCGCCCAAGGTCAAGGACATCCCGACCGTGCCGGACAACATCCCGCTGCCCAACATCACCCTGCCGGATCCCACTGGTCGCGGCTCCAGCGTGAGCAGCGATGGCATCACCATTGCTGGTTCTTCCATCAGCAATGATCAGGTGCGCGGAGCGGTAGATATCCTCAACACCGTGCGCAAGTCCATGGGCTAATAGCCGTCCCGGGGCGCGGTCTTCTAGCGCGCCCCGGGGGTCTTCGAGGCCGACGCTTTAGACGTTGGCTGAGAGGACGGCACAGAGGAAGACGGTTCCGAAGAGGAAGATGTCGCGGCAGCCGACGTCGCCGTCGTGGAGGTCGCAGTGGGCGCAGCGCTGGACGTCGTCAAGCGCGTGGCAACAGCGCCAGGATTAGCCAGCGCCTCCTTGTTCAAGTTGTTGCCCTTCACCAGGTTCTTACCGGTGATCTCCTTGCGTACATAAGACGTGAGTTCCTGAGCGCTGCCTTCGATGGACGCAGCTACAACGAAGTTCTCCCCAAAAGACACCGAGGAATGGCGGTCCTTACTGTCCGACCATCCCCATTTAGAGCCCACGACGTCGCTCAGCTTCGCGGTGCCATAGTTCTGCTCATATCCGTCGGCCGATACGGCATCGGCGTGGGACATCGCCACCAACACAGGGTGCGTCGGATCATCCTCCATGAGCTGGACAATAAACCGCACGACGTCGTACGTAGAGGTCATGGAATGCCCCCAGTCCTCCCCCGCGGACGTGGACTCCAAGCCGTATTCCTTAGCGATGGCATCGATAGATCGCGGATATTTCTCAAAGAGCTGTGCGGCGCTCTCGTCAGAGGAATCAGCAATCATATCCAGCGCTACGTACTTGTCCTCAAAGGACCCGCGTTCCAGCACGTAGGTGGCGATGTAGAGCTTGATCAGGCTCAGCGCATAGCGCGGCTGGTGTTCGGTGGTCGAGCCCATGTGCATGCCCGTCTCAATGCGGTAATACGTGATGGCCTTGGACTCATCGCCCTTGAGGAACTGACCTACCGAGTCCGGGACAGCGGCCAGCTGCAGCTGCCCCTTCCTATGGGTGATGGGGCCAGGTTTGCGTGCGCTGGTCTGCGCTGAACCGCCAGCCGAGGAGTCTTCTTCGTGCGCTGGCGAGCACGCAACGAGAGAGGCAGCACCGAGTACGCACGCCAGAAGGGCGGCGCCAGCTCGCGCTGACGCCGCCCTGTGAGAAGGCTGAGAGTAAAACACGATGTTTGATTCTACTCTCTACCGCCTGAAACGGTGTGATTGAGGCGTTTTAGTGATCCACCGGCGCCTCAACGCCCACGCCGGTCAGGGAGCGAACCTCCATCTCGGCGGACAGCTCATCCAGGTTGTCCGGCGGGGTCATGATGGAGACGATCCAGCCAGCAAAGAAGGCCAGCGGGATGGTGACCAGACCCGGGGAGGACAGTGGGAAGATGGACCAGTCAGCGTTCGGGAACATCGAGGTCGGGGTACCGGAGACTGCCGGGGACAGGAAGATGAGCACCAAGCAGGAGATGACACCGGTGTACATCGATGCCACGGCACCTGCGGTGTTGAATCGACGCCAGTACAGGGAGTACAGGATGGTCGGCAGGTTGGCGGAGGCAGCCACGGCAAAGGCCAGGGATACCAGGAAGGCAACGTTCTGGGTCATGGCCAGAATGCCCAGGATGATGGAGACAATGCCCAGGACGACCACGGTGATTTGGGAAACGCGGACCTGCTCAGCCTCGGTGGACTCACCGTTGCGGATGACGGAGTGGTAGATATCGTGCGCAATAGAGGCTGAGGCGGTGATGGCGAGGCCGGCGACAACAGCCAGAACGGTAGCGAAGGCCACCGCGGAGATGACCGCCATGAAGATGGAACCACCGATTTCCAGCGCCAGCAGCGGTGCCGCAGAGTTTGCGCCACCCGGTGCGGCGAGAATGCGGTCCGGGCCAACGAGGGCGGCCGCGCCGTAGCCCAGAACCAGGGTCATGAGGTAGAAGGCACCGATGATGACGATAGCCCAGGTAACAGAGCGGCGAGCTTCGGTAGCGGTCGGCACCGTGTAGAAGCGCATGAGAACGTGCGGCAGACCGCCAACACCGAGAACGAGGGCGATACCCAGGGAGATGAAGTCCAGCTTGGTGGTGAGGTTCTTGCCGTACTTCAGACCCGGCTCCATAATCTGGGTGGCCTCGTAGCCGCCTTCCTTGATAGCAGCGGAGCTAGCGTGCATATCAATCGCTTGGGTGAAGAGCGTGCTGAAGCCCCCCTTGAGCATGACGAAGGTGAGGATGCACATGATGACCACACCGGTCACAAGGAGCACGGCCTTGATCATCTGCACGTAGGTCGTGCCCTTCATGCCGCCGACAAGGACGTAGACGATCATGAGGATGCCCACGATGCCGACGACGACGGCCTGCCACTTGAACTCATGAATATCCAGCAGCACGGCAACCAGGGAGCCGGCACCGGCCATCTGCGCAATGAGGTAGAACAACGACACAAACAGGGTCGAAATCGCCGCCGCCACGCGCACCGGGCGCTGCTTGAGACGGAAGGACAGCACGTCCGCCATGGTGAAACGGCCGACGTTACGCATTGGCTCGGCGACGAGCATCAGCGCAACGAGCCAGGCGACGAAAAAGCCCACTGAGTAAAGGAAGCCATCGTAGCCATTGAGCGCCACGGCACCCACGATGCCCAGGAAGGATGCGGCGGACAGGTAGTCGCCAGAGATAGCAAGGCCGTTTTGCCGGCCGGAGAAGCTACCGCCGCCGGTGTAAAAGTCAGAGGCTTCCTTGGTGGACTTTCCGGCTTTCAGCACCACGTACATGGTGACAACAAGGAACGCCGCGAAGACTGAAATATTCAGAATCGGGTTGCCGGCGGAGGATTCCGCTGCGGCCAAGGTAATGGTCTGCATTGTTTAGCCCTCCAGTTCCTGGCGAATGGCCGCTGCCTGCGGCTCGATGTTCTTGTTGGCGTAATTGACGTAGATATACGTGATGATGAAGGTGGTCAGGAACTGGGCCAGGCCGAAGATGAGGCCGACGTTCCAGCCTCCCCCAAGTTCAATAGCCATGAAGTCTGGCGCAAAAACGGCGGCCAGCACGTAGAGGACGTACCACACAAAGAACGCCACAGTCATGGGGAAGGTGAACTTGCGGTATGTGCCGCGCAGCTTAGAAAACTGCGAGCTATCACGCATCTCGACGAACTCTTGCGGCGTTGGTTCGCGGCGCGAGTTAATCGAAGCAGGTGCGTCAGTCATGTCGCTCTCCTTACAAAGGGTCTTTTCTCCACAAACCGCGGTGAGAGACAAAAGTTAGTGTCTTCAATCACGTTTTGCCTTGCACAGTAAGTTACCTAACCACTCTTGCAAGGTTGTAAATCCTGCCAAGAAAAGTTAATAACACACACTTTTGCTACCCCCTCTCCTTGCATCTACAAGGCATTTTCAGCTCACCGCTAACACCCCCACAGGAGAATTCAAAGAGGGAATCTAATTTAGCAAACCGAAACTTCACAGGGTTTTTAACAGATCTTCACTGCCCTCCCCTGCCGATTTCCACCCCCAGGAACACAACAAAGCCCGCCTTCAGCACCCCCACTCCTCTTCCCCAATATTGAAGGAAGAAAGAGCACGGTGCGGAAGACGGGCTCCATCGCTCACGGGCGCATAACGCGTCCCCTAAGTGTTCAAGCTTTAGGCGCCAGGAAACTCACGCGGGTCCTTGAACATGCGGCCAAATCCTTCCTTGCCATCAAGCGCGTCGAGAGCCGCAATATCCTCTGCAGTGAGCTCAACCTTCGCGGCAGCGAAGTTTTCCTCCAAGCGCTCGCGGCGGCTGGACTTCGGAATGACCGAAATCCCCTTGCTCAACAGGTACGCCAGGACAGCTTGGCCAGCAGTAATATCGTGTTTCTCGGCCACGGCCATAACTTCTGGGTTATTGAGGATGATGCCGCGGGCCAACGGCGACCACGCCTCCGTCACGATGCCATGGCTATCGTGGAATTGACGCAGCTCCGGCTGCGTAAAGCCCGGATGCAACTCAACCTGATTGAGGACAGGAACGACACCAGTCTCATCGATCAGGGTTTGCAGAGTTTCCTCATAAAAGTTGGCCACGCCAATCGATGCAATCTGCCCCATGCCCTGCATGCGGGCGATCTCCTCAAAGGTCTCCACGTACAACCCGCCCTGTGGCCAGGGCCAGTGGATAAGGTACAGGTCAAGGTAATCCAGCTGCAGCTTGTCCAGGGACTCACGGAAGGCCTGGCCCACTTTGTCCTTGCCATGGTGGTCGTGCCACACCTTGCTGGTAATAAAGAGCTCATCACGGGTCACGTCGCCAGCCTTCATAGCGGCGTTGAGCGCTTGGCCTAGCTCTTCTTCATTCTCGTAGAGGGTGGCAGTATCGAAGTGGCGGTAGCCCAGGTCGATGGCTTCACGCACGGAGCGGACAAGCTCCTCCCCGTGCATCTTGTAGGTGCCGAGACCCAGCAGCGGCATCTCGCGGTCATCATTGAACGTAGTTTGTGGGACACTCATGCCCTCCATTGTGCCGCACTCCCGCGCGCTGTGTGGCGGAAAATGGCGGCTCGCGTCCTTCAACCCAGACGAAAACGCGCGAAACGCCCTCACCAATGTGTGCCGTGCTCTAGTGCACGGCCGGTAAGGGCGTCGTTTCGGGAAACGGAAAGGGCTATGCCCTTCTACGCTAGGCGCGGATGAGATCGATAACGAAGGTCAGCGTGCGGCCAGACAGCGGGTGTGCACCACCAGCCGGGCCATAAGCCTTCTCCGGCGGGATGACCAGCTTGCGGCGGCCGCCCACCTTCATACCCGGGATTCCTTCCTGCCAGCCGGCGATGAGGCCAGTCAGCGGGAACTCGATGGACTGGCCACGACCCCACGAAGAGTCGAATTCCTGGTTCGTCTCATAGTCAACACCAACGTAGTGAACCTCAACGAAGCCGCCCGGCTGGGCTTCGGCGCCGTCACCCACCACAATGTCTTCGATGACAAGGTCCTGGGGAGCAGGCTCCGTTGCCGGCTCAATTACGGGCTTTTCCATTGGGGATTATCCTCCTTGGATTACTTTCTTCTTTGCTGGCCGCATACACGTAGGCCGAGCCACAACGCCCTCCAGTATAAGCGGAGATGTGGGGCTCGGCCCTAGAAATGCAGCGTATGGGCTATACGCTAAGCCACGGCAGCCTGTGGAAGACCGCCGCTGAGGTTACTGTTTAGCGCTCGCTACGCGGGGTGACCTTACGCAGGGTCTCGCCGGTGTAAATCTGGCGCGGGCGGTTGATCTTGGTGTTGAGCTCAAGCTGCTCGCGGTACTGAGCAATCCAGCCCGGCAGGCGGCCGATGGCGAAGAGGACGGTGAAGAAGTCCGTCGGGAAGCCCATGGCGCGGTAGATCAAGCCGGTGTAGAAGTCGACGTTCGGATAGAGCTTGCGGGAGACGAAGTAGTCGTCGTTCAGCGCAATCTCCTCGAGCTTCATGGCCAGATCCAGCATCGGGTCGCCGCCCAGGTGATCGATGATCTCGTGAGCAGTGTCCTTGACGATGGCCGCGCGGGTCGTAGTTCTTGTACACGCGGTGGCCGAAGCCCATGAGGCGAACGCCCTTTTCCTTGTTCTTCACGCGGTTCATGAAGTCGGTAGCGTCACCATCGTGGTTGTTCTGGATATCCTCAAGCATCTCCAGAACGGCCTGGTTAGCGCCACCGTGCAGCGGGCCAGACAGTGCGTTGATGCCACCGGCGATGGCAACGAACAGGTTGGCCTGCGCAGAGCCGATCATGCGGACGGTGGAGGTGGAGCAGTTCTGCTCGTGGTCAGCGTGGAGGATGAGGAGCTTGTCCAGAGCCTTGGCCACAACAGGGTCAACCTCGTACTCCTCAGTCGGGTAACCAAACATCATGCGCAGGAAGTTCTCGCGCGCGTTGAGCTTGTTATCCGGGTACATATAAGGCTTGCCCTGCGACGCACGGTAGGCATAAGCGGCCAGCATCGGGACCTTAGCCAGCAGGCGGACAGTAGCCTTGTCCAGCTGCTCCTCATCCAGTGGGTTGAGCTGATCCTGGTAGTAAGCGGAGAGAATGTTAAGGGAGGAGGCCAGCACGGCCATCGGGTGCGCATCGCGCGGGAAGATGTTGAAGGCGGCCTTAAAGTCCTCATCCAAGAGAGTGTGGTGGCGAATCTCAGTGTTGAACTTCGACAGCTCGTCCTCAGTCGGCAGGTGGCCCTTAATCAGCAGGTAGGACACCTCGTTAAAGGTGGCGTTCTCAGCCAAATCCGCGATGTCATAACCACGGTGGCGGAGAATGCCTTCCTCACCATTAATAAAGGTGATCTTGGACTCGGTGGAACCGGTCGCTGCATAACCCGGGTCGAAGGTCACCAAGCCAGTCTCGTTACGGAGCTTGCCAATATCGAAGCCGGAGTCACCCTCCGTGGACTGCTTAATGTCCATCTCGTACTCGCCGCCGGGGTACTGCAGTACAACCTTGTTCTTTTCAGAAGCCACGTGTTTTCCTTTCCTCAATGTTCAACGCCGACCAAAGCCGGCGCGACAGATCTAAACCTCTTCACACTGTAGCAAAACTTGTGACTCTGCCAACATTGGCAATCCTGGCAAAGTATCTAGTGCGCGAACGAAATTAGGCTACACTGCCCACATGAGCAACTCAGAACTCGTCCTGCCAGCAGATATCCTCCCTTCCGACGGCCGTTTTGGCTGCGGCCCCTCCAAGGTCCGCCCCGCCCAAATTGAGGCAATCACCGCCGGTGCCGACACCATCATTGGCACCTCGCACCGCAAGCCCGCCGTCAAGAACCTCGTCGGCTCCATTCGCGAGGGGCTTTCTGAGCTATTTTCCCTGCCAGAGGGCTATGAAATCGTTCTCTCCCTCGGCGGCGCTACCGCTTTCTGGGACGCAGCAACCTTCGGCCTGATCGAGAAAAAGTCCGCCCACCTGAGCTTCGGCGAATTCTCCTCTAAATTTGCTAAATCCGCTGCCGCCGCCCCGTGGCTCGACGCCCCGCTCGTCACCGAAGCAGAGGTCGGCACCGCCCCAGACCCGAAGGCCGCCGACGCCGAAGGCGCCGACATCATCGCTTGGGCCCACAATGAAACCTCCACCGGCGCTATGGTTCCGGTAACCCGCCCTCATCCGGATAACGCAGAGCAGCTCGTCGTCATCGACGCCACCTCGGGTGCCGGCGGCCTGCCGGTAGATATGTCCGATGCTGACGTCTACTACTTCTCCCCACAGAAGTGCTTCGCTTCCGACGGCGGCCTGTGGCTGGCAGCAATGTCCCCGGCAGCCCTGGAGCGCATCGAGAAGATCAACTCCTCCGATCGTTTCATCCCGGCCTTCCTCAACCTGCAGACTGCAGTGGACAACTCCCGCAAGAACCAGACCTATAACACCCCGGCTGTAGCCACGCTGCTCATGCTGGAGAACCAGGTCCAGTGGATGAACGCCAACGGCGGCCTCGACGGGATGGTCAAGCGCACGACGGAGAACTCTTCCATCCTCTACAACTGGGCCGAGGCCCGCCCGGAGGCCACCCCCTTTGTGGCCGAGCCTTCCGAGCGCTCCCTGGTGGTCGGCACCATTGACTTCGAGGACAGCGTCGATGCCGCTGCGGTCGCCGCAACGCTGCGCGCCAACGGCATTCTCGACGTCGAGCCCTACCGCAAGCTAGGCCGCAACCAGCTGCGCGTGGGCCTGTTCCCGGCAATTGATTCGGCGGACGTCACCAAGCTCATCAAGGCTATCGATTACGTCCTAGACAACCGCTAAGCTTCGCTCGAAGCTCCTTCAGCCGCACAACAACATTTGTTGCATTTATTTGTTGCCGCGTACAACATGCCCCGCGCTCTTGCCAGAGTTCGGGGCATGTTCTGGGTAAAGTGGACTTCATCACATGTCCGCTACCAGGCTAAGGAGCGCCATCATGCGCGAGATTTTCCTCGCACCCAGCGACTCAACTGACACCTCGCTCGTCCTCCGGGCTGAGGATGGTGAGGAGTTCTTCCTCGAAGTCACCGACGAGCTTCGCGAGCTTTTCGCTCCCGCCGACTCTGCCGAATCCGAGTCCGAAACCGCGGCGGAAGGCTCGGCCGCCCAGGAGGAGGACGACGCCACCACGGCAACCGAAGATTCCTCCACCGCGTCTGCACAGGCTGAGCGCTCCACCGGCTTGCACACCGTCATGCCTGCCTCTGGCGGCTCACCTTCCTCCCCGCAGAGCCAGCCCACACCGCAGGCACAAGAAATCCGCCTGCGCCCCAATGAGATTCAATCCCGCATCCGCGCCGGCGCAACCGCCGCGGAGATCGCTGAGGAACTCGACGTTCCGGAATCCCGTATCGAGCCTTTCGCACACCCGGTGCTCTTGGAGAGGGCGCGCATCGCGGACGTCGCCAAGCAGGCACACCCCATCCGCGAGGATGGCCCGGCCAAGCTCACCCTGTGGGAGATTCTGGCCACTGCTTTCGCCGCGCGCGGGCACTCGCTGTCGGAGGCGACGTGGGATGCCTACCGTCACCAAGGCGAGCCGTGGATCCTCCGCATTACGTGGAAGACCGGGCTGTCCGCCAACGAGGCCGAGTGGACCTTCAAACAGACCATGTCCTCGCCAGCCACGGTGGAGGCACGCAATTCCGTCGCCGCTGACCTGACGGACCCAGACTTCGTACAGCCGGTACGTTCGCTGACCTCTGTAGGCCGCGGAGAGCGCTACGACGAAGCCATCGATGGCCGTGACTACGCCGAGGACCGGGAAGTCAACGAGGATGCGCGCGCTGGTGCCCCCGGTGTGACGGAGCTGTCTTCCTACACCGGCGGCTACGACGACGCTGAGGCCGACGTCGACGGATACGCTGAGCCTTCCGTGCTCCCATCCCCGCACGGTGGAGAGCACCCGGCCGACACCGCAAGCGCTGAGGATGCGTCCGCTAACGAAGAGCCCGCGCAGCAGGCGGAGGAGAAGGAAACTGGAGTGGACGAGGACTTCCTCCAGAACCCGGATCCGGAGCCCAAGCCCACCAAGCGTCGCCGTAAGGCCGTCACCCCGCACTGGGAGGATGTGTTGCTCGGCGTTCGTTCCTCTACCAAGCGCCCCCGCAATTAACGAGTAGCCTGCCGTGGATACCCAAAGCGCCGTTCTCACTCTCTGGTACGTCACCGCCGCCGATCCCGCCGAGGTTCTTCGCGGCGAGCCCAAGGCCGACCGCGGCTTCGGCCGCAAGTTCCTTGCTCAACTCAATCCCTCTCTACCCGTCACGCCCATCGGGCAATTCCCCCTCAACCGTTCCGCCGAGCCCGGCGCGAGCGAGTTCTATGTGGGTGGCTATCCCGGTGTGACAGTCGTGCAGACCATCATCCACGATGATCAGCTGATTCTCTCGCAGCTCTCCCGCACCCTGCGCGAGGCCGTGCCCGCCACGGAGATTTACGCGTTCGCTTCCGATTCGGAGACCGGCTACGCCGGGTTTGCGCACTGGACGGGCAGCCGCCTGCGACGCTCCCTGTGCGGAACGCGCTTTAACCTCTATGAGGATCATGGCTTGCCCGAAACCTTTGAGGCCCCTTTCTGGGCCGGAGAGATGGATGAGCCCGTGGGCGGTATCTCCCTGCCTTTCGAGCCACTCACCATCACCGAAGCCGCCCAGGAGTTCTGGCTGGGCATTGAGGTGGGTGAGGACGGCCCAGACGTGGACGTCGTAGGCTACGCCACCGACGGGCGCCCTGAGCCCAAGGTCGATACTCCCTCGCCCCGCCGAAGCGTGGGCGAGGTAGCCACCACCTCAGTGGCGAAGCTTGGCCTCAACGATTATGACGACTACGAGGAGCACGATCTCGAACCGGAATCCACCGGAGAAGAGATCCTCCGCACCGCCAAGCACCTAGGCGGGCTGGTACGCCGCTACGCGGTATCGACCTCGCGGAGCCTCTGGGAGCGCTGGCGCTCGTAGAAGGCAATGGCCGCCGACGTCGCTACGTTGAGGGAATCCGTGCCCTCTGCCATGGGAATGCGGGCGCGCACGTTGGTGGCACGCATGGCATGCTCGGTCAGTCCTGGCCCCTCCGCACCCACCAGCAGGGCCACCTTGTCTGCGCCTTCGAGGGCGTCGGCAATATGCACAGCATCCGGATGCGGGGTCAGCGACACCAGCCGGAAGCCCTTTTCACGCAGCTGCTCTAGACCCCGCTGCCACGTGGTGAAGCCGCCGTCGAAACGCGCCCAGGGCAGGCGCAAGACATGCCCCATAGAGACACGCACCGAGCGTCGGTAGAGCGGATCCGCCGCACCCGAGCCTAAGAGGATGCCGTCAACATCCATGCCTGCGGCATTGCGGAAAAGCGAGCCGATATTTTCGTGGTCGCCCACGCCTTCCATGATTGCCAGGGTGCGAGCACCGTCTATGACCTCATCTACGGTCCAGGCTTCCGCGCGGTCAGCCGCAGCGACGAGCCCACGGTGCATGTCGAAACCAGTGACCTCCCCCAACGTGGCTCGGGTGACCTGGTAGACGGGGATATCCCCGACATCGTGGTGTTCCAGGAACGTGTCGAGCTTTCCCTCAAAACCAATGATGCAGCGCACCGGGAAGCGGGAGGCGAGCAGGCGCTCCACGCACAGTGGGCCCTCACCAAAAACGAAACCCTCGCCGGACTTATCCGCGTGCTTGAGATCTCGGATATCATCCAGGCGAGGGTCTGTGGGGTCATCAATGACAAAACGCATGGCCCTAGTCTAGGCGCCGGGCCAAGCGCTCATCCCCGGCGGGCTATGCCAACAGCGAGCTGATGGGATCCATGGCGAAGTAGACCACGAAGAGAGCGGCCACGAGCCACATGATCCAGTGGACCTTCTTGGCCTTGCCCGCGAACGTAGCCATCAGTGCATAAGCGATGAAGCCCACGCCAATACCGTTGGCGATGGAGTAGGTAAAGGGCATGACCACGATGGTGAGGAAGGCCGGGATAGCCTCCTCCATGCGGTTCCACTCGATGTCCTTGAGCTGTGCCGCCATCATCACGCCGACGATGACGAGGACGGGTGCCGCCGCCTCAATGGGCACGATCTCGTAGAGCGGAGTGAGGAACATGGCCAGCAGGAAGATGATGCCAGTTACAACGTTAGCCAGGCCGGTGCGGGCACCGTCACCGATACCGGCCGCCGAGTCCGCGAACACGGTGTTGGAGGACACCGAACCGGCACCGCCAGCAACAGCACCAAAGCCTTCGACCACCAGGGCCGTCTTCATCTCCGGCAGGTTGCCCTTCTCATCCACGAGGTTGGCCTGCTTGCCCAGGCCGTTCATGGTGCCCATGGCATCGAAGAAGTTGGTGAGCAGCAGCGTGAAGATGAGCAAGGCGGTGGAGACCACGCCCAGCTTGGTGAAGGCGCTAATCGGATCCACCTGGCCCACAATCGACAGGTCCGGCAGACCGCCCAGGGAACTGGGTACCTCCGGGGTGGCCATGCCCCAGTCCTCGGAACCGGTCAGTGCCTGGATGATCATGGCGATGATGGTGGTGATGACGATGCCGATGAAGAGACCACCACGGACCTGGCGGATGACGAAGAAGCTGCACAGAATCAGGCCCACGACGAAGATGAAGGCCGGCCATGTGGCAATCGAGCCGTTCACGCCCAGGCTCACCGGGACGGTAGTCATCGCAGCATCCGGAACGCGGGTGACAAAGTGGCCGTCCACGAAACCGATGAGCGCGATGAACATGCCGATACCCACGCCCATCGCGGCCTTCATGGAGGCGGGGATGGCGTCGAAGACGGCTTGGCGGAATCCGGAGATGGCCAGCAAAACAATGATCAAGCCTTCAATGACCACGAGGCCCATGGCCTCGCGCCATTCCAAACCGTTGAGGGAAACCATGGTCACGGCCACAAAGGTGTTCATGCCCAGGCCCGCGGCCATGGCGAATGGGTAGCGCGCAATCATGCCGAAGGCAATGGTCATGACACCGGCTACCAAGGCGGTTGCGGCGGCGACCTGAGGGATGCCCAGGGTGGTTCCGGCGGAGTCGGCGGAGGTGCCCAGGATGAGAGGGTTGAGGAGAATGATGTAGGCCATCGCGAAGAACGAGACCACGCCTGCGCGGACCTCGGTTCCTACGGTGGATCCGCGTTCGGAAATCTTGAAATAGCGATCGATAGCTGCGTTCATCGTGAGAGAGCGCCCCTTCTATCTAGAGAAATGAAGTTTTACCTGCTAAGGGTGCTTCATCGAGGCACTAAAACGCAAAACCCGCACGCGGCATCGCTGCTGCGTGCGGGGAGAAGACCACGATTTAATAGATAGGTCTCTCGTCATCGAAGGGGCGCTCCTGCTCCGATCCCTCTTCACGGATGGTCGTGCCGGAATGCGCACCACACCCATAGGTGGCGTGCACCACTTTTCCATCCGCCGAGTATTCATTAGCACAGACACCATAATTAGGCAGCAGTTCGAGATAGAAAGCACAGGTTTTGCACTGCAGCTGGGCTTGGGATGCCATTTCCGAATTCGGCCCATACTTCTTGCGCCAGCGCTCCTTGGCCTCCTTGAGGCCAATCTCGGAGAGCTTCCCTTCCTCCAGCCTGTCGTCATCGGGCGCGGGCGGCATGAGGTCGCCCGGGCCAAGGTCTCCTGGGCGCAGGCGCTCGGAATAAGGAACCCACTCCGGTGCCTGAAGGGCCTGGCCGCCGGGAACAAGCGCGACCTCATTGACGGTCGGCGTACGCGAGCCTTCCGCACAGGCAACAACGGCGTGCCACTCCCACCCCGGATAGCCCGGCACGTGCGCATCAAAGCGGTGAGTGGCCACGTTGCGGCCCACACCGGCAACGCCGCGGTGCTTGCCGACGTCCCCCTCGCCCACCTCCTCCACGGCCCGGCGCGCCAGGTTGACGGCGGTCGAATCGAGAAGCGGGGAATGCATCTTTTTCTTGCGAGTCACTCTCCCATTATTAATCACGTACCGCGCCATAGTGCACAATGACAGTCATGCCTCTCCCCCACACCGCCCGCGCCCTCCGCGCGCTTACTGCCGTCCTCTCCGCTGCCACACTGCTCGCGCCCTTAACATCATGCTCTTCTCAACCCGCACATAAGGACGCATCCTCGTCCGCAGGGACGGGTGGGGCGTCGCCAAGCGCAAGCTCCCCAGAGCGCCTTAGCGTCACCGTCCTCGACACCGCACCCCTACCTCCCGATACCTTCACCCAGGGCTTGGAGGTTGACCCCGCTGGCAACCTGCTGATCGGCACTGGACTCACAGGTAAGTCTCGATTGCTGCGCCTTGAACCGGGTGCGCATACCCCGTCGGAAGAAACCGCGCTCAAGAGCTCATTCTTCGGCGAGGGCATCACTCAGACCGACGCCGGCATCTGGCAGTTGACGTGGAAATCCGGTACGGCTTTCCTGCGTGATCCCGAGACCTTCGAGGAGCTCGACCGTGCCACCTACGACGGCGAAGGCTGGGGCCTGTGCAACGCGGGTTCCGAGCTCATCATGTCCGATGGTTCCGCCACACTGCGTCATCTCGATCCAAAGACCTTTGAGGAGCTCGGCCCACGCACCGAGGTCACTCTCGACGGTTCCCTCGTGGACAACCTCAATGAACTTGAGTGTGTCGATGGCGCGGTCTATGCCAATGTCTGGATGAGCGAGGATATCCTGCGCATCGACCCGGAATCTGGCGTGGTCACTGCGGTCATTGATACCGCGAACCTCAACCACGTTCCCTTTGCAGATCCCAATGCGGTCCTCAACGGCATTGCCCATATCCCGGGCACAGACGAGTTCTGGATCACCGGCAAGCTATGGGATGAGCTGTACCGGGTGCGCTTCGAGTAGGATTTTCAGCCATGGCTACCGTGAAGCAAGCAAGGAAGAAGTCACTGCTGCAATTTCTGGCGCTCATTATCGCCGTGGCAGTCATTGTCGTGGCGGTGGTGATGTTCCAAAAGTGGTGGAATGACCGCCCGGGTCCCGACCCGAAAGACGTCACCATCACAGCCACGGTAGGTGATAAGACACTGGAGGTCGCGCCCTATAGCGCATGCGAGCCCGGCGCCGACTGCGAGGAAGGTGAGGTGCCAAACCTCACGGTGGGCCCCGATGACACGCTGAAGTTGGAGATTCCCGAGGCTATCTACAACCACGAGTGGTCCGTGCTGTCCATCTATGATGACCCGGCCGCCAATGACAGCACCGCTCACGGCGCCAACGAAACCACCTTGCTAGAGATCCCCGGCTCCGTGCCGCCGATTGAGGCCTCCACCGGCGAGCGCCCCCAGCTAAAGGTGGTGGAGATTTCCACGCTCATGATTGGCAGCGATACCAACGGCGAAGAGACCCCAATGCACACGGTGTGGTCCCTGTCCACCATGACGGATGAGGAGCTCAAGGAGTCCAAGGCCACGGGCGAAGCTCCAGCTGAGAAGTAGCAGCGCTGCGGCGCGCGCTGCCCCACGCGCCTACACAAACGACAAAGTGCCCTAGTTGCCAAACTTCGGACTGATCATTGAAAAATCAGCCCAACTTTTGGCAACTAGGGCACTTTTGCAGGTTTAGACCCTTTTGTAGGTTTAGACCTAAGCCTCTAGGCGCTTAGCTATCCAAGTCCTTGGCAATAGCGCGCAGAATCTCAGCCACCTGACGGCCGGTCTTGCGCTCTGGGTAGCGCCCCTGGCTCAGCACAGGTTGCACCTGGGTTTCGAGCAGCGTCATGACGTCGGAAAGCATGCTCGCCAGCTCTTCCGGCTTGCGGGCCGGGGTGCGGCGGCGCGGAGCATCCAGCACCTTCACGCGCAGCGCCTGCGGGCCGCGGCGGCCAGCAGCGAAGTCGAAGTCGATGCGCTGGCCTGGGAACAGCTCATCAACGCCCTTGGGCAGCACATTGCGGCCAACGTAGACGTCTTCATCGCCGGGGTTGCTGACAAAGCCGAAGCCCTTGTCCGCGTCATACCACTTCACTTTGCCGATAGGCATGGCTCTTCACTCACTTTCTTTCCGTCTCTCCTCTTTCAAAGCTTAGGCGCTACCAAGTAGCAGACCTATAGGCTCCGGAATTCTGGAACGAGGAGGCGCGGCGAAGCGTGATCAGAATTCAAGCGGCCGCGCGGAGAAACTATCCGTGGAACTTATAAAGAGATATAGCTTAACCCTGGTCCACCCCAGCAGAAAACCCCTTGCCAGATATCACCCCAGCAACCACACCCGTTACATATGTGATATAGCTAACATTCACGGCGCGAACAGGGAAAACATAAGAGAATCGATACTTTCGTTACCGTTTTAGAGCATTTAACGTGACTGTTTCGTTATAAACCGCTACTCTTTCCCACAGGCACTTCGGCCGCCGGCCGTGGAAGTCTCGCCCCAGACACAGTCCGGGCTTCCACACGGCGGCCACACATGATGTGCATGAACATGAACATCAATTGCAAAACTACATGCCGGACTGGGCATCATCTGGGCGCGAGAAAGCAAGAACAACCTAGAGAAGGAATACTTTAATGGGACGCCACTCCGCTAAGAACAAGTCCATCGCAACCAAGTTTGCCGCTTCCACCGTTGCCGTGGGCGCCGCCGCAGCCATCATGGCTCCGAACGCAGCCGCTGCACCGGATTCCGATTGGGACCGCCTCGCACAGTGCGAGTCCGGCGGCAACTGGGCCATCAACACCGGCAACGGCTACCACGGCGGTCTGCAGTTCAGCGCTCAGACCTGGCAGGCCTTCGGTGGCGGCGAGTTCGCACCGACCGCTAACCTGGCTACCCGCGAGCAGCAGATTGCTGTCGCTGAGCGCACCTTGGCACAGCAGGGCTGGGGCGCATGGCCGGCTTGCTCCGCTAGCCTGGGCCTGAACTCTGCCCCGACCCCGCGCAACGTCAACGCCGCTCCGGCGCCGGCCGCACCGCAGGCTCCGGCTGAGGCACCGCAGGCTGTCCAGGAGGCTGCCGAGCAGCCGACCGATGAGCTGGCTTCCGACGCTCTCTACGCCCTCATCGAGAACACCGCTACCCAGTACGGTCTGACCATCCCGGCTTCCTTCACTGAGCAGTACAAGGCTAACCGCCACAACTTCAACGCCTTCTACTCCGCAAACCGCCACGTCATCGACCCGCTGGCACAGGTTCTGGCTGCACGCTAAGCAGCGCGCAGCGCCGTGCAAGCACGGCACATCGAGGCAAAACTCTAACTACATAAAAAGAGACTGGATGGTGTCCTCCATCCAGTCTCTTTTGGTTTTGCTTAAACCTTTTCCTCAACGGCAACGTCTTCCTTAGCGCGCGACCTATCGAAGGCCAGCAACACTAGACCGACAACGATCCACAGCCCCAGTGCCCACCACGCATGGACGGCACCATTGCCATCAAAGAAGGACAGTGAACGGACCAAGTGGCCCGTCGCGCCGATGGGCATCCACTGCCCCAGCGTCGACCACCCGGCAGGAAGCAGCCATGGTCCCGTCGCCAGACCCGACAGCGGGTTCGCCAGGAAGATGGTCGCCACAGCACCGATTCCGATGCCCGCGGCCCCCATCACTCCCGCGAGGCCGGCGGTTACCGCAGAAGTCGCAAGGATACCCGCTGCGATGGCCATCCACTCGGCAGCGAAGCTGCCACCGAGGGTTCCATAAACCGAGTGCAGCATCCACGTAGCAATAAGCGCACCCACCAGCGCGATACCAACGAGCACTCCCATCTTGATCCACTTCTTACCACGGAATGCAAAGGTGGCAATGACAGCGGAAATAATGCCACCAAAAGCTAGCGGAAGGCCAAGCAATGCAATGCCGCTTGCCTGCGGGTCCTCCTTCGTCGTCGGTGCCAGCTCCCGCTTCTCCACGGTCATCCCCTGAGCCTCGAGCTGGCTCGCAAGACCGTCAACCATCGCAACGTAGGGAGCACCATTTCCCGCGGCCGTGAAAGCATTCGCGCCCTGAGGAGAGATAGCGAGGCCGCCAACAGCCTCACGCTGTAGCACCGCGTCTCGCACCTCCGCCTCGCCGTGCTTCACGACGATCTCCGGGGCCTCATCCCCAGCCGCGCTCTCAATCTTCTGCGAGATGCCATCGAGCATGGGCTCCGGTACAGAGACCGCAATCGGCACTCCGGCTGGCCCGGATGCAAAGGTGGGCGCCAAGAATGCCCACAGCATGAGACCGATAACGATGGGGATCCCCACGATGGCAGCTATCGATTTCACAGCAACCGATGGCTGCTTTCTTTCCCGACTTTTCACCGCTGACATTACATAGCCTCCAAACGGAACAGGATGTTTCACTTACAAAGTGGAGCATAGTGTTCCGTTTGATATGATGCAAGCCGTGAGACAAGATGCAGCAGAAAGCAAGCAAGCCATCGTCGCAGCAGCCAGGCAGCTGCTCATCACCGAGGGACCGGGCGTATCCATGCGCTCAATCGCCAAGAAAGCTGGCGTGGGCGTCGCCACGGTCTCACGCCACTTCCCCGAGCGGCTCTCCCTCATCGTTGCCATCACCAGCGCGGAGGTAGCGAACATCAAGGAAGAGGTGGACAGCCACCTGCAAGGCTTCGACGAGGACCCCGAAGGCACCTGGCGCGATATCATTCATCGCATCGCCGGCCTTAACTTCGCCGCCGTTGTTCAAGCTGCGGCAGCCGAAATGAACACTGCTGCGTTCTCAGACGATGACGCGCAGAAGATCGCTGCCCATCGCACAGCAGAACTGAAATCGATCTACCAACCGATGATCGAACTCGCGCGGCAAGCAGGCCTCTGCCCCGAGTCCCTCACCCCACTCGAACTTCACATCGGCATCGGTCTCATCACCCGCCCGCTGCCCAGAACGCCAGTGAGCACCGACTACCTATCAGGTATACAAGCCCAGCTCATCGATACGCTGCTCGACGGCTTTAAAGCCCAAGCCCGTGCCGACTAGTTCCCGTGCCGACTAGTTGAGGCGCAAGTACATTACAAACACGTATAGCCCCACCGAGGAGAACATTCTCGGAGGGGCTGAAAGCAGGCCAGTCAGGCTCAGCACATTCGCTAAGTGAAGCGCAGATTTCTGCGCGCCAACTTAGCGGTTGATGCGGGTGTACGGGTGTACGTAGTTCAGCTTCTCTGCCGGCATCGGCAGAATCAGATCGTCACCATACGGGCTGGATGCGCCAGCAAACGGTGCAGTGATCTCAGTAATGACGTGCTCGCGGGGGCTGTTCTTCGGCCAAGCCGGGGATACGAAGCCTTTGTTCTCATTCGACATGCTCCTTATTATTCCAAACCCTGCGCCGAAAAGTAACTTAATCACCCAACGAGGGCCCCATCCCTCCCCCGCCTACTAAACTTGATGGCCATCATGACCTCCCCCTCAAACCGCGCCCACGTCACCGAGAGCTACCGCGAATGGCTCAGCCAACTACCCGCTGAAGACTTACGCGCCCTGCTGAGTAACCGCAGCGATGTTCTCTCCCCCGCACCGAAGGACTTCGACGCGCTGGCCTCGCGCCTGACACTTCCGATGCACGTCGCGGATGCCTTGGCGGCAAGCAACGCCGAGCAGCTCGCCGCCTTGGAGGACATCGCACAACGCGGCGGCGAGGTCGACATGGTGGAAGACACCAACCCCACAATCACGAAACAGCTCAAGGAGCGCGGCCTCGTCTTCGGCAACGCCCCGCAGGTACGCATCGTCACCGCGGTGATGGGCTCGCTTCCCACCGGATGGTCGCTGCGCAATCAAGTCGAGTTCGACGCACAAGACATCGAAGCGCTCACTCCAGAAGAGCGCCACATCCTCGACGCTTTGGCCAAGGGCGATGGCGTGGGATACACCACTGACACCGAGCCGGATATCAACTCTGACGACCCCGCCAAGCGCCTGCTGGCCAAAGGTTTCCTGGAGCGCATCAATGCCCACTCGGTACGCCTGCCGCGCGCGCTTGCCCGTGCACTGGTTGGGGACGCCACCCCGCCCATCCCCACCACTCCTTCAGGCCGCGCCGGCACCCCGGAACCGGATTCAAAGGCAGACGACGCCGGTGCCGCGGCGGGCCTCGAGGCCGTGCGTGGCATGGAGAGGCTCATCGAGTTGCTCGGTAGCCACCCGGTCGCGCTGCTCAAGGATTCTTCGGTGGGCGTTCGCCCGCTCAACCAGTTGGCGAAGGACCTCGACTTGGATAAAGAAGAAGTCGGGCGGCTTATTGCTCTAGGACACCACGCCCGGCTTCTCCACCGCGGCGAGCCGGATGGCTTAGAGGGCCATTTCCTCGCCCCCACTACCGGATCCCAGGACTGGCTCGAGGCCGATCTCGGGGAGAAGTGGCGCATTCTTCTCGACGCCTGGCGTACCTCCCCCTGGGCCACGTGGAGCGATACTCGGGTGCTCGCAGACGACAGCGCAGTGCGCCGCCTGCCGCGCTTCCGTAGCTTCGTCCTGGGTGTCTACGCTCACTCAGCAGTCGCGCTGAACAGCGAAGAGTTCTGGGAGGATCTGCGCTTTCGCTCCCCTCTCTTTGCCAGCCACACGCGCACGCTGACCATTGAGAATCTGCGCGCCGAAGCCGAATGGATCGGTGCCATTGCACTGGGCAAAGCCACCCG
Source organism: Corynebacterium aurimucosum (assembly GCF_030408555.1). Taxonomy (NCBI): domain Bacteria; kingdom Bacillati; phylum Actinomycetota; class Actinomycetes; order Mycobacteriales; family Corynebacteriaceae; genus Corynebacterium; species Corynebacterium aurimucosum. The sequence goes on along the minus strand of NZ_CP047048.1, from coordinate 827,875 downwards.
CGTGCTGGCTGATTCCGCCGCGGCCGCCAGCCTCGTCCCCGATACCGTCAGCGAATTCATCATCCAACAAGATCTCACCGTCCTCGTGCCCGGCCCCCTTGAGCCAGACACACACCGCACCCTCGCCTCCCTGGCGGACCTCGAATCCCCAGGCCTGGCCAGCGTGTATCGCATCAGCGAGTCCACCATCCGCCGCGGCATGGACCAGGGCCTCACCGCCCAGGAAATGACGAGCTTCTTGGACAAGCATTGCCCGACGGGCGTGCCGCAGGCGTTGGAGTTTGCCATCGGGGACGTCGCCAAGCGCCATGGCACCCTCCGCAGCGGGCCGGCGCTCTCATACCTGCGCAGCGAGGACCCCGCGCTCCTGGAGCTTGCCGTCGCATCCGTTGCCGGTCTGCGCCTGCTCGCGCCCACCGTCGCGGTATCGCAGCTGCGCGTGGGCGAGCTGCTGGAGAAGCTGCGAGCGAAGGGCCTATCCCCCACCCCGGAGGATGAATCCGGCGCTTCACTTACCGTCGCCCCCGAGCCCTACCTTTTGCCCACGCCCCGCACGAAGCCCGGCAAGCGCGACCCCGCCTCGGTGGAGCAGGCGCTTCAGGCATTGCAGAAGTCAGCGCAGGACCCGAGCGCACACCAGGAGGAGGAACCGGATCCGCTCACTCTGGCCCGCGCCGCCGCGCGCTTCCACGCCGATATCGTGATTTCCTATGCCGATAAAAGCGGCGATATCCGCACCGTGACCGTGACACCACTCTCCGTTGAGGGCGGCTACATTGATGCCCTAGGCACCGCGGGCAAGCCCGTGCGTTTCCCGGTTCACCGTATTTCCTCCGTCCGCTTCGCCGACAGGGATTAAATCTTTCCCTGACGCCCAGAGTAGAAAGGCCCCATCATGCCCGGACCGCTCATCGTCCAATCGGACAAGACTGTCCTCCTCGAGGTGGATCACCCGCAGGCCAATGAGGCCCGCGCGGCACTCGCGCCCTTCGCCGAGCTGGAGCGCGCGCCCGAGCACATCCACACCTATCGCATCACCCCTCTGGCCCTGTGGAATGCGCGTGCCGCCGGGCACGATGCCGAGCAGGTAGTGGACGTTTTAGAGAACTACTCCCGCTTCCCGGTGCCGCAGGCGCTGCTGATCGACGTCGCCGAGACCATGTCGAGCTACGGCCGCGTGCGCCTGCTGGCGCATCCGGCCCACGGTCTCATCCTCGAATCGGACGAGCCCGTCATCCTGGAGGAGCTCACGCGCACCAAGAAGGTCAGCGAGTTGCTGGGCCCGCGCATCGATGACAACACCATCGCCGTTCCGCCATCCGCGCGCGGGCGGCTGAAACAGGAGCTGCTCAAAGCCAGCTGGCCCGCCGATGACCGCGCCGGTTACGTCGACGGCGAATCCCACCCCATCGCGCTGAGCACAAAGGAGGTGGACTGGCAGCTGCGCGATTATCAGCAGTATGCCGCCGATTCTTTTTGGTCCGGTGGCTCCGGCATCGTGGTCCTGCCGTGTGGCGCGGGCAAAACCATCGTGGGTGCTGCCGCCATGGCCAAAGCACAGGCCACCACGCTCATCCTCGTGACCAACACCGTGGCCGGGCGCCAATGGCGCGATGAACTACTGCGCCGCACCAGCCTGACGCCGGAGGAAATTGGTGAGTACTCAGGCGAGAAGAAAGAGATCAAGCCCATCACCATCGCCACCTACCAAGTGGTCACCCGCAAGACCAAGGGCGAATACCGCGCACTCGAGCTCTTCGATTCCCACGACTGGGGCCTTATCATCTACGACGAAGTCCACCTCTTGCCCGCCCCCGTTTTCCGTATGACCTCCGACTTGCAATCGCGCCGTCGCTTGGGGCTGACCGCCACGCTCATCCGCGAGGACGGCCGCGAGGGCGATGTCTTTTCTCTCATCGGACCCAAGCGTTATGACGCGCCGTGGAAGGAGCTGGAATCCGCCGGATATATCGCCACCGCGGACTGCGTCGAGGTGCGCGTGGACATGACGCAGGAGGAGCGCCTGCTCTATGCCACCGCACAAGCGCGGGAGCGATACCGGATTGCGGCGTCGGCAAGCGCGAAGCTGCGGGCCGTCGACAAGCTGCTGAAGAAACATGCAGGCCAGCAGGCGCTGATCATCGGCGCCTACGTGGACCAGTTGGAGGAGCTCGGTGAGCACCTAGACGCACCGGTCATTGACGGCAAGACTTCCACCGCCAAACGCGAAAAGCTCTTTCAGCAGTTCCGCGAGGGCGAACTTCCCACCCTGGTGGTGTCCAAGGTGGCGAATTTTTCCATCGACCTTCCCGAAGCTGCCCTGGCCATCCAGGTCTCCGGTACCTTTGGCTCCCGCCAGGAAGAAGCGCAGCGCTTGGGCCGTCTGCTACGTCCGAAGAAGGATGGGCAGGAGGCCACCTTCTACACCCTGGTGGCGCGTGAATCGATCGATGCGGAATACGCCATGCACCGCCAGCGCTTTTTGGCCGAGCAAGGTTATGCCTACCGGCTGGTGGACGAAGTAGACTTGTGAGCTGATGAAGATTTTCAAGTTTGAAGTCAACGAAGACTTTGCCAAGAAGAACAATGAGCTCCTGCGTGATTCCGCGCGCCTGCGCAATTCCGGACTCATCATGGGCCTCTTATTTATCATCGGCGGCATTGCCGTCTACTTCGGCATGGAGGCCGTCTGGCGCATCACGCTAGCGCTGGGCATGGTGCTCTTCGGAATCTTTTGCGCCGTCATCGGCGTCTTGGCCTCAAGCAAGGTCGGCTCGGCTCAGAAACTTTATGATTCCTATCCGTTAGCCCCCGCCGTCGTCGCAGAGGTCAACGAGCGCGACATGGTCCTCATGGCGCTGGTGAATACCAACGTGGACCCGAAGGCTCCGCCGCGCTGGGGCGCCTGCCTGCGCACGGTCACCAATATCCCGGGCATTAAGCGCACCGTGGGAACCAAGGTTCCGGTGGCCGCGGTCTCCGGCCAGCGCAGCAGCGACGACAAGGAACATTGGCAGCAGATCACCCCCATGCCGATTGCCTGGGGCACCCCAGATGCGGAGACCGTGACGATTGCCCGCAAGTCCATTCCGGAAGATCAGTGGCAGCGCCTCGAGCGCGCCCGCAAGCGTCTAACCGATGTAAAAGCTACGAAATACGATCTACTGGTACTCTAAATGACTGTTGAGAGACTACAAGAATTTGGCGAAACCATCTTCGCCACCATGACCGCTCTCGCCGTGGAGAATGACGCGGTGAACCTAGGCCAGGGTTTCCCCGATAGCGACGGCCCACAGCGCATGCTGGAGATTGCCCAGGAGAACATCGCCGGCGGCAACAACCAATACGCTCCCCTTCGCGGCGTCTCGGAACTGCTCAGCGCCATCGCGGAGACCTACTCCGTACCCCAGGACCACGTCGTGGTCACCGCCGGCGCTACCGAAGCGATTACCGCCACGGTGCTCGGCTTGGTAGAACCGGGCCACGAGGTCATTGTCCTCGAGCCCTACTACGATGCCTATGCCGCTGCCATCGCGCTTGCCGACGCCACCCGCATCCCCGTCCCCTTGAAGGAATCCGGCAATAGCTGGGATATCGACGTCGATGCGGTGCGTGCAGCCGTGACCGATAAGACCGCCATGGTCATCATCAACACCCCGCACAACCCGACCGGCTCGGTCTTCTCCCGAGAAGCACTCACCGAGCTCGCCGAGCTCTGCGTGGAAAGGGACCTCCTCGTGTTGGCCGACGAAGTCTACGAAAACCTCACCTTCGGCACCGAACACGTCAGCATCGCATCCCTGCCGGGGATGGCTTCGCGCACGGTCACAGTTTCTTCTGCCGCCAAGTCCTTCAACTGCACCGGGTGGAAGACCGGCTGGGCCATTGCAGAGCCTAAGCTTCTCGACGGCGTCATCAAAGCCAAGCAATTCACCACCTTCGTCTCCACCACGCCCTTCCAGCCGGCCGTGGCCCATGCCCTGCGTTATGAACAGGATTGGCTAGACGGCATGGTGTCTGAACTTGCAGAGTGCCGCAGCATCCTTGTAGAAGGTCTCAAGCAACTGGGATTCCACGTCCATGACACCGGCGGCACTTACTATGTGGTTGCCGATGTCTCCTCTACCGGTTTAAGCGGCATTGATTTCTGCATGCAGCTGCCCGAAACGAAGGGCGTGGCCGCCATCCCGCTAGCCGCTTTCACGGACAATCCCGAGCCGTGGAAGTACAAGGTGCGCTTTGCTTTCTGCAAGCGCCCTGAGGTCATCCGGGAGGCCGTGCGACGCCTAACGGACGAAAGATAGACCTGCGGCACAGAGCTTTGTGCTCAGAGTTGACCATTAATCGCCCCGAGCACACGAACGCAATCCTTCACTTAACCCGCCAGCAGTCCAATCCCAACATTAACGGCAGCATGTAGAATTGAGCACTCAATGATGCTGCCCGAACGATATCTCACCGCGCCAAGTATCCAGCCACTGAGGAACTGAACGGGAAGTATCGGCCACAGATGCACATCAACACTCAATAGCACGAGGTGAGGCACGAGAAAAAGAGCGGCCTGAAGAGTGTTCCCACCCCATAGTCCCCAGCGTCGAAGAAACAAGCCGCCGAGGAATCCTCGGAAGAAAATCTCCTCGCCTACGGCTCTAAGAATCGCGGCACCACTTACCCCTTGGACGAGAACGACACCTGGGAGGGTAAGACTAGCTGTCGGCACGAGACGGATGGGCCTGACCCCCGGAAAGTAGACACGTCGGGGGTTAGCTATGCTGCTTGGGTCAGTGTAGCTGATGTGAGTGCTTCGAAGTCATCGGGGGCTAGAAGGTTGCACCAGGAGTGCCGTCTGCGCGTGTTGTAGCGCATGCACCATCGGAAGACTTCTTGGCGGCAGATGATGGGATTGTCAAAAACTTTCCTATCTCGCAGAACTTCACGCTTTAAAGTGGCGTTAAACGATTCTGCCAGGGCATTATCGGCACTCGTTCCCACTGCTCCCATGGATTGGCGAACACCAAGTTGGGTGCAGTGGTCTTGAAAAGCCTGTGAGGTGTACACACTGCCATGATCAGAATGGAAAATTACCCCTTTAAGGCTTCCGCGAACCTTGCTGGCATGGGACAAAGCTTCGATAACCAGCGATACCCGCATGTGATCGGCGAGCGCATGACCGACAAGTTTGCGCGAGTAGACGTCGATGACTGTGGCAAGGTACATGTTCTTGCCTCCCTTACACGGCAGGTAGGTGATATCGCCTACATACACCTGGTTCGGCTTATCAGCGGTGAATTTGCGGCCTACTAAATCTGGCATGACTCGATGACCAGGCTTGCGCCTGGTAGTGACACATCGACGTTGTTTGGTAAAGCCTTTTAGCCCCATGGATTTCATAATGCGTGCGACCTTCTTGTGATTGATCGGAGGAAAGTCCGTATCGGCTTTAAGGCTTGCAGCGATGCGTTTAGCACCATAAAGCCCGTGCTCATCATCGAAGATGCTCTTGATTCGTGCACCAATAAGAGCATCCGAACACATCTTTAACCTGCGTTTTTCGCGGGTGTTGACCCATTTGTAGAACGAGGAGCGATTGAGCTTTAACACGTGGCACATCCGCTTGACCGAGTACTCGGTTCGATGGTCATAGACAAACTGGAAGCGGATTACCAGCGTGTCTCTTCGGCAAAATATTTCGCGGCCTTACGCAGGATATCGCGTTCTTCACGAAGCTTAGAGACTTCTTTTTCTAGCTGACGGATTCGTTCAGAATCAGTCGTCGCCTGTGCCTTGTCGCGCATGCTTTTTGTGCGGACACGCTTGCCGGTGCCGTACTGCTTAAGCCAGGAATAAAGTGAGGAACGATTGATTCCTAGCTCTGCTGAAGCCGCGTGAAGTGAGAGGTCCTCATTGTTTTCGTAGAGGGCCACAGCATCACGTTTGAACTGTTCGGAGTACCTAGGCATGGTGGTAGATTACCTTTCTTCCCAACCCAACAGGGCTGGATATCAGGTGTCTACCTAACAGGGGTCAGGTCCGATACCAAGGTAACCAATTCCTAGCAGCACAGGGAACAAAACGAGGCTTAACCCTGCCGCTTGCCAGCTTCCCCATCGCAACCCCACATGTGCCCGGGCACGGGACACCCCAAGTGACTTTCGCCGGAAAAAAATATAGAGCACTGAGGGCCAGAGGAATAAAAGAAATTCAATCATATTTCTTTTCCTTTACCGTGAATGGGCGAAACGACGTTGCCATAAAGTTCTCCCGACTTCAATTGTAGGATTCGCATGCGAGGACGACGGCCCAACAGCGGTGGGGTAAGTCATACCGCTCTGGGCGCTAAGAGCTAAGAGCCGACTTCGGCGCTAGCACGGCTATTGGTTGGTAGTGAGGCGGAAACCGTGAAAAGGGACCGTTGAAGCGGTGGTGCTTCAACGGTCCCTTTTTGTTGTATTGAGTTGTTTATTGTTGTTTGGTGTCGGCGGTTTCTTACTCTCCCACAACCTCCCGGTTGCAGTACCATCAGCGTTAGCAGGCTTAGCTTCCGGGTTCGGAATGGGTCCGGGCGTTTCCCTGCTGCTATAGGCCACCGACAAACACTCGAGGCATCTTTGTGCCTGGTTGGGTGTGTTGTGTCAGATACTGTGTAGTGGACGCAAGCGACAGTGTGAATAATTGTGTCTTTGTTGTGTTTGTTGTTTCCACACTCGAAAAGGAGTGTGTGTGTTTGTTTTGGTCTATTAGTACCAGTAGCCTTCACACCTTGCGGTGCGTCCAGGTCTGGCCTATCAACCCCATCGTCTGTGGGGGACCTCAAATACGAAACCTCATCTTAAAACAGGCTTCCCGCTTAGATGCTTTCAGCGGTTATCCCTTCCGTACGTAGCCAACCAGCGATGCTCCTGGCGGAACAACTGGCACACTAGAGGTACGTCCGTCCCGGTCCTCTCGTACTAGGGACAGCCTTCTTCAAGTTTCAACGCGCGCGGCGGATAGAGACCGAACTGTCTCACGACGTTCTGAACCCAGCTCGCGTGCCGCTTTAATGGGCGAACAGCCCAACCCTTGGGACCTACTCCAGCCCCAGGATGCGACGAGCCGACATCGAGGTGCCAAACCATCCCGTCGATATGGACTCTTGGGGAAGATCAGCCTGTTATCCCCGGGGTACCTTTTATCCGTTGAGCGACACCACATCCACAAGTAGGTGCCGGATCACTAGTCCCGACTTTCGTCCCTGTTCGACATGTCTGTCTCACAGTCAAGCTCCCTTGTGCACTTACACTCACCACCTGATTGCCAACCAGGCTGAGGGAACCTTTGGGCGCCTCCGTTACATTTTGGGAGGCAACCGCCCCAGTTAAACTACCCACCAGGCACTGTCCCCAACCCAGATCATGGGCCAAGGTTAGACATCCAATCCGATCAGAGTGGTATTTCAACAACGACTCCACAACCACTAGCGTGGCCGCTTCATAGTCTCCCACCTATCCTACACAAACCGAACCGAACACCAATACCAAGCTATAGTGAAGGTCCCGGGGTCTTTTCGTCCTGCCGCGCGTAACGAGCATCTTTACTCGTAGTGCAATTTCACCGGGCCTGTGGTTGAGACAGCAGAGAAGTCGTTACGCCATTCGTGCAGGTCGGAACTTACCCGACAAGGAATTTCGCTACCTTAGGATGGTTATAGTTACCACCGCCGTTTACTGGGGCTTAAATTCTCAGCTTCGCAGCCAAAAGACTACTAACCGGTCCTCTTAACCTTCCAGCACCGGGCAGGCGTCAGTCCATATACATCAACTTCACGTCTTCGCATGGACCTGTGTTTTTGATAAACAGTCGCTTCCCTCTATTCTCTGCGACCCCACAACCCACCACACTCGCAAAGAGTGCTTAAGTCGTGTGGTCCCCCTTCTCCCGAAGTTACGGGGGCATTTTGCCGAGTTCCTTAACCACAGTTCACCCGAACGCCTTAGTATTTTCAACCTGACCACCTGTGTCGGTTTAGGGTACGGGCCATACATCCACATCGCTAGAGGCTTTTCTCGACAGTACTAGATCACCAACTTCACCCACACTTGGGCTACGCATCACGCCTCAGGTTTAACGGTGCGCGGATTTACCTACACACCACCTCACACGCTTACACCAACAATCCACTAAGCGGCATGGCTACTACACTGTGTCACCCCATCACTTGAACCACACATCAGGCCCCACGACATCAACAAACCACACACTCAAAGAGTGCACAATCCGTATCCGCGGTGGTTAGTATCAGTGCTTTATCATGGGCGCGGATATACGGGTACCAGAATATCAACTGGTTATCCATCGACTACGCCTGTCGGCCTCGCCTTAGGTCCCGACTCACCCTGGGAAGACGAACTTGACCCAGGAACCCTTAGTCATCCGGCGGGAAGGATTCTCACCTTCCAATTCGTTACTCATGCCTGCATTCTCACTCGCACACACTCCACGCCTCCTTACGGTAACGCTTCAACACATGCACGACGCTCCCCTACCCAAACAAAAAAGTTTGCCGCGGCTTCGGCGGTGTGCTTGAGCCCCACTACATTGTCGGCGCAGGACCACTCGACCAGTGAGCTATTACGCACTCTTTCAAGGATGGCTGCTTCTAAGCCAACCTCCTGGCTGTCTTCGCGATCCCACATCCTTTTCCACTTAGCACACCCTTAGGGGCCTTAACCGGCGATCTGGGCTGTTTCCCTCTCGACTATGAAGCTTATCCCCCACAGTCTCACTGCCGCACAACACAATTGATGGCATTCGGAGTTTGGCTGACATTGCTAAGATTGTAGTCCCGCTCAACCAACCAGTAGCTCTACCTCCACCAAGCTACATGCGACGCTGCACCTAAATGCATTTCGGGGAGAACCAGCTATCACGGAGTTTGATTGGCCTTTCACCCCTACCCACAGCTCATCCCCGCAGTTTTCAACCTACGTGGGTTCGCGCCTCCACAGCATCTTACTACTGCTTCACACTGGCCATGGGTAGATCACCCCGCTTCGGGTCCAGGACACGCCACTCAAAACACCCCATTAGGATTCGGTTTCCCTACGGCTACCCCACACGGGTTAACCTCGCGACATGCCGCTGACTCGCAGGCTCATTCTTCAAAAGGCACGCCATCACACAACAAAAAGTGCTCTGACGGATTGTAAGCACATGGTTTCAGGAACTATTTCACTCCCCTCCCGGGGTACTTTTCACCATTCCCTCACGGTACTCATACACTATCGGTCACACTGAGTATTTAGGCTTACCGGGTGGTCCCGGCAGATTCACAGCAGATTCCACGAGCCCGCTGCTACTCGGGCAACCCAACAACCCATGCATTGCAGCCTTCAACTACGGGACTATCACCCTCTACGGTAGGCGTTTCCACACCACTTCACCTAACAACAACACACAAGCAAACCAGTGGTAGCTGGCTTCCATTGGGGCCCACAACACCGCACACACAACCCCTACCAAGTATCACATGCACACGGTTTAGCCTCATCCACGTTCGTTCGCCACTACTAGCAGAATCATATTTTATTTTCTTCTCCTACGGGTACTGAGATGTTTCACTTCCCCGCGTAAACCCCCACAACAGCTATGAATTCACTGAAGGGTAACACCCCATAACAGGTGCCAGGTTTCCCCATTCGGACATCCTCGGATCAACGCTTTATTGACAACTCCCCGAGGCTTAACGCAGCCTTACACGTCCTTCATCGGCTCAGCATGCCAAGGCATCCACCATGCGCCCTAAATAACGAACACACAACCAACAAGGCAACCACCACAAAAGCAGCAGAAGACAGTGTTGGTGTGAACACACAAAACACAAAAGAACAAAGAAATCACACAAACCACAACCCACCACCAACACACGCACAAAGCACGTATCAGCAGCAAGCATATGGTTTAATGCTCGCGTCCACTATACAGTTCTCACACAACACCCCACACCAGCCCAACAACCAGAACATTAAGCACTCTGACCATCAAGCTCATGTGGGTTAAACAACCAGGGAACAATGCCCCAGACACCCAACAATGCACCACGTACTTTTAAAAAATGTTAGTCAACCATTCTGGTTAAGATGTATCTCCACCCGATTAAACAAACGGTGGCAGCAAAACAATCGTTCACTCAACCACCACGCACATGAAAACACTCACATGCTTAAAGACACCAACTGGTGCCACAAATAAAGCTCCTTAGAAAGGAGGTGATCCACCCGCACCTTCCGGTACGGGTACCTTGTTACGACTTCGTCCCAATCGCCGATCCCACCTTCGACAGCTCCCTAACAAGTTTAGGCCACTGGCTTCGGGTGTTACCAACTTTCATGACGTGACGGGCGGTGTGTACAAGGCCCGGGAACGTATTCACCGCAGCATTGCTGATCTGCGATTACTAGCGACTCCGACTTCATGGGGTCGAGTTGCAGACCCCAATCCGAACTAAGGCCGGCTTTCAGCGATTCGCTCCACCTCACAGTGTCGCTGCGCGTTGTACCGACCATTGTAGCATGTGTGAAGCCCTGGACATAAGGGGCATGATGATTTGACGTCATCCCCACCTTCCTCCGAGTTAACCCCGGCAGTCTCTCATGAGTCCCCAACCAAATGCTGGCAACATAAGACAAGGGTTGCGCTCGTTGCGGGACTTAACCCAACATCTCACGACACGAGCTGACGACAACCATGCACCACCTGTACACCAACCACAAGGGACACTACATCTCTGCAGCAATCTGGTGTATGTCAAGCCCAGGTAAGGTTCTTCGCGTTGCATCGAATTAATCCACATGCTCCGCCGCTTGTGCGGGCCCCCGTCAATTCCTTTGAGTTTTAGCCTTGCGGCCGTACTCCCCAGGCGGGGCGCTTAATGCGTTAGCTACGGCACAGAAGACGTGGAAGCCCCCTACACCTAGCGCCCACCGTTTACGGCATGGACTACCAGGGTATCTAATCCTGTTTGCTACCCATGCTTTCGCTCCTCAGCGTCAGTAACTGCCCAGAGACCTGCCTTCGCCATCGGTGTTCCTCCTGATATCTGCGCATTTCACCGCTACACCAGGAATTCCAGTCTCCCCTACAGCACTCAAGTTATGCCCGTATCGCCTGCACGCCCGAAGTTAAGCCCCGGAATTTCACAGACGACGCGACAAACCACCTACGAGCTCTTTACGCCCAGTAATTCCGGACAACGCTCGCACCCTACGTATTACCGCGGCTGCTGGCACGTAGTTAGCCGGTGCTTCTTATACAGGTACCGTCACTTGCGCTTCGTCCCTGTCGAAAGGAGTTTACAACCCGAAGGCCGTCATCCCCCACGCGGCGTCGCTGCATCAGGCTTCCGCCCATTGTGCAATATTCCCCACTGCTGCCTCCCGTAGGAGTCTGGGCCGTATCTCAGTCCCAATGTGGCCGTACACCCTCTCAGGCCGGCTACCCGTCGACGCCTTGGTAGGCCATTACCCCACCAACAAGCTGATAGGCCGCGAGCTCATCTTGCACCGAAAAAACTTTCCAACCACCACACTAAAGGCAGTTCATATCCGGTATTAGACCCAGTTTCCCAAGCTTATCCCAGAGTGCAAGGCAGATCACCCACGTGTTACTCACCCGTTCGCCACTCGAGTACCAGTGCAAGCACTGGCCTTTCCGTTCGACTTGCATGTGTTAAGCACGCCGCCAGCGTTCGTCCTGAGCCAGGATCAAACTCTCCACAAAAAGGCCGTGAAAAGCCCAAACCTAGACAAACAGACAAACCACACCGCATGATGCAAACACACCACACGGACTGGCTATCCAAAAATTACATAAAGAAAAAATCCAAAAACCAACCCCCAACCCGACGGGGATATACAAGGAGGCTGGCCCAGTCAGAAGATTTTAAACAATACGCCCAAACAACTTATGTTATTTACAATGACGCCGCTAAAAGGAAAAGCGCCATCCGGCATACACCAACCGTGCCACACATACGGCACAACACGGCCAGAACAAATAAAATCAACCAACAAAAAAGTACATTGGCACACTATTGAGTTCTCAAACATCATCCGCACACCACAACAAAAATTAACCAAACGTTAACCCTCTTGCAGCGGCCCGAACAACACTACCCAACAAGCTCAACCAAAGTCAAACCCGCCGAACAACCATTGCCCGAACATCTACCACCAGTTAACCTCCCGGCTACCTCGCGGCGACCTCGATAAATATACGCACACCCCCAACAAACAACAAATCCCCAGGCAGATGCACTTTTTGGCACTCTTCCTGGGGCGGTTTCCTGGCTGTCGGGCAGTCCACCTGAATGTTAATAGCTAGTGGTAACAGGCCAACAGCCCATCCGGGCCATCGATAACAGTGATGGGTGTTTCGAAGATGGGCGTAAGGATCTCATCGCGCATGATCTCCTCCGGACTGCCGAAAGAAACGATGCGTCCATCCTTGGCCGCACAAATATAGTCGGCATAACGAGCAGCAAAGTTGATGTCATGGAGAACGATGATGATCGTCCGGCCAAATTCCTTGGCGGCCTTCCGCAAATGCTTCATCATCTCCACGGAGTGTGAGATGTCGAGGTTGTTGAGGGGTTCGTCGAGAAGCACGTAATCCGTCTCTTGGCAGAGCACCATCGCCACATATGCGCGCTGGCGCTGCCCACCGGATAGCTCGTCGAGATAGCGGTTCTCCAATTCACGCAAATGGAAGAAGTCGATGTAGCGCGAGACTATCTCTTCATCTTCCACGGTCAGGCGCCCCTTCGAGTAAGGGAAACGGCCGAAGCTCACCAGCTGGCGTACGGTCAGCTTGGTAATGAAGTGATTCTCCTGGCGCAGGATGGAGAGAATCTTCGCCAAGTCCTGCGAATTCGTGGAGGACACGTCGTAACCGGCGACCTCGATGGTGCCCTCGTCGACGTCGAGAAGCCGGCCAATCATCGTCAGCATCGTGGACTTGCCCGCACCATTCGGCCCAATCAGCGCAGTGATACCACCGGAGGGGATCTCCAGATCGATGGGGCCAATGTTGGTCTCACCGGAGTAGGACTTGGAAACTTTGGAAAGTTTGATCACAGCTTGCCCTTTCGCAGAATGACCAGAAGGAAGACGCTGCCGCCCACTAGCTCGATAATGATGGAGACCACGCCCTGCGCATAGAAGACGTGCTGCATGAGGAAGTAAGCGCCAGTGAGAACAGCAAAGGCCGTGGCAATTGCCATTGGGAACAAAAAGCGGTGGTCATACGTCTCCGCTGCCTGGTAGGCCAAGGTTGCCACGAGGAAGCCAAGGAAGGTCATGGGTCCTACAAGCGCGGTGCTCGTCGCCATAAGAATGGAGACCAACATCAGCGTATAAATTGCATTGACCTTGTGGTTAACACCAAGGTTCGTCGCAGCATCGCGGCCCAGGGCTAGCACGTTGAGCTGGCGGGAATTCAGGTACATCAGCAGTGTCACCGCGAGAACCAACGGTATGGCGATGGGATAGTACTCGCTCTCCGCGTTGTTTACGGAACCAAAGAGCCGCGCGGTGAGCACGTCGAATTCACTGGGTGTCAGCATGCGCTGCATAAACGTCGAGAGCGATCCCAAGCCCCCACCGATAATGATGCCGACCAGCAACATCGCATGCATATTGTTGCGGCGGCTGGTCAGCAGCCAGGAGTACAGCACGAGGGATAGGGCCACCATGAGCACAAGCTGCACAAGGAAGGTACCCATGTTGCGGGCCTGAGTTAGGCCGGAGGCGCCAAGGAAAAAGATCGTCGCTGTATTAATTGCTACGTACAAGGACTCAAACCCCATGATGGAAGGAGTGAGAATCCGGTTGTTCGTCACCGTATGGAAAGCCACCGTAGCCACGGCCTGGCATACGGCGACGATCGCCATGGCCGTCACTGCATCAGCGCGGCGACGTGCAATCAGCCACCATTTGCGGGTGCCAAATTCCATGGGGTTGTCATAGGCCAAGAGCCCAAAGGCGAAGGCCAGACCGGCAACAATCAAGGCAGCGAGGATGATCCAGTATTTTCGTGCCGCAGCAGCAGACTGGAAGCTACCCACGTGTCGCCGGGCACGTGACGTTTGCACAGGATTCTTCGTCGCAGGGATAGAGATACTTACACTCACTTGGTCGACCTCACGATCAAGACGACGAATACGATAGCACCGACAACACCCAAGATGACTGATACGGGCATCTCAAACGGGGAGATAATAGTGCGGCCAATGAGGTCACACAAGGTCACCGTGGCGATGCCGAGCAGGCAGACCCACGGGAGGTTAGAGCGCAGGTCATCGCCGCGCAGCATGCTCACTACGTTGGGCACGATAAGACCGAGGAACGGCAATGCGCCGACGACGACGGTAACAACGCCCGTCGCCACGGCGATGAGCCCGGTTCCCAGCAGAATCATCCGCTGGTAGTTCAACCCAATATTGGTGGCGATATCCTCACCCAGCCCAGCGACGGTGAGTTTGTCAGCATAGAAATACACAGCCACCAAAACCAGCAGCACGAACCACAGGACCTCGTATTGACCCTCATAGACAGAGGTAAAGGATCCCATGAACCAGATTCCGAGCTGTTGCAAGGTATCCGTCGCTAGCGCCACGTAGGAAGACACTGCGCTAACGACAGCACCCAACATAATGCCGATGATCGGCACAATGAGTGAGGAGCGCAGCGCTACGCGACGCAGAAACGCGAAGAAAACCATGGTTCCCACGAAGGCAAAGCAAACCGAAATAACCATCTTCACCAGCACGGATGAGTGCGGGAAAAGGATAAGAGAAAAGAGCAGTCCCAGTCCTGCCCACTCGGTGGTTCCCGTTGTCGTGGGTTCCACGAAGCGGTTTTGGGTCAGCAGCTGCATGACCAAACCGCTCATCGCCATCGCGGCGCCCGCCAAGACAAGCGCAACGGTGCGCGGCACGCGGGTGGTGAAGAACATGGACCAGCCGTCCTCATTATCGAGGATGCTGTACTCCCCCACCATGAGGGAAAGGAGGAGCAGCGCGATGACGCCGAGCACGCCGAGGCCTAGCTTCCAGGTCAGCACAGGTCCGCGGGAGTTACGCGGGCTGACAGCTGAGTGCTCTGCCGCAGCGCTGCTCTTCACCGTCACGGTTTAGTCTCCTCCTTGGCTGCCGAGAGAGTTGTTTAGGCGTTGGCCTTCTCGAAGGCGTCGGCAAGCGCGTTCAAGATCTCGGTGTAGGTAATGATGGACTCATCAATGTAGGTGTCATTCGGCGCCACGTAAACGTTGCCTTCCTTCACAGCGGTAACGTTCTTGAGCGCCGCGTTGTCCTTGACCAGCTTCTCGCCCGGCGTGACATCCTGACCTTCCTTGGAGATAGCGGAGTCACGGTCCATGACGAGGATCCAATCCGGGTTGGACTCGGCAATGGCCTCAACGGAGATATCGTCACCCTCGTGGTCATCGGAAGCGTTGGACACTTCCAGGGCCGGGGTCAGGCCAAGCAGCTCAAAGACCGGGCCATACACGCGCCCGATACCGGGAGCGATGTAACCGATTTCACCGCCGGAGGTGTTCACAGCCATGACCTTCTGCTCTGGGTTGTAGGCCTTCTTAGCGCGCTCAGCAGCGGCGTCGAAGTCCTCAATGAGCTTCGCGGCATCTTCTTCGTGGCCGAAAACCTGGCCCAGGGCCTCAGTGTGGCGCTTGAGCTCGTCGAAGAAGTCTTCGTCATCGCGCGGTTCGAAATCAACGACCGGGACATCCTCGAGCAGATCCTCAATATCCCCTTGGTACTGCTCGAAGCGCTGGCCGTTCCACACGACGTCCGGGTCCGCTGCTACGAGGCTTTCGAGGTCCGGATCCTTGTGGGAGCCCAGGTCAACCTCGACCGTGTCCTTGTTGTAGGTATCACGCAGGGACTTCGGGACCAGATTCAGCGGTGCAGCAGCAAGGTCAATATCCCACTGCGCCAGGACAGAAAAGGCGCGGTTATCCGTCACCGCAGGGTTCTCCACTGGGAGGGTAACTTCCTTCGATTCGAAGTTATCCTCCAAGGTAATGGTGGAAGCACCTGCCGCCGCGGATTCGGTCGGCTCAGCAGTCTCCTCAGACTGGCTGGAAGAGCAGCCGGTGAGAGCAAGCGCTGCGACCGAGAGAGTGGCGGCAACTTTGACGGCGGTCGTGCGCGAGGCACGGCGAGAAAGGTTAAACATAGCTTCCTTGCATATTAGGTGTGGCTAACCACAGTTGGCAAATAAGGACAGCGCCTAACCTAACTCAAGTAAGGCTTACCTTTCAAGAACACTCATGTTTCCTAATTCATGACGGGGGTAGCAGACCTCCGCACGATAGCCCGTGACATGCCCTTTAGAATAAAATATTTACGCTTCGCCCTCCCCCTTTTCTGCAAGCAGATCGCTCACCGCCACAGGCCCTTGCCTATCGGAGTCCTCTTGCGCCGCCCGGCGGAACTCCTTATCCGCCAGAAAATCTAGCGCTACCTGCGCTAATCCCACAGCGGAGTCGACGGCCGCATCCACCGCTTGCGGAGTAGCCGCCCACCGCGCAAAGTCCTCCGTGTGCAGGGCCACGTCGGTTGGCGATACCTTCACCATTGGATGCAGGCCGGGCACGAGATGAGAGACATTGCCAAAGTCAGTCGAGGCGGCCACTGCATCCGGCACCGCCCCAGCGGGCAGCGCGGTGCGTCCGCGGCGCGCCTGCGTGGCCGACCACCGATCCACCAGCGCCGCATTATTGCGCACGGGCAGGGTCATCGGGTGCTCATCCCAGTCGACTTCCACTTCGACACCGGCCATGAGTGCAGCGCCCCGGACGATGTCTTCCACCCTGGCGGACAGATCCATGAGTGTGCGCGTCCCTAACGAGCGCACGTAAATGGTCATTTCTGCCTCGCTCGGGATGATCGAAGGGCGATCGCCACCGCTCATGATCGCGTGCACGCGATCCGATGGCGGCATTTGCTGGCGCATAAGCCCAATCCCCTGGTAGGCCAGGCTCGCAGCGTCAAGGGCGTTGCGCCCCATGAAAGGCTGGGAGCTCGCATGCGCGGCCACACCACGAAAACGAACGCGCAGAATGCGGCGGCCCACCCAGGCATGCGCACCGATGTCATAGCCAAAGCCATGGATCATCACCGCGGCATCGACCCCTTCGAGGCTGCCGCCGCGGATCATGTATTCCTTGCCGGAATGCCCCTCCTCCGCTGGGGTCCCCTGGAGGAGGATGCGACCGGACACGGGAGGGGCGTCGTCCAACACGGCAGTAGCCGCCAAGAATCCAGTAACGCCCGCTGCGGCGATGACGTTATGCCCGCACGCGTGCCCAATCTGAGGCAGGGCATCGTATTCCGCCAGGATGGCCACAGTGGGATGCCGTTCAGGGTCGAAATCTGCACTCTGCCAGGAAGCTTCAAACGTGGTCTCCACGCCGTAGACCCCGCGGCACGTGGAGAAGCCATGCTCTTCAACGATGTCCGCGAGCACCGCCATGGAACGATGTTCTTCGAAGGCCGTTTCAGGGTGAGCGTGCAGGTCCGCGACGATGTGCGCGGCCTGCTGCCGCAGGGCTTCGGCCCGTGCGGCCGCCGCATCCCAGAGCTTCGCTTGGCCTGGGTAGTCCTCTCCCTGTTTTTCCGGTGGTGCTGCAGACGCCACGCGCTTGGCGACGCCCTCCTCCATCGCTTCCAAATACGCTGTCGATGGATTGCTGCGTTGATTCATGCGCTTAACCAATCATGACGTTGTTGCCCGGTCCCAACGGAAGATCTACGTAGAACCAGATGGCCAGCAAGATCGCCCACGCGGTAAAGAATGGGACTACGAAGGGCACGAGGCGCGACATCAGCGTTCCCAAGCCTGCCTCGCGTTCATAGCGCTGGAGGAAGCCCAGCATGACAATCATGTACGGGTTCAGCGGGGTGATGATCTGGGTTGCGGAATCGCCCACGCGGAATGCGCCCTGAATAAACGCCGGCTCATAGCCCAGCAGCGCAAACATGGGCACGAAGACCGCGGCCATGAGCGTCCACATCGAGGATCCGGAAATAATCAGCAGGTTCAGGCAGGACGCCAGCGCGATGAAGGCGAAAATAGCTGGGAAGCCGGTAAGCCCGATGGATTCAAGGAAGGCCGCACCCTTCACTGCGGTGAAGGTACCGATACCGGTCCAGGCGAAGAGCGCCACGAACTGGCCCAGGATGAAGGCCAAGATGAGGAAACTCATCATGTCCTTGAGCGCGCCGATCATCATGTTCACAACATCGGTGATTCCCTTGACCGTGCCGACAACCTTGCCGTAGACCACGCCGAGGACCAAGAAGTAGGCGAAGACGATGAAGACGATGGAATTCAGCAGCGGGGACTTGGGCAAGAAGCCGCCCTCTTCATTGCGCCACGGCGATTCCGGCAGAAGAACTGCGAAGAGAATGATGGCGGTGAGGATGACTGTGGCCACACCGGACCAGATGAGGCCCTTGGATTCGGCCGGGCGCAGCTCAGCGGTGAGCTCCTCGCCGTTCTCGTCACGGTCACCGCGCTCGGCGGCATCCTCAGGATCGATATCTTCCTCGGTGGGGACTTCCTGCTGCCACATGCGCGGCTCGATCACCTTGTCGATGATGAAGCCGGCCAGCACACCGAGCACGATGGAAGAAGCCACGTTAAAGTAGTAATTCGACATGGCGTTAACCGGAGCGAACTCAGTATTCGGCAGGGTCTCCATGACCGCGGTCGTAATACCGGCAAAGAGCGCATCCAGGGAAGTTGGCACCAAGGCAGTCGAATAACCAGCACCCACGGCGGCGAAGCCGCCGATCAGACCCGCCACCGGATGACGGCCCGCAGCCTTGAAGACCATGGCGGCCAGCGGCGGGACGATGACGAAGGCGGCATCCGCCATGACGGAGGCGGTCACGCCGATAACGCCGACGGCGTACGGAAGCAGCCACGGTTTCGCAGAACCGAAGAGCTTACGGATAAGCGCTGAGAGCATTCCGGAGCGCTCTGCCACTCCCACTGCGAGCATGATGGGCAGCACCGTTACCAGCGGTGGGAAGTTGATGTAGTTCTCACCCATTGTGGTGGTGAACCACGTCAGCCCCTCACCGGTGAACAAGCCTTTGACCGGCTGGATCTCATCCGATCCGGGCACCTTAATCTCGACGCCCATCTTCGCCATGATGGTGGAGAGAACGCCTGTGATCAGGAAAAGAATCAGGAAGATGGTGAAGGGCTCCGGCAGCTTGTTGCCGATGTACTCGACACCATTGAGGAACTTATCCAGCATTCCCCCACTGGACTGTTGACTCGATTTTTGCTCAGCCTTGGCGGGATTTGCTTTCGACTTCTCCGTGGTACCAGCGCCGCCTTGTGGCGCTGCATTGGATGGGCTGTTCATGGGTACTCCTGTCGTAGGGGTCAGTCCCAGTGTTCCACGTCACACTGTTGGAGAAAGGCTACCACGGGAATGTAACCTGGGTAACAAATATTTTTGTTCCGTATCACATTTTGTTCGGCCAGACCTACTCCGACTCCGCTTTCTCGCCGCCCGCTCACCTCCGCATACCTACAGGCTCTCCCCAACTACGCCCACGGTAAATAGTGGCCAAAAATCGCCAGTTTTTAGCCTCTTATCTACCGTGAGCGTCACCAGATTGCCCGAACGTTACGTCCCCACGCTCAGCTTCGTCACCGCTCGCCGGCGCCAGCCCATAAAGCCGCGCGAAAGGATCCCACTCACTGTCGCGGTGCGCATCATATTCCGCAAAGTTGGCAGCATTGATGGCAGCACTGTCTGATACGAGGTGCGCAATGAGCGCGACCGTCATATCCATGCCCGCCGCAACACCTGAGGAGGTCCATCGATTGCGGTCGTGCACCCACCGCGCCTCCGGCTGCCAGGACACATCGCCCCCGAAGGACGTGGCCCAGCTATAGGCACGCTTATTGCTCGTCGCGGTGTAGCCCTCCAAGAGCCCAGCCGCCGCCAGGACCGCAGAACCCGTGCACACGGAGGCGACCCAAGGCGCTTGTGCACCCACCTCACGAAGCCACGACAGAAAAGATTCGTCCCCCACGAGCTGCCGGGTTCCTTTGCCGCCGGGAATGAGAAGGGCGTCGGCCGGCTCAATCTGCCCATAAGACATTGTCGGCACCACTTCCACGCCCTGCGAGCTAGCAACTGGCCCACCATCCGGTCCTGCGAAAACAACGGCGACATCAGGCACCGCTTGAAGCAGCTGGACGGGCCCGAAGACGTCGAGAAGCTCAAAGCCCTCAAACAAGACGACCGCAATGCGGAGAGGCTCGGAATACATGCGGCCATCCTAAAGCAGGCCGTAGTGCCGCTGACGAACATCCGGGACCCGGGTTCAATTCCCGGCGGCTTCACGCCCATTTAAGCCGGGGGCTTCACACACGAAGAAACCCCAGCTAGAACGCTTTCTAACTGGGGTTTTGGTGGAGCCGCCGGGAATTGAACCCGGGTC
Organism: Corynebacterium aurimucosum; assembly: GCF_030408555.1. NCBI lineage: Bacteria > Bacillati > Actinomycetota > Actinomycetes > Mycobacteriales > Corynebacteriaceae > Corynebacterium > Corynebacterium aurimucosum. The sequence continues at coordinate 807,348 of NZ_CP047048.1, read as the reverse complement.
CTTCGTCACCTCGCCAGGGCTTCTCCGTGCGCAGTCTGCACAGGATCTCTACTCGGCCCTCCGGCTCGGGCAAACTCGCTCCGGATGATGGGCCCAGTTGCTCTAGAAGTCCCCAACCGGCCGAACAACAAACCGGTCAGGCAAGTTCCTTAGTCGATGCCAGGATCTAGGTCAGGAACCAAACCTAGGCTGACAGACACGCGTCGCTGTAATTAGGCAGCGAGGGCGTAGTCACGCTGAGAGTTCTTCTCTGCGTTTATTGGTTGCTACGACGCTTAACGGTGGTCTCTAGCCTGCACCGGCACGCTTCCCCTGGCTCAATGTACGAAGTCGAAACCAAGTCGACCCCTCATTTACACATTGCTGTGAAAGCTGCGCAGAACGCATCTTTATGCGCCCTACGGTCTGTTCAACGCTACTGCACCTGCCCCTATTCCCGCAAGCTTCACCCCAGGCCACATGAGGCATAGCTTTCATAAGCACCCCCTTGTGATTAGCATCAACTTAAACGCTGTTAAGGTGTGTGAGTCCGATACTCCTACTTTGTTAAAGGCTGCAAAGTGAGCACACATACCGAAACCACCAGTTCCCCGGAAGACGCTAAACGCCCAGCAAGCAACACCGAGTGGGCCATCTCGCTCTTCGGCACCGCCGTAGGCGCCGGCATTCTTTTCCTCCCCATCAACGCGGGCAGTTTCGGCTTCTGGCCCCTCCTCGCGGCCACGATTCTGATTGGGCCGATGACATACTTCTCCCACCGCGGTCTGGCCCGCATGATTTGTGCGTCACCACGCCAGGGCGAGGACATCACCGCAGTGGTCACGGACTATTTCGGCAAGAGCGCAGGTTTCATCATTTCGGTGATTTATTTCTGCGCCATCTTCCCCATCGTCCTCATTTATGGCGTTTCGATCACCAATACGGTCAACAGCTTCATCGTCAACCAATTAAATGGACCCACGATTTCACGCCCGCTGTTGGCTTTCCTCCTCGTGGGCATCATGACCATCGTCTTCGCCTTCGGTCAACGCATGGTGCTGGCCGTAACGCAGTTCTTGGTCTACCCGCTGATCTTCTGCCTTGGCGCACTGTCCATCTACCTTATCCCGCGCTGGGATATTGCCTCCTTCATGGAGGTGGGCAACAATGATTGGCGCGTCGTCGGTGCTGTCGCCCTCATCATCCCCGTGCTGGTCTTCTCCTTTAACCACTCCCCCGCGATTTCCCAGTTCTCCTTGGCCATGGTCGCTGCACACGGCCGCGAGAAGAGCTCGGAGAACGCCTCGCGAGCACTGGCCCTGACCGCAATTCTGCTCACCGTATTCACCATGTTCTTCGTGTGGTCTTGCACCCTCACGCTTGGCGCGGACGGACTCGCGGAGGCCCGCGAGCAGAACCTGCCGGTCCTGTCCTACCTGGCCAACGTCACCGGCGTTCCGGTCTTGGCTTTCCTCTCCCCCATCATCGCGATGATCGCCATCATCTCCTCCTACTTCGGCCACGTGCTGGGAGCTACCGAGGGCGGCAATTTCCTGCTGCGCAGCGCCGCGCCGCGCGCCACCGAGAAGCTCTCGGAAAAGCAGCTCAACTCCATCATGCACGGCATCATCTTTGTCTGTGCGTGGATCGTGGCCATCATCGACCCTTCAATTCTGGGTCTCATCGAGGCCATCGGCGGCCCCTTCATCGCTTCGATTCTCTACCTGCTGCCGATGTATGCCATCCACCGCATCGACGCTCTGAAGCAATTCCGTGGCCGCCCCAGCAACGTCTTCGTCGTCATCACGGGTCTCATCGCCGTGGGCGCCACCATCTGGAGCCTTTTCTCCTAGCGTTCCTCTAACCACGCCTTCAAAACAGTGGCGTGGTTGACCTCGCGGTCCTTGGCGGCGAAAAGTAGGGTGACGTCACCATCCTCCGCTAGTTGGCGCAAGCGCGCCAACTCCTCGCCGTCGTTCTCGTCGAGCTCCGCACGGTAGCGCCGGGCAAATTCCTCGAAGGTGTCAGCATCGTGCCCCCACCACTTACGCAACCCCGGGCTAGGCGCCACATCCTTGAACCAGTGGTCATAGGACAGACGCTCCTTGGCCACGCCACGGGGCCAGAGCTTATCGACGAGCACCGCTACCCCACGCGGCTGCTCACCTTCCCGAATAACATCATGAACCTTAGCCGTATAAATCATGGCTTCCAGGTTAGGCGTTAATCCCCTTTACGCGGCGGCCCAGCTCGCGAGTGATGTCGCGGTCCTGATCGCGGCGCTTGATTGCTTCGCGCTTGTCGTAGTCCTGCTTACCCTTGGCCAAACCGAGCTCGCACTTGGCGCGGCCGTCCTTCAGATACACCTTGAGCGGGATCAGCGTCTTATTGCCGTCGCGCACCTGGCCCATGAGCTTGTCAATCTCCCTGCGGTGCAACAGCAGCTTGCGTGTGCGCTTGGGCGAGTGATTCGTCCACGAGCCTTGGGAATACTCCGGGATGTGGAGGTTGCGGATATAGACCTCGCCGTCGTCAATGGTGGCGAAGGCATCTGCCAAGGAGATTTTGCCTTCGCGCATCGACTTAATTTCGGTGCCCACGAGCACCATGCCGCATTCCAGGGTGTCGAGGATGGTGTAGTCGTGGCGGGCACGTCGGTTGGTGGCCAAGGTCGAGTTATTGTCGACGGCCGCCTTTTTCTTCTTTGCCTTCTTCGCCATAGTTCGAACTATATTACGCTACTGCCAGGCACAATCCACAACAGGCCTGTTGGCCTATGTCCGCACGTAGGCGCGCATGGTCACCTGCGCGGTCAGTGCAGCGCACAGGATTGCCACAAGCCCCACGATAGGCAGAGCCGTCCACACGTCGCCTGCGGTCACCGGGGCCAGAAGCTGGTTGTGGTACAGGTCCTTCAGCGCGGGATCGATCACCGTGTTCTTTCCTACGATGACGCCTATCCCGGCGAGAACGACACCACCGACGGCGCCGAGGACCGCCTCCATGATGAAGGGGGCGTGGGTTACCCACCGCGAAGCACCGACGATGCGCATAATCGCGGTCTCTCGCTGGCGCTGATAGGCGGCGATCTGCACCATGTTCGCGATCAGCATGATGGCGGCCAGCGCCATGACAGCAGCTAAGACGAAGGTGGCATTCCGGATGGCGTCGAGGTTGCCTGCGGCGCTGCGGACCTCCTCTTGTTGGTCGATGATGTCGCTAACGGCAGGGTCGGACGCGATGGCGTCGATTGGCGCGGTATCCGTCGGATCCTTCAGCCGCACATGGAAGGCCGCCGGCAGCGCATCCGGGGAGGTTTCCTCAACCATGACTGGATCAGTTTCCTTGAACAGTTCCACAAAGCGCTCGTAGGAATCCTCACGGTTGCGGTAGCTGACGGACTCGATATCTTCATCCGCCTCTAGCTTCTTCTTCAGCCCGGCGCAGGCGGAGTCCTTGCACTGCGGATCGTTGGCAGAAATATCCTCGTTGAGCTGGACCATGACCTCGACGCGTTCGAGGTAGATGTTTTTGGTTTCGTTGGTCATCTGGGTAACCAGCACACCAGCCACCACAAGCGCCACCGAAATGGCCGTGGTGATCACCATGGCGATAGTCATGGTGATGTTACGCCCTAGCCCTTTAAAAGCTTCCCTGAATACAAAGCCCAGATTCACCTAGACCGCCTCCCCGTACATCGCGTTCTTCTCATCGCGCACCAGCGTGCCGTTGTGCAGCTCAATGACGCGCTGGCGGGCCTCGTTAACTGCGCGCGCATTGTGCGTCGACATCACCACGGTGGTTCCGCGGCGGTTGATCTTGGTGAGCAAGGCCATGATCTCCGCAGCCGTGGAGGGATCAAGGTTGCCCGTGGGCTCGTCGGCAAGCAGCAACTTGGGACGGTTAACAAAGGCCCGCGCAATCGCCACGCGCTGCTGCTCACCGCCGGAGAGTTCATGCGGCATGCGGTGCTGCTTGGCACCCAGGCCGACCATGTCGAGGACCTCGGGGACTTGCTTGGCAATCCGCGCCTTGCGTTTGCCGATGACCTCGAGGGCAAAGGCGACATTGTCGTAGACATTGAGCTTGGGCAGAAGCCGGAAGTCTTGAAAGACATAGCCGATGGATTGGCGCAGGCGGTTGACCTCGCGCCCCTTCAACGCGTTGACGTGGAAGTCCCCGAAGTAGATATCGCCCGAGCTGACATTGGTTTCGCGCACCATGAGCTGGAGGAAGGTCGACTTGCCGGAGCCGGACGGGCCGATGAGAAAGACGAATTCTCCGTCTTCAATCTCAAAGGACACGTTGTCCAGCGCGGGCCTTGTGGAGGTCGGATAGACCTTGGACACATTCTCAAAAGTGATCACTTAAGCCACATTAGCAACATTTGTTACTCGAGCCTAGGACTCCTGCTGCGCCATGCGCCACCGGATCCCAGACTCCAGGAAACCATCGATATCACCATCCAAGACCTTGGAGGGATCCCCCACCTCATAGTTCGTGCGCAGATCCTTGACCATCTGGTACGGATGCAGCACATAGGAACGCATCTGGTTGCCCCAGGAGGCATTGCCACCGGCGCCCAGCGCATCGAGCTCCGCGCGCTCCTCTTGGCGCTTGCGCTCCAGCAGCTTCGCCTGCAGCACGCGCATAGCAGAGGCCTTGTTCTGGATCTGGGACTTTTCGTTCTGACAGGTCACCACGATGCCGGTCGGGATGTGCGTCAAGCGCACCGCCGAATCCGTTGTGTTGACCGACTGACCACCCGGGCCCGAGGAGCGGTAGACATCCACGCGCACCTCCGAATCCGGCACTTCGATGGAGTCGGTTTGCTCCACCACCGGCAACACCTCTACCTCCGCGAACGAGGTTTGGCGGCGGGCTTGGTTATCAAAAGGAGAAATACGCACCAAGCGGTGCGCGCCCTGCTCTACGGAAAGCTGGCCATACATGTATTCGCCATGCACCACGAAGGTAGCGGACTTAATACCGGCTTCTTCGGCATAGGAAATGTCATAAACATCCACCTTGTGGCCGTTTTTCTCCGCCCAGCGCGTATACATGCGCATGAGCATCTCCGCCCAGTCCGCAGCATCCACGCCACCGGCTCCGGAGCGTATGTGGATCACCGCCTCACGCTCGTCGTACTCACCGGACAACATGGTGGTCACCTCGAGTGCCTCGATGGCCGCGCCGAGCTCTTCCAGCTCTGTATCCACGAGCTCCTGGGAGGCCTCGTCGCCTTCCTCCTCCGCCAGCTCAGACATCACGGGTAGATCCTCAACGCGCCCGCGCAGGGAATTCAGTTTGCGTAGCTTTGCCTGCTGCGCCGACAGCTCCGAGGTCACCTTCTGCGCATGATCAGGGTCATCCCACAGCGACGGGTCCCCCGCCTGGGCCTCGAGTTCGCGCACGCGCTCGGACACCGCCTCCGGGTCCATCACCTTTTCAATGGAGGTCAAGGTGGCGCTGAGTTCCTCAAGTCGTGCTGTTTGTTCCGGACGCATAGCCCCCTACTCTACTTATTCTTTCTCCCTGATTAGCCATCGGCCGCGTTTAGCGCGACAATAGGCGGCATGAGTGACCAGCCAAGCCTCACCGAGATGATCGATGCCATCATCAAGACCTTCATCGTCGCCCACGCGGACGATACTGACGCCCACCTTGCCCAAGCGCTTGTTTATAACGCAGGCCGCCTGGCCTGGCGCCTGCGCGAGCAGGGAGTAGACATAGAACAAAAGACCTCCGTCTCCGATGTCGTCACCGACGCCGACTTCGCCGCCGAGCGTTTCGTCGCCGGTGTACTCGAAGCCCTGCGCGGCGAGGACGGCATCGTGGGCGAAGAGGGTGCGAACCGCGAGTCGAAGTCCGGCCGGACCTGGGTCATCGACCCTGTCGACGGCACCTACAACTTCGCCTCAGGCTCCGACTATTGGTGCTCTGCACTCGCGCTTATCGACGCTGAAGGGGTCATCCTCGGCGCCGTCCACCGCCCCGCTATGGGTTATACCTGGTTCGGCGGCCGTGACTTCCCCACCAGCTTGGACGGCAAGGACGTCACCAAGCTCACCGACAGCCCCGCCGACAAGCTGTGCTTGTCGACGTACCTGCACCCTACGTCCATGACGGATCCCGCAATCGCGTCCGCCTGGGAAAAAGTAGCCCCGCACTTCGCCACCGTGCGCATGTTGGGTGCGGGCTCCGTGGATCTCTCCTGCGTGGCGGATGGCACGTGGGGAGCGTGGATGCAGCACTCCGTCAAGGACTGGGATTGGTTCCCCGGCCAGGCGCTGGTGCTGGCCGCGGGCGGCGCGGCGCGCAAGGTTAAAGCCGGCGGTGTGGAATGGTGTATCGCGGGTAATAAACAGGTAGTTGATCAGATGGAGGAATGGCTCCGTGGGTAAATTCAAAGAAGACCTCGGCTTGGCCTTGGAGATGGCAGGCCATGCGGACGCCATTACGATGCACCGTTTTGAGGCTGCAGACCTGTCCGTCAAGGAAAAGCCGGACATGACCCCGGTCTCTGACGCGGACCTGGCATGCGAAAAGGCCATCCGTGAGGCGCTCAAGCGCTCCCGCCCGCGCGATGAGGTGCTGGGTGAAGAGTTTGGTGGCGAGGCCTGCTTCGAGGGCCGCCAGTGGGTTATCGACCCTATCGACGGCACGAAGAATTTCGTGCGCGGCGTCCCCGTCTGGGCCACCCTCATCGCGCTGTTGGAAGACGGCGAGCCGGTCGTCTCCGTCGTCTCCGCCCCTGCCCTGCGGCGCCGCTGGTACGCAGCCAAGGGCGGCGGCGCCTACCGAGTTTTCGGCGGGGAGCCGAAACGCCTGCGTGTTTCCGAGGTCTCCAAACTGGAAGATGCTTCTCTGGCCATGAGCTCCTTGTCTGGGTGGCGGCCGAACCGCGACGCTTTCATCTCATTCACGGACAAGGTCTGGCGCCTGCGCGGCTACGGCGACTTCTGGAATTACTGTCTGGTGGCCGAAGGTGCCGTCGACATCGCTGCCGAGCCCGAGGTCTCCCTCTGGGACCTAGCAGCCCCAGCGCTTCTTGTGACTGAGGCCGGTGGCCGCTTCACCAACGTCCGCGGCGAAGACGGCCCCCACGGCGGCTCAGCGCTGGCCTCCAACGGCAAGCTTCACGACGCCGCCCTCAGCGCCTTGTCCTAGCTTCTGCGCGGCGCCCCAACGTCGCACGCCAGCGAACCGTGCCGCGTACAGGTCACTTCGATCAAATTGGGCCCCAGATCTTTAAAGATCTGGGGCCCAATTTGTTAGAAACGTACTTCTAGTTCTCCGGAAGCACGAATCCAGAACCTGGGCCCTCGCGGCGGTTGAGATCCGCGATGATGGCATCGGTATTAGCCACGACCGTCGGGTTGTGCAGCGCACCCTGCCACGGGGTGCGGCAGGACGGCAGACCCGGGACCAGTCCACGGGATACCGAGCCGACGATACGGCCGTCGCGGAAGACCGGAGCGCCGGAGTCCCCGACCATCGCGCACACCTGGTTAATCGTGATGCGCTCAGTGTGCTGGAAAGTCATGCCACAGGTGCGGCCAGTAGCTACACCGCTCTTGCAGGTAATATCGCCCGGCTGCGTGGTACCACCGATCGCCTGCGCGCTCACACCGTTGTAGCTGCGGGTTACCTCGGCCTGGGAGCCGAATTCGATGAGCGAATAGTCCAGGTTAGCGTTCTTCGCCACCACGGTGCCGGTGGGGCCTACCTGCCAGGAGTCCGCCGAGGACACCGGGTCGCCGACATTTCCGCAGTGACCAGCTGTAATACCGACCTTGCGGCCTTCGGCATCAGTGCCGGCTGCCGTCAGCGTGCACATGGTGTCCTCACGGATGTACAGCGGAGTTCCCGGGCCGTACAGAGACTTCCCTTCGGTCATCGCAACGTTGGATTCCTCGGGGATCTGGGGAGCATCGTAGAAAGAACCAGGGACTCGATGCAGAACGTACTCCGCGTGCGGTTTACCAGCAGCAATCTTGGAGAACAGGTCGTTCTTCCACACGTAATTCGGATCCGTGCCCTGGGGTACAAATTCCGGCTGCGTGGCTTCCTCCAGCAGTCCGATAGGTGTCGGGTTCGTCAGCGGTTCACCCGTGATAGCATCAGCGCCGGCATAATCTTGCTGCTCGGACGGGGCCGGCAGTTGCGTCTGCAGGTTCGCTTGCTCCGCGAGGCGCTGCGCCGCAGGCGAGTTCACGGCTCCCTCGACTGCCTGATTCACATCCTTCGATGCCGCTGCAGCAGCACCGTTGACGGCGGTATCGAGGGCGTCGGTCAGCTCTTTGTCCACGGGCTTGGTCTCAATACCTACGGACTGCAGATCCGTGCGTACCTGGTCGACAAAACCTGCTGAATCAATCTCCGGGATGGTGGGGAGCTCCTGAGCACCCGCCATTGGGTTACCCAGGAAGAACGCACCTGCGAAAGCCGAGCCCACAATGACTTTCTTAAGGTGCGGAATTTTTCTCATTGAGCAATTCCTCTTTTCACTTCTTCTCGTATTGGTCTATAAGACTTCCCCCATAATGACACGCGCACTGGGGTAGCCGTTTTCTAACGTGTGGGACTGTGTCCAAGCCGTTACACTACTGACAGTTTTCGGGTGCCCCCTCTTATCTTTCACCGCCTGCCGCGCCTCCGCAGACCTACTATGGAGGCATGTCTGAGACTGCCAATTCTTCGTCATCTCCTGCAGGCATTGCTGAGATAGTCGCTGTAATCCTGCGCGATAACCATGGCCGCGTTCTTGTCATCCGCGCCACCGATACTCCAGAATTCGTCCTGCCATTTGGCTCCATCGATGAGACCATTAATCCAGCTCGCGCCGCCCAGCTCATCGCCCACGAGGCTGTTCGCGCCGCGGTTGATATGTCGAAGTTGCGCCGCCTAGCCACCTATGTCTCGCCTGCGGCCAATGACGCACCTCAGACGATCCACGCTCACGTCTATGTCTGTGAAGAAGAGATTTCCGTCGCCCACCCTGACAAGGAGATTGCAGAGCTAGCCTGGGTCGATCCCGCTGCCCCAGACGTCACTATCGCCCCATTACTCAAGGAGAGGGTATTCCCCGCCCTGCAAGAACTCTAAGCTCCCAAGACCTAGACTCCACACCATGATTACGCAGCGACTACTCCCCGTTCTCGCGGCCGGTTCCCTTGCCCTTGCACTGGCCGGCTGCGCCACCGATGACAGCACCGACGCCACGCTTTCCGCTGTCTCCCCCACCACTCAAGCCGCCAGCGCCGAATCTGGGGCTTCAACATCCGCAGACCCGCAGTCACACGACGCAGATTCAGCGGCCGCCGAACAGAAGTCACCCGAGACAAGCGAAGACGCGCACAGCGCCCAAGGCGCAATCCCCACTGCCGCCGACAGCGCCTGCACAACGAAACAGCTAGATATCAGTCTTGCCAACGAGCAGGGGGCCGCCGGCTCACGCTTGGCTGACATTACGTTCACCAACACTTCCCCCGCACCGTGTACGTTGCAAGGCTTTCCTGGCGTCTCCGCCGTCACCAATGACGACGGCACCCAGCTCGGCCCCGCCGCCGAGCGTGAATCGGGCCAAGAAACAGCAAACGTCACGCTCGAGCCCGGGCACTCTGCCCGTGCGGGCCTGAAGATGACCAACATCGGTGTCCTCGACCCAACTTCCTGCCAGCCCCAGGCGGCCGACGGCCTGCGCGTCTACCCGCCCGGCGAAACCGCCAGCGCCTTCATCCGAATTTCCGGCTTCGAAGGGTGCGCTGGCGATGCCAACTACCTCTCTATCCAACCGGTTACCGCAGGTTAAACCCGCTTAAAAGCAGCAGGCGTTCACATCGGTCTACACTCGCGGCCATGGAATCCAAGAAGCTGACGTCGCTGGTGTTTGGGAACGTTGTGCTGGAATCGCACATGACGAAGACAACTATTGCCGTTTATTCGGAGGACATGCGGTCGTGGTACTTCCGCCCGAGCCCCTATACGGAGCTCAAGGTGCCGCTCGATGAACTACAAGGACAACTGAGTAGAGAGCGCGCGGAGCTCATCTCAGAGCGCATTTTCGATAGCGTCAAACTCGAGCTTGAGGAAAGCTACCCCGGCGGCGTGGACCGCGCACAGAAGGAACTCTGCGCCTGGCTTCGCCGTGCAGGCGACAGGGCTTAAGCGATGCCCGAACCACTCTCCTACTCCTCCACCGCAGGCTTCCCTCAGCTGCACATGTCCCGCGTCATCGACGCTGATTTTGACACCGCGGCCGACAAGCTCTTTAGCTGGGGGCTCCAGCGCAGCGGCCTCTTTCGGGTTAATCCCAGCCACGCCATCGTAGAAGAAGGCGCAGAGGTCTCCCTCGGGTTAGGCCCATGGGAGTTTCGCTGCCGAGTGGTGGATGTATTCCACGAGGAGGGCCGCTGCGGCTTTACCTACGGCACCCTCCCCGGCCACATCGAGCGCGGCGAGGAAACCTTTACCCTGGAGCGCCTGCGGGATGGGCGCACGCTCCTGCTTGTCGACGCCTCCTCCCAACCCGCCCGCCTCGCCTTTCTGCGCCCGCTGCTCGATATTCCCCGGCGCGCGCTGATCCGCTTTTTCTACCTGCACGCTTTGGATGACTAATAGCGGGGTGTCAATGGGGCGCACTCCCCCTCGGTTCCACGCTCGCCTAGCGAGGTAACCACTTGGCATGTAACTTAACTCACATGCACACTTTCCCTCACCATACTTTCCGTTCCTTATCGGTGGCCTTAGCGGCCATTCTCGCGGTGTTAGCCGCGGCAGCTGCAGCCGGGCTGTTTCCCTTAGCCGCCGCGGAAGACAAACCTTCCGAATCGGCCAACTCCACTTCCAGCAACATGGCTCCAACCATGGTGGTTTTCGATTCCTCCGGCTCGATGATCACCAACGATGCCGGCGGGCAGACCCGCATTGATGCCGCCAAAGAGGCTGCCCGCACCTTCATCACCGAGGCTGGTGACGACGCTCCTCTGGGGCTTGTCACCTATGGTGGCAACACCGGCGAAGCCCCCGAAGATGAGGCGGCCGGTTGCCAGGACATCACCGTGGTCGCACCACCCGAGGCCGGTAACTCTGAGAAGATGATCGCCCATATGGATGGCTTGCAGCCACGAGGATTCACCCCCATCGGCGAGTCCCTACGCAAGGCCGCCGCTGAGCTACCAGAGGAAGGCCAGCGCAGCATCATCTTGGTCTCCGATGGCGTTGCCACCTGCACCCCGCCACCCGTGTGTGATGTGGCGAAAGAGCTGAAGGAGCAGGGCATCGACCTAGTCATCAATACCGTCGGCTTCAACGTTGAGCCCGAGGCACAGCAGGAACTGCAGTGCATTGCCGACGCCACCGGCGGCACCTACGCCGACGCCTCCGACGCCGATAGCTTGGCCAAGGAACTGAACCGCGCAGCACCCCGCACCTTCAACGCCTACGAGTCAGACTTAGAGAAGATCGAAGGCGGCGAAACCGAAGGTTCCCCGGCCAAGGTAGACCGTGACGTAGAGGCCTTCTCCACCACTCTTCTCCCGACGGAGGGTAAAGGGCACTCAGCTGAATCCACTACTTTCTTCACCACCCCCATTGCTGAAGGCGAGCGCGTCGTTATTAGCGCAAACTCGACGCAAGAACCAAGCATCAACAACTTCCGAAAAGGTGGATCATTCTACTTGGGAATTCATGCTGCCGAGCTATCCTGCAAGCTCGACACCGCGACGGCCAATGAACTGGGGGTAAACCAGTACCAGACCGCAACCTTGTACAGCACCCCGGGCGGTGAAGAGGGCTGCGACTCCGATGAACTTGCCTTCTCGATCGAGCGAAAAGGTGATTGGAAGCAGGATGAGGAGCTCGGCGTAGAAGTGACCATCACCCGCTTTGGCGAGCCGAATATGGATGGACAACCGGACCCGGCCGAGGAAAAGACCGAACCCGGCCATGTCACGGCTTCCGGCGACGCCACTGAGGTTACTCCCGGGACGTGGTTTACCAACGCTGCTGAGCTCACCCCACAGCAGCCAGTACGTGCGCAAATCGTGCCTGGCGAAACCCACTTTTATCGCATCTCTGCCGAACACGGGCAACAGGTTGCCGGCACGGTCTCCATGGTCGAAGAGGCCGATGACTTTGACAACAATGGGCCGGGTGACTCCCTCGTTCTTACCGGCTACAACGAAGCACGCGCAAAAATTGATCTGGAGGGTTCCCGCGTCGTCGTAATTAAAGACGGCACAATCGATTTCAGTTACCCAGCACCGATCCTCTTTGCCAACCGCTATGGAGGCTCGCACATCGATGGTTCTGGGACTCCGGAAATCGAAAAAGTGTGGCAGGGCGGCGAGCAATACATCGCTGTTAACTACGAGCAGCTCCTGACCGAGCAAGAAATCGACGAAAACACCCAGTTGCCGGTGCTTACTTATGACCTCGTGGCAGACGCCATGGGCGATCCCGTTCCAGAGCCAACTTTTGCACCGGTCAAACTCGAGACCGAAAAGTCTTCCGAAGCGCCTGCAGAAAAGAAGGAGACCGAGAACCGCGCCCAAGACAACGACGACTCCTCGTTCCTCGAAGGCTTCCCCTTCCTCTTGGTAGGGCTCGGCCTTCTGGTCCTTTTCGGCCTCGTCATCGCTCTGGTTGTTGTCATCAGGAGCCTGAACCGCTAACCACGTTCACGTCGATCGTCGTTCACGGTAAATAGTGTCCCGAATCTGCAAAGATTTCGGGGCTTATTTACGGTGACGGTCGTGTCGTAGCTGTCGAAGCTAGCCCATAGGGTGGGCGCGCGGCGAAGCAAACCTGATACCTATCTATTCCACGAAGGGAATCCGAAATGTCCTATTTGAAACACAAGAAGTTCGCGGACGACAAAGGGCGCACAGAACAAGGGGAATTGGACATCGTGTGTTTCTCGTGGGACCGATCAGAAGCCGCAGCCACCCCGAAAGATGTCACAAATTACTATTCCGAGATTCAATCTCAGCTGAGTAGTAGCGACTGGGCCCAATTACCCGTCGAAATTAGCGTCGGTGCAGACCCCGACATTACGTATACGCTTTTCCTGCCCCCGCGAATTAGCCTGTCCGACTGGGTAGGCAGCACCGACAAGGCATATTGGCTGGACTTCCTTGTCTATATGGATAGTCAGTATTTCGGCGCTGAGGAGCACAACTATCGGGTTGACCTTGCCCTGCTTATCGAAGCGCGCCGTTCCCGCGCCTAGTCGCCGCTACTGAAGCGGAGCCATCGCGTGTCTTAAAGTGTGTGCAACCGACAACGCCGTAATCGCGGAGGTTTTGGGGTTCACGGGACTAGGAGCAGATTCGCTCACCAGAGAGAACGCACCGGCAGAGCCCGTTACCTCGATGTGATGGTGCGTATCAGCCAGATTCGGAGAAGCAATGAGCTCAACCGATACGCGCTCAAGTGAACGCGCAAGCAACTCGTCATCGCTGGAGCCTCTGCCGCGAGTCGCCCAGGCAAGGGCGACGGAAACATTGACGTTGCCAGGGAATTTAGCAATCGCATCACTAGGCCTGCCGCTGAAAAGTAGAAACGGTTCTGTTGCGTTTTCTAGTTGCGCTCGCTCTTCATCATTCATCCAGCCTTGAATGAGAGCTTCGGCTTTCTTGGTCGTTCGAATCTTTACGGTGTCCACGGCATTCGACTCTGCAAGCGCTGCCCACAAATCGAATCCACCGATCGCACCAGAGGTGACATGCACTTTTCCAGGCCCAGATAACAGTGTTTGGCGCGCATCAGGATCGGCCAAAGCGCCTACTGAAGTCAACACCAGATCCTTGCCACGTGTAATCACCGCCGGTCCGTGTTCTTTCGCCGCCGCAACACCCGCGCATTCAACCACGATGTCGTGAGCTTCGATGAGCTCGGGCAGGTTGTCATCGTAAAGGGATACTCCCAAGGCACCGCGTTCTCGGTGCGGGGCAGCATCACGAACAAATGCACTGACTTCGAATTCCGATGGGTCAAAGAGCGACACCAATTGACGCCCGATTGCGCCAAACCCAAGGAGCAATACTCGTAGAGCCGAAGCGGACATGACAATCCTCCATTACCTTGCGATTTATACGTGCCCCACTCTATCCACTTAGCTCTTGCCACAGGATTCCTAGACGCAAATCGGCTTAAGGGACATTTCGTGTGGATAAACCGATACGGATTCCTGGGGCAGCCTGGGATAATGCGGTGATCTTGATTTTGGATCGGTTCCAACGGCCCGATCTGTGAAATCAACACTGGATAGTCCTAGGTCTGTGATAGGAGGACTGCTGCTGGTGCGGTAAGGCCAATTCCTATGGCTAATAGGAATCGGCCGTCGTGTGACGTGTGCGGCCATGGACTGGTTAAGAACGGCAAGACCGCGGCAGGAACCCAACGCTGGCTATGTCCTAAATGCAACGTTTCATCGATTAATACCCGCGCACACGCCAGCGAGATTCGGCATTTCAAAATCTTTATTGACTGGATTCTCTCCGGCGAATCTGCAGACCATTTAGCCAAGCGCCTTGGGGTAACAAGGCGGACTTTGACCCGGTGGTTTAAGCTGCTGTGGTTTATCACCGTGCCCACTTCTTCTGACCCCTATCGTGTTTACGATCAGGTCTTTATCGACGGCACCTACTTTCACAAGAAATGCCTGTTGGTAGCCTGCACCAATACACACGTCATCGCCTGGCATTGGTGCCTGCGTGAAAGCTCATACGAGTACCTGAAACTGCTCGACAAAATCGCGCAACCACTCATCGTCACCACCGACGGGGCAGGCGGAGCGCTCAAGGCACTGCGCACTAAATGGCCCGACGTTGCCATTCAGCGCTGCCTAGTTCACGTCCAGCGCAACACTTTTGCTGATATCAGCCGCAACCCGATTCACCCAGCGCATAAAGCAATCCGGAAACTGGGCTACATGCTTGTCCAAGTACGCAACCGTGAAGATGCTGCGCGGTTTACAGCTGCAGTCCACCACACCCGCATTACCTTTGCTGATTGGCTTAAAGAGCGAACCTACCGCAGTGCTATACCGGCAGGCCAAGTACCGAAATGGGTCAGCCCCAACCAGAAATGGTGGTACACCCACCGCAACGCCCGCAGGGCTCTAAAACGGCTAGAAAAGCTCATCCACGCCGGACAATTATTTACCTTCCTTGACCCGCCTGAAGGTGTCACGCAAGACTTAAAAGCCACCACGAACCTGCTGGAAGGCGGCATCAACAAACAACTCAAAGACTTAGCCGGAAACCATCGTGGCATGTTCGATGAGCATCAGCGCATCACCATGGACTGGTGGCTCTACACCCACACCGAAGACCCTGTAGCGCCACTGGAGTTAGCCAAGCAACAAGACTTCGGACGCCAAGGAGAAAAAGCAGCACGCGCAGCCTGGGCAAGAGAAGAACTCACACGACGCGGCCACCCAGACGGGCGACCAGCCACATACGACATCCACATCGACAGCGAATGGAACCCCAGCTTAGGCATAAGAAAAGGCTGGGCCGGACGCTCCTAAATCCACACGAAATGTCCCTTAGTGCGACACGCCGCAAATCCACACGAAATGTCCCTTAAGCCCGCAAATCTGGGCGCTAGTCGAAAACGAAGAAGCCCCACCAGCCATGTTGACTGGTGGGGTTCCGGAAGTTGGTAGCGGGGGCCGGATTCGAACCGACGACCTCTGGGTTCTCACCCTCAAGTTCGAGCCACCTGCAGTTATTACCCTTTTACCTGCTGATTAGAGAGGTATAAGCATACTGGGCCTTACTGCGCCTTACCGCGGATTACCGACTCTTAAGTCCCGTTTTGAGTCCCACTTTCTTCACCGAGATTCAAGGCTCCCCGCATAGCGTCGACATCAGTCCAATCCGTGTAGTTGCGCGCGTTCACGTCGACGTCATGCCCGAAGTAGGCTGCACGCACCTGGGCGGGCACCCCTCGCGCGATGGCCCGGTTATTGAGCACCGTGCGCCAGTCATGGGATCTCATTAAAGCGATGTGGTCGTCCTGGACCTGCGCGCCGACATCTTTAAACAGAGCCGCTGACGCTTTCACGGCGTTGTCGGTGCGCCAGTGCGCCTGCTTGTCTCCTGGCGAAGGGATCAGTGGGTCGGTCGTTCCTAGTCCGTCGAGCCGGTTTAACCAAAACTTTTCGACACGCTTGTCCAGGAACGGGATAGAACGGCCTCTGTGCGTTTTGGATTGATCAGATGTAATGCTGATCGCGATTTGCCCATTAGCGACTTTTACAGATTGTCTCGTCGCCGCCAGCGCCTCTGAGATGCGAAGTCCCGTCCCCGCTTGTAGTAGTGCCAGCGCGACCACGTTGTCATGTTTTGCGACGGCAGACAATGCCCGCAAGGGTGAGGTGCGAGCCGATGCTTTATGCACGGTTCAACCTAACGCTGAATCGTTTTCTCCGGAGGCTACGGCTGGCCGTTGGTCGGGTGTGGACTTCATGGAAGCCAGTGTGGAAGAAATGGAGCGATATGCTCCGGCTCAGCGCACTGACGAAGCAATTATTTATATCCAATCGTGGGCTAAAGACGAGCTGGATAAGGATAACCCGGCCGATGTAGCTCGGGCTAATGCGGCTGGCTCAGAGCTGGCGATGCGGCTGACGCAGGGCACGGGAGTTCCGTTTACCGTGGCTACGCACACCGACAGTAAAAGCGGCTGTGTCCACAACCATATCGTCTTTGCCAACCACGATACGCAGACAAAGAAGGCTGCACCTCGGGATATGCGCAACTGGTACAAGCTGCGCAATATCAACGACGAGCTGATGCGCGATTTGGGGATGCGTGTCCTGGAGCGAGAGCCGGAAATATCGCTGCTTCCTGCTGAGCGCAGGGCACGCAAGGAGGGCAAGTCCACAGACTCGACGGGCCTGGGCGTGGATGAGCTGACCGCAGCCACGTGGGCTGATTTTGCCCGCAAGCGCATGGATGAGCTGTGCGCGGATAAACAGGTGGCAGATGCTGACGACCCACTGGCGAAGGCAGTAGAGATTGCTGGCAAATACAACCTGTCTCTAAAAGTGCAGCCCAACTCAAAAACCGAGGGTGAGTCGCTAACCGTGGCCCTGGTCGACGACGACGGCGAGGATGCCTACTTCACGAACACCACGAAGGCCGGACGTACTCGAAAGCGTAAAGCAGCTAAAGCTGGCTCAAAATTGGGCCGCAGCTACTCGCTAGAGGGTGTGACCGAACGCGTTAACGAGGCCCAATCAGCCCTTCTTGCGCGGCAGCTTGCAGCACTTCAAGCCAATTCAACCGATGACGACCTGGAGGCGAAATACGGCTCCAGCCTTCTCGATGACGAGGAGGAAGAAAACTATAACAACCAGGAGGTATTCAATCATGGTGTCAGTGACCGAGATGACGAAGCTAGCCCAAGCAGCGGCGAAAGGCAAGATGGACAGCGTCTTGAAGGTTCTCAGCCCACGCCTGGACAAGGCGGAGAAGGCTATCAAGACGCTGCAGGAGAAACTGAAGAGTCTGCCGGAGAATACAGGGGACATTCTCAGTTCTCTGCCCAGCGACTTCTCGACGAGGTTGACGCAAGCGGAAAGCGAATTAAGGAACGTAAAAAGCAATCTCGCCGCAAACAAGAACTACGTGAGCAGCAGTCACTTCCAAGTAACGATGATGGAAGTGCAGCAGATGATCACCGGGCTGATAAGGAACATCGAGGATCTGCCCAACGGCCTGGAGGGGGTAAAAGGGTACCTAATCGAGATAAGCGAGCAGATGTCGCGTCTGACAAGGATGCAACAGCTGGTACTCAAAGCAGCCGAAAGCCCCATCCATCTCGACAAGGATTCCAGCCAAGCAGTAGCCCAGAGCCTGAACGCTCAGATGACTTCGAGCCTGGAACCGCTGGTAGAAGTAGCTGTATCTGAGGCAATGTCGAAAGAGTCCGAAAGCCTGCACAAGGCAGCAGAAGCATCTAAGAAGGCTCGCAGCGCCCTGCTCCAGGAGAAGGAGTCCAACGAAAAGCTGCTGGAGAAGATACGTGCAGAGCGCAAAAAGTACAACGACGACATGGAAAAGTCGAACACGAACTTTATTAAGGCCTGCATGTCTGCCTCGTGGATTGCAGCCAGTGTTCTCTTCGTTGCTATCGCACTCGTTGCTGTCGGAGCCTTGGGGAACGGGCTGCTAAGTATGCTCGGCATACCCGACGGCGTGTCTGCCTTGTGGGGTCACGTCCAGGAGGCCAACGGCATCGGCCCAACACTGGGCTGGTTGGCGTTAACACTTATCGTCATAGGGGTTCTTATAGCGCTTATGACCTGGATGTTGTCCCAGGCCGCGCCGGGTATTGCTCACTTAGTCGAGGAATACCGTCGCAATCACCCGAGGAAAGAAACGAACCACTAACTAGAACACGTGCACCGTAAAAAGTAAAAATCCCCACAACACAGCGTAGCGGTTAACCGCTACGCTTCTTTTATGCTCTTCCTATGCCCCAACTTTGCAACAGCACCAATAAACTGGCGCCCCGGTTATAAGTTGGGGCGCCAAGTCGATGTGCTCGAGTCGGGGGATGTTAGTGGCCGGTGCCAAGCCGGCCAGACAGGCGGTTCAGCCGGTCCTGACTGGGACCGTCGAGCCCGATAATGGACACGGTTTTGCCTCTGTCCTGGAACTTCTGCGTAATCGCGTCAAAGGTCGCGACCGTGGAGGCATCCCAGATCTCCGCCTCAGTGAGATCAATAGTGATATGACGGGCAGAATCGGTGTAATCAAAGCGATAAACCAGGTCATTGCTTGATGCCCAAAACAACTGGCCATGCACCCGGTAGGTACGAGTATCAATCTCGCCATCGCCGTCGCCGTCGATCTCGGAGACCTTTTCAATGGAAGCGATATGTGCCATCCGACGGGCGAACATGATCATCGCGGTGACCACACCCAACACCACACCAATGGCCAGGTTGCTGGTGGCTAGGGTGGCAATAATCGTCACGGCCATAACAATGGTCTCAGAGACCGGCATGAGTTTAAGGGTGCGTGGATGCACCGAGTGCCAGTCGATGGTGCCGACCGAGACCATGATCATGATTGCCACCAGCGCAGCCATCGGGATCATGCCAACGATGTCGCCCAGTGCCAGGACCAGGACCAGCAGGAACACACCGGCTAACAGGGTGGATAGGCGGGTACGTGCCCCGGATTCGCGGACGTTGATCATGGTTTGACCGATCATCGCGCAGCCACCCATGCCGCCGAAGAGACCGGAGGCAATATTAGCCACCCCCTGTCCCCAGGATTCACGAGTTTTATCGGAATGAGTGTCGGTGATGTCATCGACGAGCTTGGCGGTCATCAACGATTCCATGAGACCGACCACGGCCATGGCCAGGGCATAAGGCGCGATGATCTGCAGGGTCTCCAACGTCCACGGCACGTTCGGAATAAACAGGGACGGTAAGGTCTCCGGCATCTTGCCCATGTCCGAGACCGTCGGGACAGTCAAACCGGCGGCAATGACCAAACCGGTGAGCACGATAATCGTGACCAGCGGGGCGGGGATCACACTGGTGAGCTTGGGGAAGAAAATCATGATCACCACACCCAAGCCGACGAGTGGGTAGACTATCCAAGGCACATCAATGAGGTGTTCGAGTTGGGCGGTGAAAATCATAATGCCCAGTGCATTGACGAAACCCAGCATCACCGATCGGGGGATAAAACGCTGAAGTTTCGCCACACCGAGGGCGCCGAGCACGATTTGTAGGACACCGCCCAACAGGACGGTGGCGATGAAATAATCCATCCCGTAACCACGCGCCACAGGAGCAATGACTAGGGCAATAGCCCCGGTGGCGCCGGTGATCATTGCCGGGCGGCCACCGGTAAAGGCGATCGCAATGGCCATGACTACCGAGGAAAACAGACCCATGGCTGGGTCAACACCGGCAAGGATGGAAAAGGCAATGGCCTCAGGGATCAGTGCCAGGGATACCGCCAGTCCGGCCAGAATCTCTATACGGATACGGGCGGGGGAAGAAAATGCGTAACGGAAGGATGCGATGATCCCGGTAGGGGCATCAGCGCCGTCTGGACTCAGGAGGGGGCGGGGGGCCGCCGTGCTAGTTTCAGTCATAGATGTCCAATCTTTGAGGGGATAGGTAACTGGGCGAACGCCCGAAAGGAATCCAACCCTCTAGTAACTTTAGGTTTGGTGATGGTGGTCATGGTAGCGGGAGTTTTACTCAACCGCCAACCCAGGCACAGGAACCCGTGGGCAACATCACCGTGAAGGAGAACAGGCAATGCAAAACAGTAATTTCAAGATCGGCGAGGTCGTTGACCAGACGGGGTTGTCGATTCCCACCTTGCGTTATTATGACAACGTCGGCCTGATTACCCCATCGGGGCGTAGCCCTGGTGGGTTCAGGCTTTATAGTGAGGCTGATGTACGTCGTGTTTTGCTGGTGCGACGGATGAAACCGCTGGGGTTTACTCTGGATCAGATGCGGGAATTCCTGGAAGCTGCGGAGATTCTTCATAGTTCAGATGGCGGGCAGGAAAGTGATACCGCACAGCAGGCACGGAGTAATGCCAAGGCCACCCTTGCCGACATTCGTGAGGAGACGCGCACCCGCTACGAAAAGCTACGCAAGCAAATTGCCTACGCTGAGGAATTCCTCGATCTGGTCAACACCCTGGCACCCTAAACTGCCCCCATCCTTCGCAGGGAGAAAAAGACCATCGTATTGAATGCGCTCTGTCGAATCGCGTTCCAGATGAAGTGGACGAACGTCCGCGGCCTCTCCGGAGTGGATGGCGATAGTACAGAGGACTTCTGAAATCCGTGCAGACGACTCCTCAAAACGACACAGTCATCCAAGGTCACAAAATCGAAAATTGTCACTTAACCCCATCACTTCCAAACCGGCTTAAGTGACAAAATGCCATCGCTAAAGTCCCGATTTGAGTCCCAGGACGTGCGCCTTAAGAGAAATAACTAAAGCCCCTACCAGTGTTTCTCCTGGTAGGGGCTTGGAAGTTGGTAGCGGGGGCAGGATTCGAACCTACGACCTCTGGGTTATGAGCCCAGCGAGCTACCGAGCTGCTCCACCCCGCGTCGAGATGTACTTCCAAACATCAAGCGCTCTGCACACTGTCCCGTGTGCTAGCGACGGATGTAACTATACAGACACCTTGGCGCCTACCCAAATCCCCTGGGCAGGCGCCATTTCATAGGTGAGGCGCCGAGTTTTCGCCGGCACCTATCCGGACTTACTGAGACTGCAGGGAGCGGTAGTCCTCCACTGCCTTATCGAGCTCGTCCAGGGCCTTGCCATACTCCTCAAAGGAGCCGTTCTTGGCCTTGTCTACACCATCGAGAGCCTTGTTGATGGCGTCGATAGCCTCACCCTCGTCAGATGCCTTCGGAGCGGATGCCGGTGCGGAAGACTCAGAGTCCTTCTCTTCGTCCTTCTTATCGGCGGCATTGGCCTCCTCGTCATCCTTCTCCGTCTGCTTACCGGAGTCACCCTCAATTTCGGTGATGTCCTGGGCGGCCTTCGGGTCGATGCCGACCTGCTCTAGGGCCTCACCAATCGTCGGCGCATAGCCCACGCGCCCCTTGTAGGACACCAGCACGCGCAACAGCTTCGGGAACGCAGACTCCTGGCCCTTGCGCTGCGAGTAGATCGGCTCCAAGTAGAGGATCTCTCCCCCACCCACCGGCAGGGCCAGCAGGTTACCGTTCTTCAGGTCATTCGAGCCCTGCCACAGTGTGCGGTCACGAGCCACCTGATCAGAAGACATCATGGCGTCCTGCGCCTGCTTGGGGCCTTGGGTCTGGGTATTCGTCGGCAGCACGCGCACGGTGATATCACCGTAGGTCTCCGGATCAGAAGACACCGCCATGTGTGCAGAGAGGAACTGACGGTTCAGACCGCGGTAGGAGGTGATGAGTTGGAAGCTCGGCTTGTTGGTCTCCGGGTCGGAAGCCAGCACGTAGTACGGCGGCTGGTTCAGCCCCTGGGATTCACCAGCGGTCGGATCCTCCGGCACGGACCAGAACGCGTCGTTGTTGAAGAAGACGCCCGGGTCATCTACGTGGTACTTGGCCAGCAGGTTGCGCTGCACCTTGAACATGTCCTCCGGGTAACGCATGTGCTGACGAAGCTCGTCGGAGATCTCCGACTCGGGCTTGACGACGCCCGGGAAGACACCCTCCCAGGCCTTAAGCACGGGGTCTTCGGTGTCGAACTCATAGAGGTCGACGGTGCCATCGTAAGCGTCGACAGTCGCCTTCACCGAGTTACGGATATAGCCCACCTGGTCGTTAACCAAGCGCTGCGTCGTGCCCGTCGGGTTCTGTGCGTCCTGGGTGGTCTCCGTCAGGGAGGTGCGCTGCGAATACGGCAGGGAATCCAAGGTGGTGTAGCCATCGACAATCCACTTGATGCGGCCATCGATGACCGCCGGGTAGGTGGAGGAATCCGTCGTCAGCCAGGGAGCAACCTTCTCCACGCGCTCGCGCGGGTCGCGGTCATAGAGCAGCTTGGACTCCGGCCCCACGCGGTCCGAGAGCAGGAAGTTGAGTTCCTGGTACTTCAGCGCAAAGGCAGTGCGGTCAACAATGTTGCCGATGTCGACGCCACCCTTGCCGTCATAGGTGTAGGTGGAGGTATCGGTGTCGTATTCGACGGACTCATCACCCGTCTTGCCCACGATGGCGTAGTCCATCCCATCCTGGGCGCTAGCGATCACCGGGCCGAAGTAGGTTCGCGGCTGGTCCACCTTGATACCGAGGGATTCTTCAGCATTCTGGGTTTCGCCCTCACCCTCGGCGTCCTTGCCCGCCTGGGTCTGCAGGTCCGCCACCGTGAAGATGGGGAAACCACCACGGGCCGAACCGGCATCACGAGCTACCTCATCGACTGTGTTGGCCTGCGCCGCAATGAAACCATTGCCGTGGGTATACACGGTGTGACGGTTAATCCAGTTCTGCTGGTTCTCCTGCAGCTCGTTCGGGTCCAGCTCGCGGGCTGCGACCACGAAGTCACGGAGTTCGCCATCGATTTCATAGCGATCCATCGCCAGCGTCTCTGGGAAGCCGTAGAAGTTCTTCAGCTGCTGCATCTGAGTAAACGTCGGCGCCAGAATGTCCGGGTCCAGCAGGCGCAGGTTGGAGATGGTGGAGTCATCCGAGGCAACCTTGTCATCGGCGACGTCCTCCGCGCCCCAGTTCTCCTCGTAGGTCACCTTGTCGTCTGTGAGGCCATAGGCAAAGCGAGTGGACTCGATGTTGCGGGAGATGGACTCCGCCTCTTTAGCCTGGCGGTTCGGGTTCACGGAGAAGCGTTCCATGATGAGCGGCCAGCCTTGGCCAATGACCAAGGAGGACAGCACCATGAGCACCACAGCAAGGCCGGGGATGCGCAGGTCCTTAATGACCACTGCAGAAAAGATCGCCACGGCCACGAACACGCCGATGATCATGAGGATGATCTTTGCCGGCAGGTAGGCATTGATGTCCGTGTAGGAACCACCCGTAAACAGCGAGTGCTGGTTGTACAGCAACTCGTAGCGCCCCAGCCAGTAGCCAGCCACCTGGAGCAGCATCCAAATGCCACCGGTGACGGCGAGCTGCGTGCGCGCTGCTTTCGACAGCGAACCACGCACGCCTGCGGCGCGATTGCCCAAGCGAATGCCGCCAAGAATGTAGTGCCCCACAAGTGCGATGAGGAAGCACACTGCGACCAGCATGGAAGCAGCGCTGACCAGCATTGACCACACCGGCAAACGGAAGGCGTAGAAGCCAAGGTCGTGGTTGAACTGCGGGTCGGCCACCCCAAAGTCATGAGAATTGAGGAAGAGCATGACGGTCCGCCAGTTGGCTTGCCCCAACAGGCCGGAAACGACGCCGACGAGCACCGGGATGACCTTGAGGAAGACACTCATCGTGCTCTCAATGGACTTGCGGTACTGATAAACGGGGGAATTGAAGTCCGCCATGTCCATCGAGTCACCGCGCCCCCGCCACACAATCAGGCCCGCAACGTACGTAACAGCCGCTGCTACGAGGCCGAAGAGGATGAAGAGGACGATGCGCGTCACCAGGGTCTTGGTGAAGACCCCACGGTACTCAATCGCGCCGAACCACTTCCAATCCGTGTAGAAGCCCACCAACATGGGGCCAATGAACAAGAGGACCGCGATGATGGCGACAACCCACGAGAGAAATTTGGGCGGACGTTTCATCGGGGCGGCGGGTCGGTTGAGTCCGGAAGCCAACTCCAGCTCCAATCAAGTGTCGTGCGAATATAGAGGTATCAAGCTTCTAGTCTAGAGAAGCACTATGACCGTCAACGAACAAGGACGCTTATGAGTTCCCAACCTTCCTCCCAGCCCGCTGTACACCGCGCGCTCAACAAGGCGATGCGCGAGGCCGTGGATTTCATCCACGCCGAAGGCTGGGATGCGCCTCCTACCCTTTTTGCTCTCGTCCCTACTGAGCTGGTGGCCGCCCAGCTTGGGGACGTCGATGACTCCTCTCCCCTCACCCTCGTGGTGCAAGAGTTGCCGGAAGGCATCGAACCGGGATCGGAGCACCTCGCGGACTACGTCTCGCGGCTAGCATGGCCGCGGGAGATCGCCGGCGTCATCCTAGCCCAGGAGATCATGTTTAAGGACACCTCAGACGCCGCGCTTGGCGACGCCCGCCCCGCCCGCCTCTTCTCCGGAGTCCTGCGGGCTACCGCCCTGGACGGAAGCTCCACAGCCGATGCAGAGAGTGTCGACAACGATGGCGCGGAGCTCACCCTGCTGCAATTGCGTCCGACCGAGGAGGAACTAGCGGAGGCCGGCCCCTTCGCAGAAGACGATATCCAATTGCGTGGCGGACCGAATGTGGCACCGGGGGTCATCGCTGCGCTGCGCTACGGGTTGGAGCAAGATCCGGAGGAAATGCTCTAATCGACTAAACTCAGACTGCAGTGGCCATTAACGCTCAGCTCTCGGGGCTGGGCACGCAATTGATAGAGGAGTCTCTCGTGCGCTTGACATCCCGCTTCACCGCCGCAGCTTCGGCCGTGCTTGCCACCGGCTGCCTGCTCTCCGCATGTGGGAAGGACGATGCCCCCTCCCCTGACCCAGCGCCTGCGAGCGAAACAACCACCGCCGCTGCGGAGAAGACCAGCGCGCCGGCCCCGGCGACGTCCGCCGAGGAATCCGAGACCACTTCTCCTGCCGCCTCCGAATCTGAAGAAGCCTCGGGCGCGTCAGGCGCAACCTCCCGCGGCAGCTCCGAGGAGCGAATGGACAAAGACAAGGACGCCAGCGAGTCCGCGGAGCCCAGCGGGGCGTTTAATGCTTCCGTGGAGCAAGCTTATGAGATCTTCGGCGGGCTCGTACCGGAGGGGATCTTCGCGCAATTCGACCGCTGCGATCCCAATGGCGTGACGGATTCTTTCAACTGCTCTGGCTCGGAGGTAGGCCAGTTCCAGTTCTTCAAGTCCAAGACCAAGGCTTCCCAAACCACCCAGGTGCTCACCGAGCTGCGCAGCTCCCGCGTCATCGAGGACAGCGGCAACCGCGTCGTGGGCTGGTCCATGCTGGGCAACACGGCCATCCTCACCGTCGTTGACAACGATGAGGGCCTTATCATGCAGCAGATGATCTCCACGGACCAGGACGATCCGGAAGAGCGCCTCAAGGAGCTAGGCCTGGTTTAGCGGGCTAGCCTTCACAGGTCTCGACGGGCCTGCCCTCCGCAAAATCCTGCATGGCCTCGATGGCATCATCCAGCGTGTGGACCTTAGCCACCACCATGTCTCCGGTATCGCGGCTGACTGCCTCCGCGCAGTTGTCGGCTGGGGCGAGGAAAAGCTCAGCGCCCGCTTCCTGAGCCGCGTGAACCTTGTGGACGATACCGCCGATGGGGCCGACCTCGCCGTCCTCACCTATAGTGCCGGTGCCGGCGACAAACCGGCCGCCGGTGAGATCTTCGCTAGAGAGCTTGTCAATCACCGCCAAGGTAAACATCATGCCGGCCGAGGGGCCGCCGACGTCCTGCAGGTTGTAATCCACCGTGATGTCCTCGGTGGGAACCGAGGTCATAAGGATGCCTAGCAGGGCCACGTCCTCCTGCTCGGGGTGGGAGCCGAGGGCGACCCCGACAGTCTTTTCCTTGCCCTTGCGAACAATGCCTAGCTCCACCTCATCGCCAGGCTGAAGAGCGCGAATCTTCTCTTGCACTTGGCCAGGCTCCGTGACCTTGTCACCGTTGACGGTGGTGATAATGTCGGCGTCGTCAAGCGCGCCTGCTGCGGGGCCGTCATCGAGTACTTGTGCCACCTCGATTCTCACCGGTTTGTCCAGATAGTCCATGGCGGCGACCGTGGCCGCCGACTCGGACTGGGTAAAGGCCTGCTGATTGGCCTCCTGGACTTCCTTATCTGTCTTGCCCTGCGGGATGACATTTTCGATGGGGACGATGGTGTCATCCGTAAACAACCACCGCCCCAGGGCCTGGGCCAGCGTCATGTTGGTGCGCACGGAGACCGTCGTCATGTTGAGCTGCCCCTCCGGCTGGAACGTGTCCGGAGCTTCGACGTTGACGACGGGTTCCCCATCCACCTCGCCCAGGGTATCCACGGTAGGACCTGGCCCCTCGGCGGCATAAGGCACCGACAAGGTGATATCGGTGCCGGGAATGTGGTCGATGCTGAGCAGGGCTCCCGTCAGCACCACCGGGATGGCTCCCCACGTCAAAGTGGACAAGCGGCGGGTTCGGGGGTTCTGCGGAGTTTTCACGGAGGATCAGCCTACAGCCTTGTGGAGCTTGTTCGCTCTCAGCGTTGCCGTGGTCCTAGAATCCGCGCTAGGAAACCTAGTAGATTGGGGTCCATGAGCAACGGATTCGGTTTTTCCTTCCCCAATAACGACGATGACGATGACAACGATCGTCGCGACCAGAACCCGTTCGGCGCCTTCGGCTTCAGCGCAGGCAACGGTGGCCTAGGAGACCTGTTGAATCAGTTCGGCCAGATGCTCTCCGGCATGGGTTCCTCCATGAACTCCCCGGAGGGTTCCGGCCCGGTCAACTATGACTTGGCCAAGCGCATCGCGCACCAGCAAATCTCCCGCGACAAAGAGGTCAGCGAGCAAGACCGCACCGCCGTGCAGGAAGCCGTGAGGCTAGCGGAACTGTGGCTAGATGATGCCACGATCCTGCCCACCGCATCCGGCACCGTCACCGCGTGGAATTCCGCGCAGTGGCTGGATGAGACGCTGCCGATGTGGCAGCGCATGGTCACCCCGGTTGCGGAGCACATGAACTCCGCGCAGCTGGAATCCCTGCCGGAGGAAGCCCGCGAGATGATGGGCCCGATGACCTCGATGATGAACTCGATGTCCGGCATGAACTTCGGCATGAAGCTGGGCCACGCGCTGGGTGATCTGGCTGCGCAGGCATTGACCGGTTCTGACTTCGGCTTGCCTGTCTCCCCCGCAGGCACCACTGCACTCCTGCCGCACAATATCCAGGCCATTGCGCGCGATCTCAACGTTCCGGGCCAGGAAGTGCTCGTCTACATCGGCGCCCGTGAAGCCGCCCGCCAGCGCCTGTTCAAGCATGTGCCGTGGTTGGTCGAGCGCCTCGTCTCCTCCGTTGAGGAATACGCCATGGGCTTGGTTATCGATACCTCCCATATCGAGGAGGCTACCCGCGAGCTCAACCTGGAATCCGGTGACCCTGAGGCCATCCAGGACGCGATGAGCAAGCTACAGGGCATGGACTTATCCCCGCGGATCACCTCCCGCAACGCAGTCGCGGCTTCTCGTCTGGAAACCCTCTTAGCACTCGTTGAGGGCTGGGTTGAACACGTGGTGACCGAGGCCCTGGGAGAGCGCATCCCGTCTACGAAGGCAATGACCGAGGCGTGGGCGCACCGCCGCTCCACTGGCGGCTCCGCAGAGAAGGCCTTCTCCCAGGTCGTCGGCATCGAGCTCAATGCCCCGAAGGTGGAGGCCGCCGCTGAACTCTGGCGCCGCGCCACCGTCGCGGTGGGCGCCGACAAACGTGACTCCGCCTGGGACCACCCGGATCTTCTGCCCACGGCCGAGCACCTGGAGAACCCTGCGTCCTTCATCGACGGTTTGCTCGATGACACCCCTGATGAGGGCTTTGAAGCGGAGTTCTCCAAGCTGGAGGAGATGCTCCGCCAGCAGGATGCCGGGGGCGATACCAGCGATAACACCGGCGACAGCGCTGGCGAGGACACAGACGCCGACGGCGACGACAATAAAGAGGACAAGCCAGGCGAAGAGAACTAGCGGAAACGCTGGTAAGCCTCGAGGTATCCTTTCGCGCGCTCGGCTTTGGGCGCGCGGTCAGCCCACTCCCAGAAGTCCGGACCATGACCCGGGATGAAGGTGTGCGTTAACTCGTGGATGATGACCGCATCGAGCACATAGTCGGGGACGTCCTGCAGCCGGTCAGAAATCCGAATATCGCCCGTTGAGGTAGTGCAGCTACCCCAGCGGGATTTTTGGTTACTCACCCACCGGATGGAACCCACCGTGGCGCGGCCCTCCAAAAAGCGGGCATTCAGTGTGCGGGCGCGGTCGGCCAGGGAATCGTCGGAAAGCTGCGAAGAGGTGTGCTTTTTGCGCACCTTCGCCACGATGCCATCCACCGCTTCGCGCTCTTCCGCCGCTGACATCCACGCGGGGATGCGCACCTCCACAACGCCGTCGACCACGCGGGCTTGGACGGTGCGACGGCGCCGTGCCGAACGGATGACACGTACCTCGGGATTGCTCGACATGACAGGGCATTCTACCTGTGGTGCAATGGTATCTACACACACCTGGGGTGGGGCACAACGGGGAGGACAGTCTTGAGTGCACAGACGTACATGCTGGCGCCGGAAACCACGATTCTTAAGCGCGAACCTGGAATGCTCCAGTGCGGGATGGATGCCACGCGCGTCGGCGTGTTTGAAGCCCACCCGCAGCTGGCGGGCTTGCTCAACAGGCTGCGCACGCCGCTGACCCGACAAACTATTGAAAAGTCCATTGAGAATACGGGCATGAGCCCCTCAGCTGCCCGCAGCTTAGTGGAGGATCTGATTAGCTACCGAGTTTTGTGGCCGGCGCCCCGGCCGCAGCGTGTGGCTGTGCTCGGGACCTCCGCCCTGGCCAATGAGCTGCGCGACGTCCTGCTTGGTGATTCCTTCCAACCACGCTCTCCTCTCCACAGCGAAACCCCAGCCGAGTACATCGCAAACGTGGCCGGGCACCTGCCTATCGTGGCTGTCGACATGCTGGATGGCGCCACGGAATGGGCACAGGCCCTGCGCAATACCCCAGCCACCTGGTTGCCGGTATCTATGATCGATGCCCGCGGCATCATCGGACCAGTTCGCATCGACGGGGCTGGCCCCTGCCCGCTGTGCGCGCATCTGCACCGCATCGAATCAGACGAGCTATGGCACGAGGTGGCCCACCGCGCCGCGACAGTGGAAGCGCCGGGCGACCCCATCGTGCGCACTGCGATAGTGATGCATGCAGTGGTGACTATTCGCCGGCTCTTGGGAAGGCCGGCCCCGCCAGGAGCGCCCGGTGGCAAGCCGCTCGCCGGCGAACTCACGGAGATAGACCTCTACGGCCTAGAACAACGGAGGCTTCTCATGGAACATCCTCGCTGCACGTACTGCGCTGCTTCTTAGTTCCTCTTAGCCGCGGGAAGAAGCAATGATCTGCAGAACCTCCGCGCCATAGCGCTCCAGCTTGGAGGGGCCCACCCCGGAGATATCCAGCAGCTCCGCCTCGTTGGCTGGAAGAGCCTCCGAAATCGCTTGCAGGGTGGCATCAGAAAAGACGACGTAGGCAGGAACCTGAGAGTCCTTCGCCACAGACGCCCGCCACGCGCGCAGCGCGTTGAAGACATCCTCATCACCCTCATACTCGCACCACTCATGGCGGCCGAGGACCTTCTCTGCCGGGCTGCTGAGCTGCCCCGAGCACACTCGGCAACGGCGCGGGCGATAGCGACGGTTCGAGGACTGGCTTTCCTCGATTCCCGGGACCACGCCGTCCAGGAAGCGGGTTCGCTCACGTGAGGCCCGCGACCCAGTGGTCTTAGCCAGCGCCCACGACAAGGCTAGGTGCTCGCGGGCACGGGTAATGCCGACATAAAACAGCCGGCGCTCCTCTTCCACGTGTTCATCGCCGGCCTTGATGGCGTGGTTAATGGGCAGGAGTTTTTCGGTGAGCCCCACAAGGAACACCGCATCCCACTCCAGGCCCTTGGCAGCGTGAATGGTAGCGAGGGTCACGCCCTCCATCGTGGGGTTGTGCTTGTTTTCGGAGCGGCGGTGCAGCTCACCCAATACACCAGGCAGGTCTATCCCCTCGTGGTCCTCCACGATCTGCGCGATGAGGTCCACCAAGGCCGTGAGCGACTGCCAGCGCTCGCGGGCCTGCGCACCCTGCGGTTCCGTGGCGGACAGCCCCAGCTCCACGAAGGCCGCACGTGCCACAGCCACCGGATCATTCGGCAAATCATCGCGGCGCGTGGCAGCGATGAGCACGCGGATGGCCTCTAAAATCTCTGGGCGGCGGAAGAAGCCTTCGCCACCGCGGACTTGGTAAACCACTCCAGCGTCAGCAAGCGCCTGCTCAAACTGCTCTGATTGCGCGTTGATGCGGTAAAGAATTGCGATTTCGGAAGCCTTCACTCCCTGGTTCAGCAGGGTCAGAACCTGGCCCGCGACCTCCTTGGCCTCAATCTCCTCAGACTCATAGGCCTTAAACGTGGGCTCGGGTCCAGGCTCGCGCATGCCCTGCAACTCCAGGCGGGTCCCCGCCGCGCGGCCCGTGGCCTTCGAGATGACCTCGTTAGCCAGGTCCGTCACTTGCGGGGTGGAGCGGTAGTCTCGCTGCAGCTTGACCACGGTGGCCTGCGGGTAGGTGCGGGAAAAATTCAGCAGATACTCCGGGGAAGCACCGTTGAAGGAATAGATGGTCTGGTTGGCATCGCCCACGACCGTCAGGTCATCGCGCTCCCCCAACCAGGCCTCCAGTACTCGCTGCTGCAAGGGGGTGACGTCTTGATACTCGTCCACCACAAAGGTTCGGTACTGCTCACGGAAGACCTCCGCCACCGCAGGCACGTTCTCGATGGCGCCGGCGATGTGCATGAGCAAGTCATCAAAATCGAGGTACATGAGATCCGGGGTGGCCTTCATGTCCTCATAGCGGCGGAAGACCTCCGCCACCTTGGCCGGATCCCCCGGCGCCTCGCGGTCCGTGGATTCGATGACACCGGGATAGCCCTCGGGGCTAATCAGTGAAGACTTTGCCCATTCGATTTCCCCCAGGAAATCACGAATCGTGTCCTTGTTGTTGTCCAGGCCAAGCGAGCGGACCGCGCGGCCGACCAGGCTGAACTTGTTGTCTATGAGCTGCCAGGGCAGATCCCCAGCAACCTGCGGCCAAAAGTACTTCAACTGGCGGCGCGCTGCGGCGTGAAAGGTTTGGGCTTGTACTCCCCCAACGCCCATCTGGTTGAGCCGCTCGCGCATTTCACTCGCGGCGCGAGAGGTGAAGGTGACGGCCAGAACGCGCTGCGGGTTGACGAAACCCTGGTCCACCATGTGAGCGATGCGATAAGTAATCGTGCGGGTCTTACCCGTTCCGGCACCCGCCAGGATGCAGACTGGGCCGCGCGGCGCCGTGGCTGCGGCTCGCTGGTCTTCATCGAGCAGGGACAGATCCGGTCTCATCACCGTGGAACCACTCCATAATCATCGTGTGTGCAATTGAACCCTTGCGGGCAATGGTCAGTTCTGGCAGCTCAGCGCGGGACACCCACCGCACTTCTGCGAGCTCTTCGTCAGTATCGCACACGGGCTGGACATCCTCCGTGACCGCGGAAAAGCCCACCATCAAGGAGCCACTAGGAGGCCAGGGCTGCGAGCCCCAATAGGAAACTGACTCAACGCGACGACCGGTTTCCTCAAGTGCCTCGCGGATCATCGCTTCTTCAAGGGTCTCGCCGGGATCGACATAGCCGGCGATGAGTGAAAAGAATCCTGGACGGTGACGGTTGCGAGCCAGCAGGATACGGTCCGACTCCGCGTGGTGAATGATGCCGATGACGGCGGGATCCAAGCGGGGAAAGACGAGGCGTTCGCCATCGTGTCCCACGGCCCCGGGCGCAGGGTAGGACAACTCCCGCCCAGTGCGTGGATCAAAGCGCGCTTCCCGACGGTTACGGATCAGATGCAGGGCTTTGAGAATGTCGCGCTGACCGTTAAAGAAGGTGGCATCGCGCAGTGTACCGAGCCGCTCGGCGGCCTTGGACTCCACCAGGAAAGCGTGAATATCTCCGGCCGCAACCACGATCTCCCCCGCCGGCTTAGCCAGAAAGACCGGCTGGCCTTGTGGCGATACCGGGACAAGGCCAGTCTCGGTGACGGGCAGGAACATTAGTTGCCTTCATCCTCGTCTTCATCGGTATCTTCCGCAGCCTGCTGCATCTCATGCTTGATATAGAGCAGGCGGTCACCAGGCTTGAGTGCATACGCGTCTGCCGTATCGACACGGTGTAGCTCGTTGTTGCGCAGAACCGCCAGAACAATGTCGGCGAGGTGACGTGGATTGGAGCCCACTTCGAATTCGCGCACCGCACGCTCGGCCACGGAAAAGCCCTCGTTCGGCGAGAGGAGGTCCTCCATCATCTCCACCACCGTCGGTGTCACGGTGGCTAGGCCCAGGAGACGTCCGGCGGTCTCTGCGGAGGTGACCACCGAATCGGCACCGGATTGGAGGAGTAGGTGGCGGTTCTCGGATTCACGCACGGAAGCGACCACCTTGGCCTTGGGGTTGAGCTCGCGCACGGACAAGGTACACAGCACCGCGGTATCGTCCGTGGACGGAGTCACCACCACCGACGAGGCGTGCTGCGCGCCGGCGATGCGCAGCACGTCTTGCTTGGTTCCGGAGCCGTAAATGGTGACGAGGCCGTGGTGCTCGGCGCTGGCTAGGGCCGCGCGGTTGTTGTCAACAACCACGATTTGGGAGGCGGGAACGTCATCGGCGATGAGGGCGGCGACCGCACCAGCGCCCTTAGTGCCATAGCCGATGACAACGGTGTGGTTACGCAATTGCTTTCTCCAATTCTGGATTTCAAAGGTGCGGCGGGCTCGATCCGTCAGAACCGACAAGGTAGCACCGACCAACAAAACAAGGAAGAGCAGGCGGGCCGGGGTAACGATAATGAGGTTGATGAAGCGCGCGGTGGGGGTGACGGGAACGATATCGCCATAGCCCACAGTGGTCAACGACACCGCTGAATAGTAGGCGGCATCGAGGAAGGACAGGTCTTCGCTGTAGCCATCACCGTCGAAAAAGACGATGATGGTGACAAAGACCATCAGCCCCATAGCCCAGATAACTCGGCGCGCCAGTTGCTTCCACGGGCTGGTGCTCGCGGTACGCGGAATCGTGATGACGTCAAGCAGCGCATGGTCAGGCTGCGAGGTCAGCTCTACCTGCGACAAGAAACGCGACGTAATGCGTTTGCCTAAGTGCTTGGGCACGAAGCGCCAACCTCCCTAGATGATGCGGATTTCCTCGTGAGACTACCTTAGACTCAACCCTGGTGACGTGGAAACTGCAGAGCTTAAAAGCTCAGCCAACCGTGGCCCGGTGGGCAAGTCCTCCGGCTCCAAAAGATAGTTCTCATGCACGTAGTAGAAAACCGCGCGGACAGTCCCCACGCCATGGATGCGCCGCCATGCCTCCGCATAGACGGCGAGCTGAATCTGCGCCGAGTACAGAGCAGCACCCTGGGGGCGGCGGCCAGTCTTCCAGTCCACGATGAGCCACGAGCCATCCGGCTGTTGGAATACCGCATCCATGCGGCCGCGGACGACGGAATCGCCAATGGTGATCTCGAAGGGGGCCTCTACGAAAGCCGGCGTGCGCTGTGCCCACTCCGAAGCTAGGAAGGACTCCTTGAGGGACTCCAAGTCGTGGTCCGGTTCATCATGAGAACCGGGCAGCTCATCCTCCCCCAGCAAAGCAGGCGCGCCGAAACGATCCTCCAGCCACGCGTGGAAAGCAGTGCCGCGCTTGGCGTAGGAATTAGGTTTGAAGGGGATGGGGCGGCGCTGGCGGCGTGCGAATTGGGTGGGGTCTGCCGACATGGCCACCATGTCAGAGGCCGTCAGCTCGCCGGGTAGTTCTACATCGACCACCGGGGCCTGCAGCGCTTTGTGCTCTTCAATGAGCGCGCTCGCCTCTTGTTCCCAGAGACCGAAGACTTCGCCATCGCGCAGCGGAGGGAGGTTCTCCATTGCCGCGCGTACCGCCTCTGCTGCCTGCAGCGCTTCCGACTGCGGGTTCAAAGAAGGGAAAGAGGCCTCAACTGCACCTCCTTCCTCCTCTTCCACAGGGATGTCGGGGATATCCCAATGGACAATCAGCTCCGGATGCTTATCCGCTAATAACTGCAGGTAGGAATAGGGGCCCTTCTTGCTCTTTCCCTTGAGTCTATTCGTGCCGGAACCAGTCACCGTCAGCGTGGACTCGGTGCGGGTCATGGCCACGTAGAAAAGACGTGCCGCTTCCTCTGCTTGGAACTCGCGGTTCTGTTCTTTGAAAGCTGTGCACGCCTTATCAAAGTCAGAGCGCGTCACCGCATCCTCGGGCACATCGATGACGTCCTCGTCACCTGGGGCCTTTTCGATCTTGGTCAGGAAGGTCTCCGCCTGCGCCTTGTAGCTCGAGGAATCCGCATGCGCCACGCAGACGTGTTCCCATTCCAAGCCCTTGGCCTTGTGCACCGTCATGATCTGCACGCGGTTGCGCACAAGCGGGACCTCTCCCAGCTCGAGCCCGTCTTCCTTCTCTTTAGCCAACTCAAGATAGTCCAAAAGGCCAGCCAAGCCATCACCGTGGAAGCCCGCGACAAAGTCGGCGAAGGCGTCGAGGTGCGTTGCCCCGCCCGGCTTGCCTGAGGCGAGGACTTCGGTGCGCAAGCCGAAGAGAAGCTCAATATCGGCCACGATGTCGTTGAGAGTCTTGCCCAAAGAATAGGTACGGAGGTAGCGCAGCTTAGAGGAGACCTCCTCCATGCGCTCCAAGCCTTCGGTGCTGTAGCGATCGCGTTCGCCGAGGTCTGCGAGGGCGTCGGCAAGCCCCAGCACCTGGTCCGGCCCCTCCGCGGTAATCTCCTCAACCTGGGCGGCTAGGTGCGCCAGGGGATCACCGCCTTCCCACCGCGTGCGGCCTTCGGTGGCGCCGGCGAGATTACGCTGACGCGAATGCAGCGCCTGGATATCGGCGATGCCCAGACCGCACATCGGTCCGGTCAGCACACGCAGCGCCGCGGCGGTGTCTTGTGGACGCACCAAAAGCGTGGCTACCGCCACAAGATCTTGGATCTCCGGCTGCCAGAGAAGTCCACCGAGGCCGAAGATCTCGTTGGGCACACCGACCTCATCCAAGGCAGCGGCGATCAACGGCGATTGCTTATTGGTGCGCACGAGTACGGCGGCATTGAAATCCTCGCCTTCCGGCGTGGACTCATAAAGCTGGCGGAGATGCTCAGCGATGAAAGCGCGCTCCTCGTCCTCAGAAGCGAAATAGCCCAGCTCTACCTTGCCGGCCGGCGCCGTGGGCTTGGGCGACAGCTCATCTACTGGGCGCTCGCCGGGGCTTGAGGAGAAGAGCTTCGACGCCACGTCATTAGCCAAGCTGAGTACCGTCGAGGGATTACGCCAGGAGGTGGTGAGTTGGTCCTTCGGGGCCGGGGTGCCGTCCGGCTGCGGAAAGTCTGTGACAAAAGCTTCCAGGTTTTCCGCCGTCGCGCCACGCCAGCCATAGATGGACTGCATGGGGTCACCCACCGCGGTAACTGATAGACCCTCACGCTCGCCACCGAAGAGCGAGCGCAGCAAGATGCGCTGCGCATGGGAGGTGTCTTGGTACTCATCCAACATGATGACGCGGTAACGCGCGCTTTGTTGCTCACCTAAGAGCGGGAAGTTCTTGGCCAGCGTGGCGGCGATGGACATCTGCTCACCGAAGGTGATGACCCCGCGCTCCGCTTGTTCCTTCTTGAGAGCTTCCACCAAGGGCAGGTACTCCAGGCGCAGGCGTTGGGTATCCAGGTATTTCTGCAAGTCCTTGCCGAACTCGCCTTTGGTCCTCTTGCTCTTTTCTAGGTCCTCAGCGGTCTTGCGGAAGATGTCCTCGTGCTCATAGAGATCCTGCGGATTCTTAAGCTCTCCGTCCATCGTTTCCGCGAGCTTGAGCAAGGTAGCGGTGACCGTGGACACCGCATTATCTGTGCTGAGCGAACCCGAGTAATTGCTGACCACCTCGTGGGCGATGGCATAGCGTTCCGCCTCGGTGATGATTCGGGCATTCGGCTCGACCGGCATGAGCAGGCCATACTCGCGGACAAGATCACCCGCATAAGAGTCATAGGTGGACACGTTTGGCGCGATATTTTCCACTGCTTCTGCCGCTGGGCTGCCCGGGGCAAGGATTCCAGAGGAACGCAGGGTTAGCAGCTGGCGGCGGATGCGCTGCTCTAGTTGCTGGGCTGCCTTGCGGGTAAAGGTTAGGCCAAGGACTTGCTCAGGCCGCACGAGCCCATTGGCCACGAGCGATACAACACGCGAGGCCATCGTCTCCGTCTTACCAGCGCCTGCGCCGGCCACGACGAGCTTCGGTCCAAGCGGGCCATCAATAACGGCGGCCTGTTCCGGGGTGGGCGGAAAGGGCTTGCCCAGCGCGGCAGCCAGCTCCTCAGGGCTGAAGTGTTGAGCGGGATTCTTAGGCATCGGTCACCAGACCTCCTTCATTCATCACAGGGCAGATAGAGCGGATCCGGCAGCGATCACAATCAGCGTTTTCACGTGCGGTCAGGTCCGGACCACGCAGCTCAGCCACGAGTGCGGGCAGCGACTGCGCAAATTCTTCGAGCTCTTCAGGAGGCTTGGTGGCTTGCTCCCGGGTGGACACGGCGGCAGTACTGGAGCGCGGATACACCAGAACACCTCCGCCACGCGGCAGGCCATCACCGGTCCGGATAGACACAGCCTGCGACTCGCCGCCAGGTTCCGCGGGTGCTGTAACAAGCGCGCCGTGTGCTAGCGCCAACTGGTATGTCATGAGCTGGGTATTGTCTTGGGCGCGGGCCGCCGACGGGACTTTTGTCCCCGTCTTGAGATCCACCACGACATAGTCTTCCCCGGCCTTCGCCAACCGGTCAATGAACCCGCGAATGGTGACATCGGAGCCGATGTCCACGTTGACGGGGACCTCAACGCCAACGGGTTCAAGTGATGTAGAGCTCGAGAGCACCCAACTATGAGTGCGGTCGATAAGGCGCTCAAAGTCCACACGCTCAGCCTCACGGTGCCACGCTGGCCCCTCCACAAGCGCATCGAAGGCATCGAGCACTAGCCGCTTCGCAGGCTCGGCGGCAGCACCGCGCCCCAGCGCTTCCAGGAAAGCATGCGCCAAATTACCACGTAGCAGGTTGATGTTCGCAGAATCATCCTCCACGAGCTGCCCGAGCACCGCGTTGAGCGGACACGTGAGCAAGGCATCGACCCGGGATGGCGACACCGTGCTCGAACCACGCAGCGGCAATTCCGAAGCCACGCCGCGCGCGGCCCACCACTGAGCCGGATGCGCCCCAGGGACCCCAGCCTCCGCCAAACGGGCCAACTGCCGGACCGCCTGGGAACGTTCCGCCTCATTGGTCTCCGGATCAGTTGCACAACGGCGCAGTTGCGCCACAAACGCGGGCACCGAGAGTACGGAGACATCGAGAGGATCGAGCTCTTCCTCCCCACTAGCAGCACTGGGCAGCGTCACCGGATTCGGCTCCGGCACCTCGAGGCCCAACTCACGTGGCCAGGCCTGGCGTGCGAGGCGCTTGCCCGCCTCCCGGCGCGCTTGTGCGCCGGGAACATCAACGCCGCGAGCGGAAAGGAACTCGTCGATGAAACGCGAGGGTTCTTCCACGACATCGCTCTCCGGTGAGTCCACCGCCACGATGAGCAGCCGTTGCCGGTGACGGGTAGTGGCCACGTGGAAGAGACGGCGCTCCTCCGCCAAGCGCCCCGACACGTGGCTGACTGGGGTGCCGGGAGTGATGCCGCGATCCAGCACATCGATGAGATCTTCTTGCCCAAAAAGAGAGCCGGTCTCCCCTACCGAGGGCCATGTTCCTTCCTGAACGCCCGCCACGATGACGGTGTCCCACTCGCGCCCCACTGCGCCGTGCGCGGTGAGGATTTCTACTGCATTGGGCAAGGCTGAGCGGCGATCCCGCACGCCGGTGGGCAGTTCTTGCTCCGTGATGTGCAGAATGAAGGACTCCAACGACGCCGCCGGACGACGCTCGGCGTAATCGCCGGCGGCGTCGAACAAGGCCATCATCGCGTCCAAGTCACGGTCCGCCTGCGAACCCGCGGCACCGCCGCGCAGGGCTGCTGCCTGTAGGCGTGTATCCAAACCGGTGGCTTGCCACACTTCCCACAGGACTTCCTCAACAGCAGCGCCTTGCTGCAAGGCCGCGCGCCCGGCAGACAGCACCCCGCGAATACGCGCCAAAATCGCTTCCTCGCGCTCGGTGAGGAGGTTATTGAAGTCCGGCAACTCACCGTCCAGCAACTCCCGCAGTGTATTCATTCCGCGCTGCTCCGGCTTCCAACGGCGCAGGCCGCGGATGAGCCTCCGCAGCGTCACCGGATCAGCGCCGCCCACGGGACCGGTAATCAGGTCCTCGAGCTCCACGGGCTCAAGCTCATTTTCCAGAGCACGCAAAGCCAGAAGTACTGCTTTGACCAAGCGCTGCTCAGCGAGCACCACGTCCGTGGGGTTGATGTGCACCGGCACGCCAGCAGAAAGCAGCGTGCGACGGGCAGATCCAATATCCCCGGTAGAGCGCACGATCACTGCGATATCACGCCAGTCCACGCCGTCTTCTAAGTGCCGGCGGCGAACCGTATTGGCCAGGACATCACGCAAGGTGCCGCGGGAATCCACGACGCTCACGCACGCCGGGGACGGCCTGCGGTACGTAGAGCTCAGGCGAAGTTCGTTCTCTGCCTTCCAGGTGGTGAGGAATTCCAAATTAGCACCACGGAAGGCGAAGACCGCTTGGTCGGGGTCACCGCCAATCACGGTGAGGCGTGCAGTTTTCGCCAGCTCCGCGATCAGCTGGCCGGAGGTCGGGTCCAGCAACTGCGCGTCATCGACCACGATGGTGTGCCACGGGTGCTCGCGCAACAGCTCTGGGCGCAAAAGCACTTGGCTGACCAGCTCCGCAGCGGAATAGGAATGCGAACCCGCCAGCGCTTGAGTGCGCTCATACTCGCGCAGGAAGTCTCCGGCAGCAACCCACATGGGCCGGCCGTAGCGTTGTCCCAGCTCCTCCAAGTCCGTCGGTCCGAGCCCCCGTTCGATGGCACGCAGCAACAAATCACGCAATTGGCGCGCAAAGCCCACATACTCCAGGGCCGGGCGCATCTCCTCTGGCCACGCGCCCCGGCGATCGGCCGCATGGCCCTGCAGCAGCTCACGAATCACTGCATCCTGTTCCGCACCAGTGATGAGACGCAGCTCCTCCTCGCTACTGTGGCGCAGAAGCGCAAAAGCCAATGAGTGCACCGAGCGCACCATCGAAGTCTGTGCGGCGTAGTCATCGAGGTTTTCTGCTAACTCCCGGCGCAGCAACGAGCCGGATTCCTTGGATGGGGCGACGACGAGGATGCCGGAGGCATCGGCTCCAGCATTGAGTTGGGCCAAGACAACGTCGATCAGCAGGCTCGACACCCCTGACCCTGCCGCACCCAGCACCCGCCAGGTACCTTGCTGTGGCAAAGGAACATCCCACTCGCGCGACGTGGCGCGGCGGCTTCGGGGAATGAGGCGGACTTCCGGCGAGGGAGGAAGCGTGACGCCGGTACGTGTGGGGGATTCGCTGCTGTACTTCACGCCCTATAGTGTGTCAGATGCTGCGGACACGAGGGCCTCTTCGACCCTTTCAATATTCGAACGCACGGTCGCTTTGGAGCGCGGGTGCAGGCTATTGACGTAACGGCGATACGCCACTGCACGCAAGAGCAGCTGCTGTATGCCGGGAACCGACGCAAAGCGGGCAGAAATATCATCATCCACTGCGCCTGCGATGAGGCCATCCACTATGACCAGCGCGGCGGACCAGCCAACCGGGCGCGGTGCCGCGGAAGGTACGATATCGGTCAGCGCTGGCGGGTTCGCCCCAGAGAAAACCATGGTACCCAGCACGTCCATGTGGGCGGTGACAAGTGGGAGCTGCGCAAGCTCAGCATCGGAATAGGCCTCGCCGCTCTCCTCCCACGCTGCCCGTTCTGCCCGTGCGAACACATCATCGCGCCGGTCCACCGTCGGCAACGGCGCCAACTCGAGCGCTTCATCAAGGCGCAGTGCCATCTGCGCAGTCTCATCGATGCGCCCCCGCAACTGCCCCTCCACGAACTGCGTGGCTTTCCACCCGGCAGCAGTGTAGCGCCCATCCGCCGTCAGCACCGGCCGGGCAATACGTGCTCCCGGCAGGCTGAGCTTCTCGCGGACCTTGGCGGACCAGCCAGTCCACGGCCGAGCCTCGGCGAAGACAATATCGCCCACGCGGATCCCGTTATCCCACGCAGGGCCCACAAGCTCACCCTGTGTTCGGCGCGGGTGAAACTCGGCGTTGAAAGCAGCAAGAACGGGCTCAGGTGGCAATGGCATGGGAAAACAATCCTTAGGTTTGGGGCGACCTACTCAGGCTTAGCGTGATCAGAATTAGCCGGGTTCGGGTAGGGCCACGGGTTCGGCTCGCACGTGACATCCTCGTCCGGATAAACCTCGTTGGGTTCCTTCTCAAAAAGCTTGGCGTTGTTCAAGCTCAGCGTTTGCTGCATCATGACCGGTGCGAGTTTACCGTCACCGCCGCAGGGTTGATGGGCCGCAAAACCGATAGCATGGCCAAACTCATGGTTGATCAGGTACTGACGGTAGTTGCCCAAGTCTCCTTCAAAGGGCGTCGCGCCACGCACCCACCGAGACTCGTTGAGGTTGACCGCGGACTCCCCCGTAATGGTCGTGTGACAGGAGGTTTCTGATTCCAACTGCGCGCCGCACAACTTCGCCGTGGTTCCCAATGACGTCAGACGGATGTGCGTATCAGGGTTGTCATCGGCTTTGACGTGGATGAATTCAAAGTCACCGTTGGCCGTCCACCCGCGAGGGTCGGCCAGAGTGGCGTCAACAAGCGCAACGACAGCACCGTCCCCACCATATGCGGAGGTGTCGATGCCGTTTTCAATCTCAACGGAAAAGCGGATGGTTTGCTTCCCGCCCTTGCCCGCGTGCATGGTAGACGGCCCTGCATCGCGGTAGGTTTCCTCACCTTGCTCGGTGAAGTCACCGCCAGCGGGCAAACCATCCTTGGCGGCGGCCACCGCACTGGCATTGGCGGGATCCGGCCCCTTACGCGAGGAGGCGGATGCGGCAGTGCTGCTTGCCGACGTCTCCCCTGCCGCCGTCACCTCCGCCTCCTGGGCGGGCGAGCGGAAAACATCAACCAGCACCCACACAGTGATGACGACCATGACGGGGATCGCCACCACGCGCCACCAGCCGTACTCGCGCGCGAAGCGCTCCACCGCTGAAAGGCGCTGTGGGTGCTGCTTAAAATCCGCGGGATTCTCCATGGCCATTTAGGCTACCCGCTGAGCCAGCGCGCGCGTACTTAGCCCGCAAATCCGACGGTATGTGCGCGCGCAGTGCCGATCTCTACGTAAACAACTCGCTCAGTGCGCACGATGTAGGAGCGGCCCTTGGTGTCCTTCAATTCGAGGGTGGAGTTGTCTGCCAAGGCGTTGTTGATGGTCTGGGTCAGTTCTTCGCGCTCACCTTCCGCGTGAATAACCAGCTCACGGGCGGTATCGGCAAAACCAAACTTGATATCCATGTGGTGTATCTCCCTTAAATCGTGTTCTTTAATCGGTGCCGTGAGAACTGCGCCCCGGCGCTCTAATGGCCCCACTATAGCCACGTCCTCTACTATCAAGGTGTGCTTGCCCCGAAATCATCCCGCGAATCCCGCGAATCCCCTACCTTTGCCGAACTCGGCGTCGCTGTAGAGATCTGCGATGCCCTCGCTGACAACGGGATTACGCACACCTTTGCCATCCAGGAGCTCACCCTGCCCATCGCTTTGAATGGCCAGGACCTCATCGGCCAAGCGCGCACCGGCATGGGTAAGACCTATGGCTTCGGTGTCCCGCTGCTGGATCGCGTGTTCGATGACGCCGACATCCCGGAACTCGACGGCACTCCCCGCGCACTGGTCATTGCACCGACGCGCGAGCTGGCCATCCAGGTCAGCGGGGACCTGGAGCTCGCCGCCGCAAACCTTCCGCTCAGAGTGGTCACTCTGTGTGGCGGGCGCCCCTATGAAGAACAGATCAAGGAGATTGAGTCTGGTGCGGACGTCGTCGTCGGCACCCCAGGCCGTCTGCTCGATCTCTGCCAGAAGAAGCATCTCTCTTTCGACCACGTCAGCGTTTTAGTTCTGGATGAAGCCGACGAGATGCTGGACTTGGGCTTCTTGCC
Organism: Corynebacterium aurimucosum; assembly: GCF_030408555.1. Classification (NCBI taxonomy): domain Bacteria; kingdom Bacillati; phylum Actinomycetota; class Actinomycetes; order Mycobacteriales; family Corynebacteriaceae; genus Corynebacterium; species Corynebacterium aurimucosum. The sequence continues at coordinate 764,695 of NZ_CP047048.1, read as the reverse complement.
GGATATCGAGAAGATCCTCTCGCTCCTGCACGGCAACCCACACCAGACCATGCTCTTTTCCGCCACCATGCCTGGGCCCATCGTGACCTTGGCACGTACCTTCCTGGAAAAGCCGGTGCACATCCGCGCCGAGTCTGGTGATGCCCAGCAGACGCATGCCTCCACGCGCAAGGTCACCTTCCAGGCACACCGTATGGATAAGATCGCGGTCTTGGGAAAGGTCCTGCAGGCAGAAGGCCGCGGACGCACCATCATCTTCACGCGTACGAAACGCTCGGCCGCCGCCGTCGCGGACGAGCTGGCACAGCGCGGCTTTCGCGTGGGCGCGGTCCACGGCGATTTGGACCAAAAAGCACGCGAACGCTCGCTCGATGCCTTCCGGAAAGGCACCGTGGAGATTCTCGTGGCCACGGACGTCGCCGCTCGCGGCATCGACATTGACGATGTCACCCACGTCATCAACTACCAGGTGCCCGATGACCCGATGACATTTGTCCACCGCATCGGACGCACTGGTCGCGCGGGGCACACGGGCACGGCCATCACTCTCGTCGGCTACGACGAGCTGGGCAAATGGCAAGTCATCAACGATGAGCTCGATTTGGGCCAGCCAGAGCCACCGCAGTGGTTCAGCACCTCCCCGGAGCTTGCGGAAGCCCTCGATATCCCAAAGACGGTTGCTGACACCGTCGGCCCACCCACGAAAGTGCTGGGTGCACCGCGGCGCTCTCACTCACGTGGGGAGTCGCCGCGTGGAGGCTCACCACGTTCCTCCACGGCATCTGCCCGTGCCTCCCGCCGCACCCGTTCCCGCACGCGCAAGCCCCGCCAAGGAGGACGCCGATGAGCACCGAGCAGGGCCCGGAGTCCGCGAAGAAGCCAAGCTCTGCGAAGAAGGCTCCCATCTTGCGTTCCACCAAGGCAGACTGGCTTGCAGTGGGCGCGATCAGCGCGGTCTGTGCCATTGCTATTGGCGGCGCGGTGATTACGGCACCGATCCACAAATCGGAGCTCACTCCCGCTGTCGATGCCGCGTCTGATGCCAAGACTCAGACTCTCGATACCGTCCCCAACTCCCTCACTGAAACCTTCAGCCTCCCCAACACTGTGGTGCCGGGACAATCCCGCGCGATATCCACGAAGGGGATGCTGATAACCCATGACGGCGATACCCTCCGCGCTTCGGATACCTCCGGCGATACGGTCTGGACTTACCAGCGCCTCGATGCCGACCTCTGTTCGCTCGGCACGGCGTGGAACAAAGTCGTTGCCACCTATGACGTGGGAAATGGCTGCGGCGATGTGGTAGCCATCGATGCGGTGTCCGGCCAGTACTCAGATACCCGCAGCGCCCGTAATTCCGAGCAGGTGGTCCCCATTGTGTCGAATGACCGCGTGGGGACCGTTTCCGCCGAGCGCGTAGAACTATGGCGCTCTGACCTGGTGCGCACTGTTGAATATGGCGATGTCGAAGCCAAGCAAGAACCGAACCTCCAGCCCCACGAAGACTGCGCCATCTCCTCAGCACTGACCCGCACCGAAACGATGGCCGTCACCGAATCCTGTCCGGATTCTCCAGACTCCACGTGGCTGCGCATCCACAACGCCACACCAGAGGATGCGCGTTCGCCTGAAATCTCCAAGGATATCGAGATTGATAACCCAGGCGCGCGTCTCATTGCCTACGGTCAGGAGGCCGCTGCGGTCTTTCTGCCGGGCGATGCGCCACGTATCGTCTCCTATAACTTTGAGGGCGAAACGCTCTCCTCCACGGACGTGGAGCCATCGAAGGCCATCACGAATTCCGCTTCCCCCTTCGCCCCTGCGGTCGCTGATCTGCCCCACCACATGACGTGGTTCGACGGCGAACGTCTTTATCTCTTTACCCCAACCGAGCTCAAAGTGGACCATGTTCTGGAGCAGGCAGTTGGCACCGGCATCGCCGTCGGCGAGCGGTTACTGGTGCCCACGGAGGAAGGGATCGACGTGGTGGACTGGGCTACCGGAAAGACCGAGCACAGCATTCCCGTCGACCGTGACGGCTATAACGGTCCAGTTTCGCTGACTCTTGCGGGCACTGTCATCATCGAGCAGCGTGGAAACACCGCCGTGGCGCTCACTGCCTCTTAACTTCTTAGTTGTTTAAGAAACAGCTTGCCTAGAAGTGGCTTTCAGCCCATTGCGCTGCCTCAGGGCGCACCATGAGCAGGTAGAGCACCAACGCTGCGCTGGCCAGCGTCACGGCGCCGAGCGCTGCTGAGCCTCCGCTGAACATCTGGAAGGCGATGGCACCCAAAATAAACTCCACGAGCACGATAGCTCCGCGGCCCCAGCGCTTGCCCTTAACAAAGGCCCACGAGGCGACGATGACAAAGCCGAAGACGATAAAAATGAAGATGGCCGTCCCTAGGCCGACGAAGCCCGTCGCCCCAGAATCGGACACCATGGAGTCGTTCTCAGCACCGGTTAGCTCACGGACGATGAGGAAGATTCCGAAGATAATTACCACGATGGACTGGAGCACGGCGATGCCGGCAGCCGCTACCACCGTTCCCGGGGGACGGCCTCCCTCAGTTTGGGCAGGCGTGGTCGAGGACTGTTTCTGCTTCTTATTCACGGAGATTTAGTTTACTTCTCAGCCCTGTACTTAGGACGACTCCACGCCATAACCCGCGCGCACCCACATGCTTCAGCCTAATCCTCCTCCGCCGCGGTGTTCCTCGGCTTCCTCCATCCGTAATTTCGGGGGCAGAGGGATGAACCCGGATTTGACGCGATCCAGGTCACCACACTCACTACCTTACCCTCATCACCGCAGGTGGAAGCGTTTCTGACAGGGTTCTTACAGGGGCCAACCCATAACAATCATATGAATTGACGGAATTTATTTAGTGACTTTGGACACTTTTCGGCCTCTACCCCTAGCGGGGAATGAGTAAACGTGTCATTATTCTCAGGTAGCAAAAACAACGAGCTGTTAAATCAGTTCTTAACTCGGAGAAAACTCCAAGTTAACCAAAAGTGAACCATGGCGGCGGCGACGCTGGCCCCAACTCGAGACAGGGCCCCACTGACCGCAGACCAGTTCACTTAAACCCCGTAGCACTCGGAACAGTTCACTGCCGTGAACTGCCCTCGGTGCGCCTGCTTTCATCTACTGCTGTCAAAAATTTGTTAGGAGATATCAATCATGGATTGGCGCCACGAAGCTGTTTGCCGCGACGAAGACCCGGAGCTCTTCTTCCCTGTCGGTAATTCCGGCCCTGCACTCACCCAGATCGCTAAGGCCAAGCTGGTCTGCAACCGCTGCCCGGTCGCTTCCTCTTGCCTCAAGTGGGCCCTCGAGTCCGGCCAGGATGCCGGCGTGTGGGGCGGCCTCTCTGAGGAGGAGCGCCGCGCTATCAAGCGCCGTAACCGCAGCCGCGCTCGCGCCCGCGTTTCCGCTTAAGAAACCCGCAGTAGGCGCACCCCCGATTAACACCTCGGCATACCCTGCCGCTACAGTTGAATAAGTTCATTTCCCTTTAACAGAAGGAGCATACGATGAGCAAGCGTGGCCGCAAGCGCAAGGATCGCCGTAAGAAGCCCGCTAACCACGGCAAGCGTCCTGGCGCATAACGTCAGTAATTTAGGGCTCGTTTCTTCCCCTCACGAATCGAGGGAGGGAACGAGCCCTTTTGCATATCCTGAGCCGGTTTTAGGCGCTCGAGGCCCTATCCCCAGGTAATCTCAGTCCGCGTAATCTGCACGCTGATGCGCTGGCGCAGTGACTGAGGTGCGACCTGTCCCCCACAGCATTTGCGCACGAGTGCGCGGACTACTTCCTCGCTCTCGACGCGCTGCTGACAGGCATCGCACTGCGCGAGGTGCTCGCGGATTTCCAGTGCTCGCGCATAGCTCGTTGATTCATCGAATAGCTCCCGAAAGAGCGCTTCAACCTCCGGAGAGTTACACGCACCGCAATTGCGTCCTGTTGCGCGTTCCATTACTTCTCCTCCATCTCTGGGTGGTTGCGACCAATGCCTTTGTCTCGTGCTACGTCCTTCAACGCTGCACGAAGCAATTTTCTTCCGCGGTGGAGGCGGCTCATGACCGTCCCCAACGGAGTGCCCATCACTTCTGCGATTTCCTTATAGGCCAAACCCACCACATCCGAGTAGTACACCACCATGCGGTAATCCTCCGGCAGGTCATTCATGGCCTCGGAAATCTCCGAATCCGGCATCTGCTTGAGCGCTTCGACCTCCGCTGATTCCAGGCCCGTGGAGTCATGTCCGGACGTGGTATACAGCTGAAAGTCACTAAGCTCGTCCGCTGAGGATTCCACTGGGCGGCGCTTGGCCTTCCGGTAGGAGTTGATGTAGGTATTCGTCATGATGCGGTACAGCCACGCCTTCAAGTTCGTCCCCTGTTTGAAGGAATCGAAGTTGCTAAAGGCCTTGAGGTAGGTCTCTTGGATCAAATCCTCCGCGTCTTGCGGGTTGCGCGTCAGACGCATCGCTCCGCCGTAAAGCTGGTCCAGCAAGGGCAAGGCTTGCTCCTCAAACAACCGCTGTTTCTGAAGCGTCTCGCTCGTCGTTTCTGTGGCCATACCGACCATCCTAGCGCTCAGGACTAGGGTGGTTTATATGTCCAAGAAGACCCCGCGTGCCGCTACCCCCGCTCTCAAACTCCTCGAAGAGGCAGGTATTGACCACCACGTCTCCACCTTTGATGGCGGTCGCGAAAACTTCGGCGAGGCAGCCGCTGCGGCCCTCGACGTTACTCCTGAGCGTATCTTCAAAACCCTCGTCATTGATCTGAGCGCCGGCAAAGGCCCCAAACGCCAACTCGCCGTCTGCGTCCTTCCGGTCACACACCAGCTCAGTCTCAAGAAGGCCGCCGCAGCTTTCGGTGCGTCCAAGGCCACAATGGCCGCGCCTGCCGACGCCTCCAAGTCCTCCGGCTACATCCCCGGCGGCATCTCCCCGTTAGGGCACAAACACGTCCTGCCCACTGTCGTTGACGCGACCGCGCTGCTCTTCGATACCATCTTCTTCTCCGGCGGCAAGCGTGGCCTCGACATTGAGATGAATCCGAAAGATCTCCCCCGCGTGCTGGAGCTCTCCTTCGCCGACGTGCTCGCCGACTAGCTCTCGCGCACTAGAACAAGGTGGTGGCCGGTGGTTCGTCGATAAGCTCTGCGTAGTCGTTGCGCACGTTGCCCACTGCGGGGTCGGCCGGGCGTGCCTGAAAGCCGCGCACAGAGCTCGGCTCCAGCAGCGCCTCCCCCGCCAGCCAGGGCGCGATTTCATCTGCAGTTAGAAACTTGGGCAAGCGGTGGTGCAGCCACGCCATCTCTTCCGTGGCATCCGTGGTCACCATCGTGGCCGAGAGCCTCTCCAACCCCGTGGCCCACAAACCAGCCGCCCACAGCAGGCCATCGGGCCCGGTCACATAATAGGGCTGCTTCTTGGCCTTCTTATCCCCACCGGCTTTCCACTCGTAGTAACCATCCAGCGGGATAACGCAGCGCTGTGCTTTGAAGGCATCCCGGAAGGAAGGTTTCTGCGCCACAGTCTCCGCGCGGGCATTAAACAGCGGCGGGCCGTCGAGGTCCTTCTTCCAGTGCGGGATAAGCCCCCAGCGCGCTGGCTCCACACGGGCGGTCTCCTCCGCAACCCGCACGATGGCGATGGGCTGGGTTGGAGCAATGTTATAGCGTGCCGGCGGCAGGCCTTCCGGCGCATGAACTTCCGTAATGGATTCCCACGCTACGACTTCCTCCAGTAGGGACTCGGTGAACAGAACAAATCTTCCGCACATGCCCTTTATTATGGACTACATGTCTGCTTTCTGGTGTGCTCCCCAACCCGCCGGCCCGTTGTCCTGGACTCAGGAAGTTCCCGGGTCAAAGTCGATGACCAACCGCGCCCTCATCCTCGCTGCGTTGGCCGACTCACCTTCTATCATCTACAACCCGCTGGTCTCCCGCGATACTGACCTGATGAAAGAAGCTTTGAAGGCCATGGGCGTAGGTATCTCCGAGTGGGGACCGCACCTGCGCGTGAGCCCGGGGACGCTGCATGGCGCGACCGTCGATTGTGGCCTGGCTGGCACGATCATGCGCTTCTTGCCTCCGGTGGCAGCGCTGGCCGATGGGCCCGTTGTCATCGACGGTGACCCTTATGCCCGCAAGCGCCCCATGTCCACGATGACCATGGCCTTGCGTGAGTTGGGCGTCGACATCGAAGGCGATAGCCTGCCACTTAGCATCACGCCCCATGGCATTCCGGAGGGCGCCGAAGTCACCATTGATGCCTCCGCTTCTTCCCAGTTCGTCTCCGGCTTGCTCCTGGCCGGGGCGCGCTACCGCAACGGTATCAGCGTGCGCCACGAAGGCGGCACCGTCCCTTCCCAACCACATATTCTCATGACCGTTAGTATGCTGCGTGAGGCCGGCGTGCATGTGCTCGCGGGCGAGGATAATTGGGTCGTGCGGCCTGGAGAGATTGAGGGACGCGAGTGGTACATCGAACCAGATCTCTCTAACGCCACGCCCTTCCTGGCTGCAGCGACAGTCGCCGGCGGCAGCGTGAACATTCTGAATTGGCCGGAGGAAACGACCCAACCAGGTGATGCTTTCCGCGGCATCCTGGAGCACATGGGGGCACAGGTTGAGTACGTCCCGCAGGCACCTCACCGAGATCCCTACCTGCAGGTCACTGGCCCACAGGAGGGTCTAGCATGCCTGCGCGGCATCGATCTCGATATGGGAGATATCGGCGAGCTCACCCCGACCGTAGCCGCGCTGTGTGCTCTGGCCTCAACGCCGTCAACCCTGACCGGCATCGCGCACCTGCGCGGCCATGAAACGGACCGTCTGGCGGCCCTCGCTACAGAGATTAACGGCTTGGGCGGCAACGTCACTGAGCTTGACGACGGCCTCCGCATCACCCCTGCCCCACTCCACGGCGGCCAGTGGCACTCCTACGCCGACCACCGCATGGCCACCGCTGGCGCCATCATTGGCCTGGCAGTCGACGGTATCGAGGTCGAGGACATCGATACCACGTCCAAGACTCTGCCCGGCTTCGCCAAGATGTGGGAGGCCATGATCCATGGCTAGGCGCGCGAGCAGCTACGACGAATCTGATGTCCGTATCCGGCCGGGCAAAGGGTCGCGCCCCCGCACGAAGGACCGTCCGAAGCACAAGGATGCCAAGTTCGGCATGGTCATCACCAAGGACCGCGGGCGCTGGGGAGTTGCCCTTGATAGTGATGGCCCAGTCGTCACCGCTATGCGCGCCCGCGAGATGGGCCGCACGCCCGTCGAGGTCGGTGATCGGGTCGGCGTCGTGGGCGATACTTCTGGTAAGAAGGACACCCTCGCGCGCATCGTGAAACTAGAGGAGCGCACTTCCGTCCTTCGGCGCACCGCGGATGACACAGACGCTTATGAGCGAATCGTGGTGGCGAATGCGGACCGCCTGCTGATCGTGAGTGCTGTGGCGGATCCACCGCCGCGCTCCGGATTCGTGGAGCGTGCCCTCATCGCGGCCTTCGCCGGCAATATCCAGCCGGTCCTGTGCCTGACGAAGACCGACCTCACCGATCCCACTCCGTTCGCCCAAGAGTTTGCGGACTTGGATGTCACCGTGGTGGAAGCTGGCGTGGACGATGGACTGGAGCAGGTCTGTGCCACAATTGATGGACATGTCACGGCCCTCATCGGCCACTCCGGTGTGGGTAAATCAACCTTGGTCAACCGGCTCGTCCCGGATGCCAACCGCGAAACCGGCGAAGTCTCCGCCGTGGGCAAAGGCCGCCATACATCGACGCAGTCGGTGGCGCTGCGACTGCCGGCGGAAGGAAGCACCCCGCATGGCGGGTGGATCATTGATACCCCAGGCATCCGCTCCTTCGGCCTAGCCCACATTGATGCGGAAAACGTCATTGAGGTCTTCGATGATCTTGCCGAAGCGATTGAGGATTGCCCGCGTGGCTGCACGCATGCCGGGCCACCCGCGGACCCCGAATGCGGGTTGGACCTCAGCATAGAGGAAGGGACAGCTTCTGCACGCCGCCGTGATGCGGTTCGCAACCTGCTGGCTTCCCTGCGCACCAACGTCGATTGGGCCTAAAGCCAAAACTTCCCCGGTTCGCAACTCTCTACAAAGGCCCGCGGCTCTCCCCCAAACCCACAATGGTGGGCAATATTAGGTCTTGTGCACTTTGGTCGAGGATCGGCCAATTGCTTGGCCATGATTTGCCTCACGATGGGATGCATGCGGCCCGGCGGGACAAGGTGGGAGGCTTTGTCGATTCAGCCCACTAAGCCGCCTGCGCGGCATCGGCCAACGGACCTAGAATTGAGTCGTTCAAGCGGGGCTCGTGGCGCTACGGAAGAGGGCACTGGGATCCGCGTGTATGAAAGAAGGATGATGGAAGCTCGGGATTTTCAGGCAATCGATGCTGCGAAGCTGTACTACCTGTCCGATAAGTCGCAATCGGAGGTGGCGAAGGAGCTGGGGGTATCGCGCCCCACGGTCTCGAAGCTGTTGGCTACTGCGCGGGAAAAGGGGTTTGTACGCATCACGATTGCGGACCCGCGGGAGAGTGGGTCCACGGTGGGGGCGCAGCTCATGGAGGCCTTCGGGCTGAGCGCGGTGCAGGTGGCGCCGGGGCCAGGCGGCAACGGCGGTGAGTTGGTGGATTCCCTGGGCCGGCTGGGAGCGCAAGTGCTGCAGGGCCTGGTCAAGGACGGCGACAGTGTGGGCGTGAGCTGGGGTAACACAATGTATGCCATCGCGCGCCACCTTGAGGTGCAGAATGTGCATGGGGTGGAGATTGTGCAGCTGAAAGGCGGGATGAGCCACTCGGAGCGGGCGACGAATGACTTCGAGACCATTGATTTGTTTTGCCGGGCGTTCCACGCGCACGCGCGACTGCTGCCGCTGCCGGCGGTGTTCCGCAGCGCAGAGGTCAAGCGCCTGGTGGAGGACGAGCCGCACATCGCGGGCGTGATGGAGCGGGGCGCGCTTGCCGATGTCGTAGTGTTCACCGTTGGCGCGGCTCGGCCGGAGTCCATGCTGTTCCAGCTGGGATATTTTTCCGACTCAGACCGGGAACGAATTCTGTCAACGGCGGTGGGTGACATTTGTTCGCGCTGGGTGGACAGGTCGGGCCAGGTATGCGTGCCGGACATAGACGCACGCACGGTGGGAATAGGCCTGCAGGATTTGAAGTCGCGGCCGGTTCGTCTGCTGGTGGCAGGCGGATTGGAAAAAGCGGAGGCCATCCTGGTGGCGCTACGCGAGGGGTACGTGACGCACCTGGTCATCGACCAAGCCACCGCCGATAAAGTGTTACTTTTGGCACGTATGTAACAAAAGCGATTGACAAATGTTCTGCCGATGGAGGATGATGAAAGTAATTCACCCCACCGACAGAAAGGTTTGTGATGCGCAACGCACAACTAATTGACCACACTCTCCTCAAGCCCACCGCACAGGCGACGCAGATAGACACCCTCATCGCCGAGGCCAAGGAGCACGGCTTCGCGTCTGTCTGTGTCAACCCCACCTGGGTCGCCCGCGCCACAGAGCAGCTCGCCGGCACTGAGGTGAAGGTCTGCACCGTCATCGGCTTCCCGCTCGGCGCGAATACCTCCGAGGTCAAGGCTTTCGAGGCCCGCGACGCCATCGCCAAGGGGGCGAGCGAAGTCGACATGGTCATCAACGTCGGCGCCGCCCTTGACGGGGACTGGGACGCCGTGGAGTCTGACATCAAGGCAGTTGTCGACGCCGCGGAGGGCTCCCTGGTCAAGGTCATCCTGGAAACTTGCTACCTCGATGCGGCGCAGATTAAGGAGGCATCGACCCGCGCGGTTGCCGCCGGCGCCGACTTCGTTAAGACCTCCACCGGCTTCGGCACCGGCGGCGCCACCATCGAGCACGTCGCCCTCATGCGCGAGGTCGTCGGCCCGGAGATCGGCGTAAAGGCCTCCGGCGGCGTGCGCACCGCCGAGGACATGGCCGCTATGGTCGCCGCGGGCGCCACCCGCATCGGCACGTCGAATGGGGTGAGCCTGGTATGACGCTCATCAAGGACCCAACCGTCCAGCAGAAGGACGGCTACCTGGACCGCATTCCCTGGTTCCAGTTCATCCTCATCTCCATTTGCTTCCCGATGTGGGGCGCCGCCGCTTCCCTCAACGACATCCTGATCACGCAGTTCAAGTCCATCTTCACCCTGTCGGACTTCGCGTCCGCCTTCGTGCAGTCGGCCTTCTACGGCGGCTACTTCCTCATCGCGATCCCGGCCTCCCGCGTAATTAAGAGCTACAGCTACAAACTCTCCATCCTCATCGGCCTGGCCCTCTACATCGTGGGCTGCACCCTGTTCTTCCCGGCCTCCCACATGGCCACCTACAGTGTGTTCCTCGTGGCCCTGTTTGCCATCGCAGTGGGCCTGTCCTTCCTGGAGACCTCCTGCAACACCTACTCCACGATGCTCGGCCCGCAGTCCTCGTCGACGCTGCGCCTGAACATCTCCCAGACCTTCTACCCGCTGGGGTCTATCTTCGGCATCCTTCTGGGCAAGTACCTCGTTTTCACCGAGGGCGACGCCCTGCACACCCAGATGTCCACCATGACCGAGTATGAGAAGACCGCGTTCGCGCAAGATATGCTGCAGCGCACCCTGAGCCCGTACCAGTACATCATTATGGTGCTCGTGGCCCTGCTCATCGTCGTGGCACTGACCCAAATGCCGAATTGCAAGCCGCTGCGCGACGCCACCCATGAGGCTACCGCCTCCATCGGCGAGACCCTATCCTACCTGGCTGGCAACGCCAAGTTCCGCCGCGGCATCCTCACCCAGTTCCTCTATGTGGGCATGCAGACCGCCGTGTGGTCCTTCACCATCCGCCTAGCGCTGAACCTGGACTCCAATCTGAACGAGCGATCTGCGTCCACGTTCATGATCTTCTCCTTCATCGCCTTCTTCCTGGGCAAGTTCCTCGCGAACATCTTCATGTCCAAGATTGACCCGAACCTCGTCCTCATCGGCTACTCCGTCCTCGGCTGCCTGGCCCTGCTGTACGTGATGTTCGTGCCTAACATCACCGCCGTGTGGGCAGCCGTCATTACCTCCGGCCTGTTCGGTCCCTGCTGGGCCACCATCTACTCCCGCACCCTGGACGCCATCGAAGACAAGCGCCACACCGAAACCGGCGGTGCCGTCATCGTCATGGCCATCATCGGCGGCGCCGTGGTGCCGCTGGTCCAAGGACTGGTCTCTGACAAGACCGGCTCCATGCAGCTGGCCTTCGGCGTGAGCCTCTTCTGCTTCGCCGCCGTACTCGTGCACTTCCTCCGCCTCTACAAGGAGCGCTAATCATGACCGATGTATCAATCTTCAACATCCCGCTGGCCAAGGGCTTCGGTACCAAGCACACTCTGCTTAGCTCTGAAGAGTTCACCGTCACCGCGTGGACCTATAAATCCGGTGTGGACGCCGTCCGCATTACCAACAGCCGCGGCTTCGTGGAAGTCCTGCCCTTCCTGGGCCAGATCATCTGGGAGGCCAACTTCGACGGACGCTCCCTGACGATGAAGAACATGTTCACCGAGCCCAAGCCCGCCGATGTCATCGTAGACACCTACGGCTGCTTCGCCTTCCACTCCGGCCTGCTGGCCGCCGGCTGCCCAGCCCCAGACGACACACACCCGCTGCACGGCGAGTTCCCTTGCGCGCCCTACGATGCCGCCTGGCTCGAGGTCACCGCGAACACCGTCGCCATCTCTGGCTCCTACACCTACGTCCAGGGTTTCGGTCACCACTACACCGCGGTGCCGACCGTGCGTCTGGGCACCGGGGAGACCGAGTTCGACATCGACCTCAAGGTCACCAACAACAGCGCCTACCAGTCGATGCCGCTGCAGTACATGTGCCACATGAACTACGCCTACGTCGAAGGCGCCGAGTTCGGCGGCAACCTGCCTGCAGATGCCTTCCGCCTACGCGAATCCGTGCCCGCCCACGTCACCCCGACGCCGGAGTGGACCGCGTTCAACGCAGAGATCATCGGCAAGCCCTATCCGGCTCTGGTGGAGCCAGATAGGTACGACCCGGAAATCGTCTGGTTCGCCGACGACCTGCCGCGTTTCGGCAGCGACATCGAGGTGACCATGGGCGGCTACTTCGCCCGCTTCGACTCCGCCGAGTTCCCGGTGGCCACCCGCTGGGTCCTGCACAACGCGGACCAGCAGGTTGCCGCATTCGTTCTGCCCGGTACCTCGCGCCCCGAAGGCTTCAACGCCGCGCGCGCCGCCGGTACCCTTATTGAATTGGGCGCGGGCGAGACCCGCACCTTCCACGTCCGCACGGGCCAAAGGAGCGCCAAATGATTGCTGTCGTCGGTTCCAACATGGTTGACCTCATCACTTACATCCACCGCATGCCCAACCCAGGGGAGACTCTAGAGGCCCCGGACTTCCGAATGGGCTGCGGCGGTAAAGGGGCCAATCAGGCGATTGCCGCCTCCCGCAATGGCTCGGAAGTCTTCATGGTCACCCGCGTGGGCAACGATGCCTTCGCGGCCAACACCAAGGCCAATTTCGCGGAAAATGGCATCTCAACCAAGTATGTGCTGGACACAAACGCAACCAGCGGTGTCGCTCCCATCTTCGTGGATGAGAGTTCCCAGAACTCCATCCTCATCGTCCAGGGAGCGAACGCGAAGCTCTCCCCAGAGGACGTCGCCGCCGCCCGCGCGGACCTGGCCAAGTGCTCCCTGATTGTGATGCAGTTAGAGATCCCGCTGCCCACCGTCTACTACACCATCCGCCTGGCCAAGGAGCTCGGCATCCCGGTCCTGCTCAACCCGGCCCCGGCCCACCCGGACCTGTCACTGGAGGACATCAAGGACTGCGCCTACTTCGCCCCGAATGAGTCCGAGCTCGCGCTCATCACCGGCATGCCGGTGGGTACCCTCGACGAGGTCCGCGCCGCCGCCGGCTACCTGCGCCACCAGGGCATCCGCAACGTGATCGTGACCCTCGGCGAGCACGGCGTGCTCACCCTGACGGAGGAAAAGGAAATCTTTACCCCGCCGTTCCCGGTGGCCGCCGTGGACACCACCGGCGCCGGCGACGCCTTCATCGGCTGCTTCGCCAATGCCGTCGATGCCGGCCTCGCCCTAGAGATCGCGCTCAAGCGCGCCGCCTTCTACGCGGCCGACTCCGTGACCAAGCGCGGCACCCAGTACTCCTACGCCTATGCCAATGACCTGGAGTTTCCCGCTGACTAACAGCCCGGCTTAAGGCCGGCTAGCGTGCCAGTACCCCAGCCGCTCACGCCACTGCAAGGCGCAGTCCATCCCTGTAGGGCTGCGCCTCTTGTTGTGCCTGGGCTGCGCTGCTGTGGCGCTGCGACGGTGCGGGTACCGAGGCGGTACGGCGGTGGGTCATCGACAAGCAGGCCGAAAGGCGCGGGATCGTGGGGATTGGGCAACCGGACCCATGAGACAGTAATGCATCTAGAGTTCTGCAAAATTTGTGGCCTTGCTCAAGCCAGTTTCCGCTGGTGGAGAAAGCACAATCGTTAGCATGAGGCGAAGAGATACGACAGGAAAATGATGTATGACACTCGTTCCAACATGGTGCAATCGATTGGTTTTGCGGTGGTGATGCTGATGTTCGTCCTTGGGCCAAACGGAAGCTGTGCTTCTTTGAGCGCTTTGCCATCCCCGTGCCCGTTATCGGCGGTTTTGCCTTCGCACTCATCAACCTAGCGCTGCGGAAGACCGGCTTGTTGGAACTGACCTTTGACACCACGTTGCAGAACTTCTTTATAGTCATTTTCTTCATCTCTGTAGGTTACGTGCTCAAGGCCGCCGTCCCGAAGGTCATGACCTTCCTTGTGCTGTGCACCGCGCTGTGCTTCTTCCAAGACCTCGTGCCCTTGCTGTTCGGCCCGTTCGTAGGGCTGGAGAAGGACCTGGCGCTCATGACCGGCTCGGTCTCCATGATCGGCGGCCACGGTGTCTCCGGCAGTATCACCCTGCTTGTGGAGGCCAGTGGTGTGGCCGTCGCCTACGCCTCCGTCGCCTTCGGTCTCGTGGCCGGCTCCCTGATGGGCAGGCTGCACAAGATGGAGGACCAGGAAGTCGACATCGACGAATCTATCCTCCAGATGGACCTACGCTACCTGCACGGCGACCGATCATGCACGCCTTCATCATGATCCCGCCGGCCGTCTTCGCCGGCTCCTTCATTACCGACGGCCTCAACAAGCTCGTAGGCACCTGCACGGAGAAGGCCGCTTTCCGATGTACCTGGGCACCATGCTCGTGGCCGTCTTCCTGCGCTACCTCAACGACTGTCGCTCCCAGCGCGATTACCATGAGGTCGTCGCATTACGTCGTTAGCAATTCCGCTTGAAGGAACTCAGGATTCGTACTCCTAGCCCCATGCTGGGGCAGGCTAAGTTTATCTGCGTTCCTTCTGCCTTGTGGCAGTGGAACTAGTCGCTGGCTCCGGTATAGCTTGTTTTCGTCCCTGTCTGAAAAGTGATCCGGGGGGATGTCGCCGAAGGCAGTGACATACTCCAGACTGCTAATAGGAACCTGCCCCGCACAGTATGCGCGAGGTCTCAAGAAATGTGGATGCCAGTGTGAAGTATGTCCGACCACCAACGATGATATAAGTCTCACATTCGTTCAATTCGCTAAGAGGTCTGGCATGACCTACGACTATGTCATCGGCATGGACGTTGGCAAATACTTTCACCACGCTTGCGTCTTAGATATCGACGGCACCCAGGTGCTATCAAAGCGCATCAACCAAAAGGAAAAATTCCTACGCAAATTCTTTTCGTACAGACCTACATGTTTTCGACACGCCTACAAACTGGTGTCTAATCAAGCGCCCTCTTCACAGGGCGGAACGCCGAGATTTTCACCACACCCGTATCGACACTTGCAACAAGAACACTTCTGCTTCGAAATTCAAAATTCAGCTCCAGGCATCCACTCCTCATCCGGTGGACTACTTTTCAAAGAACGCTGACATTCCCGGATCCCACAGCACACCGCTGCTTTGACGATGTAACCTCACATCAGCATGCAAAGGACCCGGCTTTTCTGAAGAAAGAAGAAAACCGGCCGTATGCGTCCCAAGCGCAACACATGATGCAGGTCTCGCGTCAACGACCACGCGCTGCAATTCCCTCAAAGGTATTAGTTCCCAACCCGTCCCCTGCCCCTGAACAAGTTCTGAAGCCAGCCATTAAATCAATTGGTTCGAACAGCATTTTATGTGTCAAAGCGCGCAATCGGAGTTTTAGGCCCGCACTGGCAGGGGAAATGAGAGCCACAGGCCTTTATTCTTCAGCGTGAAAGACTGAAGATGAACAACGAGTGTTTCTTAAGCCGGAAACATATCTGCCAGCTGCGGCGGCAGAACAGTCTTAAGGAAGGGGCCAGCCGCGCGGAGGACCATCAGGATCACGGCCAAGCCGCCGGTAACACCGAGGATGATAGCGCCGCCGGTATCGATATTGGAGGAAGTGTTGGCACCGCTCGCCTCCCTCTTATTGAACTCTTCCTTCTTCGCACAGGCGTTGAGCGCCTTGATGTACTCCGGCGCGATGCCACGGAAGGCCTTTACCACCGCAATGTTGTTCTTGGCGCGCTTGACCGCGTTCTCATCACCGAGCTCGACCTCCGCCTCGTAACCTGCCAGTGCACGGTAGAGCTCTTCCGACTGGTCCTCTACGGCGCGAGCACGCTTCTCCGCGTCCTTGGGCGAAATCTTAAGGCCATTCTTTAGCAAGCTGCTGTCGACATCATTGGCCTTCGACTCCGCATTCTTCAGGTCGCTGGCTTCCTCCTCGCTCAAGGTGATGGTGCACTTCTCATCCTTGATGGTGGTGCTTACCGCGCCCGCCGTGGGGGCTGCGACACCACCGGCAAGAACCGCAACCGACAAGCTGGAAGCAGCAACTACGCGGCGAAGGCGAGAGGAAGACATACTGAGGAAACCTTTCGATCGAGCTAAAGTTTTACCCCCGCAGATTATCAATAATTAGCCCAACTTGGGCAGGTAATCACCAAACTCCTTGTAGGCGGCGAAGCCAATGCTGATGATGCCGAAGAGGACGGAGATAATGACGGCCGCTGGACCCTGGGATGAACCTTCCAGGATGCGCAGCCACGGGGTCGTGGGCTTCACGGCCATATCAGGGTCTGGGTTCCCAGGTTCCGGCTTGCTGCGATCCGCGTGCACCTGCGCGATCGGTGCTGCAGGCTCCTCTGCGCCGGCAACTGGTGCGGCGACAAGCGCAGCGGTGCTCAGGGCAGCGGCGGTGACAAGGCTAGCAAGACGGGATCTCTTCATGGTGGTGCTCCTTCTTAAGCGATGGCGTTAGAGGCTTAGACTAGCACCACGCGTGAGGCACCGGTGATTATTTCCCAGTAGATCCTTAGAGAAGCTCCACGAGGATGGGTAGTTCGGTGGGGTCATAGAAAGCCATGAAATTGTCCAAAGCATCACCGACTGCGAGCTCAGCGTCCTCGTCCCCGAGGTCTGCGTTATCGATAGCGTCAATAGCCTTGGCCGTAGCGGCTTCGGATTCCTCGATATCCACGTGGATAGCCTGCAGGTTAGCCTTCGTGATCGTGGCAGGGTTGAGGGCCACGACGGGCTCACCCATGTCTGGCTTCGGAGTCACCACGGACTCATCCACGTCGACGGAGATGACCACGCGTCGGTGGGGAAACTTTTCTTCGTCCCCGATAGCCAGCAGGCGCAATGAAGCCATGGAAGCTTCAAGGAAGGCAGAGTACTCAATTTCTTCCTCGTCGCCTTCGGTATAGAACTCACGCAACGCGGGTGTTAGCGCAAAACCCCAACCACTGCGGGCAGCGAGCTGGCCGGTCTCCTCAAGCTCAGCCAGCATACCGAAGGTAGCCGGCAGGAAGACGCGCACATCCTTCGACACTTAGAACTCACCTTCAATGTCGAAGACTGCCTGAACCTCAACGCTCGTGCGATCGAAGACCGTGTAGAGCATGCCCACCATGCCGTTCTCCACAGCAGCGCGCACGTTAACGATGGAATCATCCACCATGACGCAATCATTAATCGGCAGGTCAATAGCATCTGCCGCGGCTTGGAAGGCAGCACGGTCCGGCTTCTCAGCGCCAACCTCGCCAGAAAGCACCACGGCATCCACGATGCCGCGGTATTCCCACTCTCGAATGTGCTCCCCACCTGGGCCGCCCGGATCGTTCGAAAGGATAGCGGTGGCAACTCCGTTGGATTTCGCGGCGGCGAATAGTTCCCGCCAGCGCTTGACGTCCTCTTCGGTGCCGTCAAGCACGCCTACAAAATCGACGATGAGTCCACGCATATTATCTACCCTTCGCATTGAACTGTGTTTATCGTCCGAAAGTATAGCGAACATACCGCCCGCCTGCTCTCACCGGCCAATGCGCTGCAAAGCTCTAGCCGCAGACGGGGCTGCCATGGCACAATGAACGTACATCCAGCTTCCTTCTCTGTGCCATCCCCGATCCTTGCTTCAGCGCTTTCCTCCGTACCGCGCACTGCGGAAGAGGACGCTATTCACATGTACACCCCCATCCCCGGCATGAGCCACCTACAACTGTATGTTGCCCCGCAACGTATCCGCTATGAGCGCGAGCCCACAGCTCGCGACCTGGCCACGCGGGAAGAGATCCGTGGTCTCGTTGTCATAGTTCTCGAAGTCGCCGCCGCCTTGCGGCCTTTGAGTCATCTCAATAACCCACGCTTCGCCCCAGAAATCACTAAGCATGTGCGCGCCTGGAGGAAAGCCCAGGCAGCTGCAGAATCGCACGGAGGAATGACGCTGCGCAGCTTGCACGCGCGCTCAAATGGTGAGTTCTTCGGTTCGGTGCTCTTAGGCTCAACACGGCGCGCTTTTACCGGCGCTGCAACCGGCCGACACCTGCGGTCTTTCCGCTTACTTTCGGGCGGCCTGCAAACCCACTGACACAAGAGACAGAGGTTCTGAAAAGATGAGTTTGCGGCCTTGAGGAGCCCTAGAAATCACGCCTATGACTTAGCGCTGGTCTTAAAACATCGATCCCAGCTTGATCAGGATGGGTGTCCAATCGATTCCGGCGAAGGCTGCAGAAGCGCTCACCAAAGCTAGGCTGATGCCGCCAAACATGGTGGCCCCCACCACGGGAAGCTTCGCAGTAGCTTCATCAAGACTTTCCGGTTCAGACACCGCGCCACACTGAGTGGAGACAACATCCTGCGAGCTGAGTGCAGCGCCCTTCAGGGAGTCATCGCTTTGAGAGCCCAATACGGAGGCCAGCTGGCACTGCTCTTCTGGGGCTAGTTCCACAGCCGAAGCAGCTGCGCCGCCACCCAGCAGGGTGGCAGATGCGAACACGGATAGACCTACTCGCAGAGACAAGCGGCGCATACTGACTCAACCTCCGAAGAACAATAATTAATGTCCTGACAGTATATACCTAACTACTTCCAATAAAAAGACGCCGTGGGGATTGGTTCCCACGGCGTCCTGCGTTGACTAGCGCTGGCGCATCAAGGTTGCCCTAGGCTTCCGCTTCATCCACTGCGTTTGCCTCTTCCTGCGCCTTGAACTGCTTGCGCAGCATAAACAGCTGGCGCACGGTTTCTTCCTTGACCGCGTCGTTCATGGCATTGAACATGTCGCCGCCTTCCTTCTGGTACTCCACCAGAGGATCTCGCTGCGCCATGGCACGCAGACCGATGCCTTCCTTGAGGTAATCCATCTCATAGAGGTGCTCGCGCCACTTCTGGTCAATAACCGGCAGGATGATCATGCGCTCGGTATTGCGCATCTGGCTCTCACCACCGATAGCGCTCACAGCTTCTTCGAGTTGGTCATACTCGGAATTCGCATCAGCCAACAGTGCATCGCGCAGCTGCTCCGCAGAAATCTCGCCGGCGGAGCCGTACTCGGTACCGGCGACAAGCTCCTCGTGCGTCATGGTCGGCCCGTAGAGGGATTCCAGCGCATTCCACAGCTCGTCTAGGTTCCAGTCCTCCACGTAGCCGGTAGCCGTCGCACCCGCCACGTAAGCAGACACGGTGTCGTTGATCATCTCGCGGATGTTGTCCTTGATGTCGCTGGCCTCGAGGATGTCGTGGCGGGTGGCGTATACCACCTTGCGCTGCTCATTGAGTACCTCATCGTACTTGAGCACGTTTTTACGCATCTCAAAGTTCTGGTTTTCCACCTGTGCCTGTGCACCCTTGATGGAGTTAGAGACCATCTTGGCCTCGATCGGCACATCATCTGGCACGTTGAGGCGGTTCATCATATTCTCCATGGACTGGCCCACGAAGCGCACCATGAGCTCATCACGCATGGACAGGTAGAAACGGGTCTCACCCGGGTCACCCTGACGGCCGGAACGGCCGCGCAACTGGTTATCAATACGGCGCGACTCGTGGCGCTCGGTGCCCAATACGTACAGGCCGCCGGCCTCGCGGACCTCGTCGCCCAGGCGCTTGGAGCGTTCCCTCTCCTGATCAATCTCGGCGTCCCAGGCCTCCTGGTACTTCTCTTCATCCTCAAAGGGATCGAGGCCGCGCTCGCGCAGCTTCTCATCCAGGATGACCTCGGGGTTACCGCCGAGCACGATATCGGTACCGCGGCCGGCCATGTTGGTGGCGACGGTTACGGCGCCCGGGCGGCCGGCACGGGCGACGATCTGTCCCTCTTCCTCATGGTGCTTCGCATTGAGTACCGAGTGCTTGATTCCGCGCTTGCTCAACAGTTGCGAGAGGTACTCGGAGCGCTCCACGGAGGTGGTACCCACCAACACCGGCTGGCCGTCGGCAACGTGTTCCTCGATGTCATCCACCACCGCAGCGAACTTGGCTTCCTGGGTCTTGTAGATGCGGTCGGAGTGATCGGTACGCTGGTTCGGCTTATTCGTCGGAATCGGCACCACATCTAGCCCATAGATGGAGTGCAACTCAGCAGCCTCGGTTTCTGCGGTACCGGTCATGCCGGAAATCTTGTCGTAGAGGCGGAAATAGTTCTGGAGCGTAACGGTGGCGAGAGTCTGGTTCTCGTTCTTGATCTCCACCTCTTCCTTTGCCTCAATAGCCTGGTGCATACCTTCGTTGTAGCGGCGGCCAGCCAGAACACGGCCGGTGAAGCTATCCACGATCAGCACTTCGCCATTGCGGACAATGTAGTCCTTATCGCGGGTGAAGAGCTCCTTCGCCTTCAAGGCATTGTTGAGGTAGGACACCAACTGGGAGTGCTCTGGGGCGTAGAGGTTTTCAATGCCCAGCTGATCCTCGACGAATTCGACGCCCTCCTCCAGCACACCAATGGTGCGCTTCTTGTGGTCCACCTCGTAGTGGATGCCCTCGCGCATCTTCGGCGCTAGCTTGGAGAAAACGCCGTAGAACTGGGAGGAGCCGTCGACCGGTCCGGAAATAATGAGCGGGGTACGGGCCTCGTCGATCAGGATGGAGTCAACCTCATCCACAATGCAGTAATTGTGGCCACGCTGGACCGTGTCATTGAGCGAGCGGACCATGTTGTCGCGCAGGTAGTCAAAGCCCAGCTCATTGTTGGTGCCGTACGTGATGTCGCAAGCATAAGCTTCCTTACGCTCCGCAGGGCGCATTTCGGAGAGGATGACGCCAACGGTGAGGCCCAGCCAGCGGTGGACACGGCCCATCATCTCGGCGTCACGCTTGGCCAAGTAATCGTTGACCGTCACGATGTGTACGCCCTTGCCCTCCAGCGCATTGAGGTAGGCCGGCAGCAGCGAGGTCAGGGTCTTGCCCTCACCGGTGCGCATCTCAGCGACGTTGCCGAAGTGCAGGGCGGCACCGCCCATAACCTGCACCTTGTAGTGCTTCTGGTCAAGCACGCGCCAGGCAGCCTCACGCACGGTGGCGAAGGCTTCGAGAAGGATGTCATTCATCTTTTCGCCATCCGCCAGACGCTTCTTAAACTCGTCAGTCTTAGCCTTGAGCTCGTCGTCCGACAGCGCCGCGAATTTATCTTCTAAGGCAATAACATCATCTGCAATTTTGGCCAGGCGCTTGACGGTGCGCCCCTCACCGGCACGGAGCAGCTTGGAAAGTCCAAACACGTCTAGATAGTCCTTCTTGTCGCGACAAATAAGTTAACTCGTCGCCATTGTACTCACTAGCTTTTCTCTCACGATTCGCCACCCAACCCAAAGCGCAATTCTGTCCCCACCCCGACGTTTGCAGGACGCTCCCCTCGGCCGTCACGAAAAAAGATGATCGAAGATTAACAATGCCTAATAGAGACATAAGAAGGCTCCCTGCCTCGCTGCGCGTGTGCGCTGCGGGGCAGGGAGCCTGTGTGTTAGGCCCTACGGCCTTTAAGGCTCAGGCCTTAAGCATCAGCATCCGTCAGGGAAATAAGACCGTAGTCGAATGCGTGGCGGCGGTAAACCACAGAAGGCTTGTTGTTCTCCTCGTTGATAAAGAGGTAGAAGTCGTGGCCGACCAGCTCCATCTCGCTGAGCGCATCATCAACAGACATCGGGGTTGCCGGGTGCTCCTTGAAGCGGACAACCTGGCCCGGGCGAACATCCTCGACAGTCTCGGCGTAGGGATCGATGTAGCGCTCTTCCTTAGCGGGCTTAGCCGCCTCAGCTTCAGCGACCAACTCAGCGGCGATCTGACCAGTACCCTTCTGGGCGCGGTGGCCGGACTTCACGTTCTCACGGCGCACCTTAACCTTGCGCAGGGAGCGTTCCATCTTGCCCAGGGCGGTCTCGAGTGCCGCATAGAAAGAATCTTCCTTCGCCTCGGCGCGAGCGATGTGCCCCTTACCGGTAGCGGTGATCTGCAGACGCTCTGCCTCGGACTCGCGGCGCGGGTTCGGCTCGTGCTGCAGCTCCACGTGGAAGAAGGTCAGGGTCGGATCAAGGCGCTCGATCTTGGCTAGTTTTTCAGTGACACGTTCCTGGAAGTGCTCCGGAACCTCCACGTTACGGCCGGTGATGGTGACCTGAGCGTTGGTCTGCTGGGACATGAAATGCCTCCCTATACTCGTGGGGACTGAATGACTGCACATTCTGCGGACTTCTACAAGCCTGTGATAAGGAGCCGGAAGCCCGCTTCCCTGTGACACCCCTCATGTTACCACTGGTCATAACCTACACGATGACTGGCCCCTACACTCATGCATGATGATGGCCCGCCTTACGCATCTGCCAGCACAATCGCGCCCGCGACGTCACCCCCGATAGCCCATACACGCGCGGCGCTAGCACGCAGAGTTGCGCCGGTGGTAATGACGTCGTCGACAAGCATCACGTTCTTCCCCACCAGTTCGCGGGCGGCGGGACGCAACAGCACGGCTGTCCGCATGTTATCGGCGCGCTCCACGGCGCTGAGCTCTGATTGATCCGCACTGCTTTCAGCCGTGCTCAGGGCATTAACCACAGCCCAGCCTGGAAGCCTGGCAGCCGCTGCCTGGCACAGCGCGGCAACAGGATCGCCACCGCGGCGACGAGCCGAGGACACGCGCGTCGGCGCTGGCACGAGCAACCCAGTCTCCGGGATATCACCGCGGGCGCGCAAGTAATCGATGCCGGCAGCGAACACCGCCCCGAGGTGAGCACGCACTGCGTGGTGCCCGTGTTCCTTCATGGCGATGATGACACCACGGCGAGTATCGGAATAGGGACCAAGAGCCCATGCCGGAAACCCCAGGGGCCGCGGCCGTTCCACCCGGCGTGGAACCTGCCGCAAGTGTTCCTGGCAGGAAGCGCACAACACCCCGCCCGCAGCTGTTTCTCCCCCGCACCCAGCGCAGGGGCGTGGCAAGAAAAGCTCCACGAGAGCAGCCGTGGCCTCCCCTATCCCCCGATTCTTCGGCATGCGCCCCACTTTAGCGCGACTCTAGCGCGCGATGATGGGTGAGGATCGCACTCCCTGCAGGCCTTCGACTTCACGCCAATACGAGCGTTCAGATCCGCCTGCGGGAAGCTGCAGTAGAGCATGCGCATCGGTGACGTAGTGCGTCGACGGTGAGGAAGCCACCGCCACCACCGGCGCGGTGATATTTCCGGTGGGTAAGGTGGTAGCAGAGGAACCGTCTTGCTCAATACGCCACACGGGCGAATTCGACGCCGAGGTACCCACGAGCAAAGAACCATCCGTCTGCCACTCCACGGACAAGGCCGAGCCGGTCAGCTCTGGACCAACTTGGTGGATGTTGACGATACGCCGCTCGCCCGAGGTCGCGCGGGCCACCACGCCGGTGTAAATGCTGCCGTCGATGATCATGGCGATACGGGCTCCCGTGAGGGACAGTCGAATGACCGAGATCTCTCCCTCCACGTTCTCCAGTGCAGAGGTGTCCACCTCCGCGGTGCTCAGTTCGCCAGTCGCCGGCGAACGCGTCACACGGACTACATGTTTGCCGTCAACAACGGTCCACGCCACCTGGCCGCCCACCTCAAAGGTGGGGCGGGCTAGGGTTTCGCCCTTGACCGAACCCTTGAGTCCGTGGCCGAGCTCGCCCATCGCCAGCTGCGATTCCTTCTCAGAACGCTTACGCACCGCGGCCACCATCCCCTCATCCGAGATATCGGCGGACTGGATGTCATGGATCTGGCCGGCCATGCCCTGTACCTCGGTGCTACCTTCGCCCTTGACTTCCAGCAGGGAGCCATCATTGACGGCGTAGAGCTTGGGCACGGATTGGGCAGCTACCTCTGGGTTAAACTCGGCGAAATCATCGATGGTCATCTCCTCCATGTTGTCAACCAAGGGGCTGCCATCGATGGTGGCGCGAACTGAATTAGTGATCTCCGCATTGTTGAGAGTCCAGACCAACTGGGAGGCAAATTTAAGGCGCTCCTCCTGGCTCATTGCTGACATCCCGCTGAATTCATACACACCATCGTTGATGCCTAAGAAAGTGGCATCCTTCGGGATCAAGGTGGAGGTCGCCGGAGCGATATCGGAAGACGGACCCTGTAGCAGGAGGGTGACCAACTCTGAAGCGATCGAGTCCTTTCCCGAGTAGAGCCACCGACGGTCCGCCACCAGTAGGCGCTGGGTTGTACCGAAGAAGTACAGCGACTGCGGGCGGTAGCGGTTGCGCAGTTCCGTGCGCTCGATCACCGCGCCAGTAGGCAGGTCGGTAATGCGCCATTGCCCATTGAACTGGCGCAGGCGGACAGTCGCCTCAAGACGCGAGTTATCCGGGACATAGGCCCCGCCATTCGCCAGACGGCCGATGATGTTGCCGCGCACCGAATACTCGAGGGCACCGTCTTCCATGTTTGAGGTCACAAGGTCGATGGAATCCACGACGAGCACGGTATCCGTGGGATCCCAGGAATTAGCGATTTCGGAGGAAAGGAAGGTGCGCGCAGCAGCGTAGTTGCCAGTGGGAATCGCCACGGCCGAATAGAAGTCACGGACTAAGAGGTCCGGTTCGCTATCGGTGCGGGGCTCCACGACGGCATCGTCTGCCCGCTCATGAGGTTCAAAGGTGCCGATCACCTGGGGATCAGTGTTATGCGGCAAGGTCGAGCACCCGACGAGGGTAGTAAGCGCGACGCAGCTGAGCACTGCGAGTGAGCGGCGGGCCGGAATCATCGCTGGGCCTCCTCGTCGAAATCGGGGACGATGTCTTGATTGAACGGCGCTTCCGCGCCACGCGCTTCGCGCTCCGAGGGCCACACTATCCCGTTATCCGGCTCTGCCTTTACTGCAGGGGCTCCTGGTTCAGTGCTCACGTCGAGCGCGGACTGTTCCTCCGCTTCGACGGGCTTCGCAGCGCCCGGGACCTCGAGGGCAATGGGCTCAGATTCCACCGCTTCCCCCGGGGTGCGTGGCAGGATTAGACGGAAGCGCGAGCCGATGCCGAAGTAGCCGATGGCATCCAGAGTGCCTCCATGGAGCACGGCATCCTCGCGAGCGATGGCCAAGCCTAAGCCGGTTCCGCCTGAGTGGCGCTTGCGCGAGGAATCCGCGCGCCAGAAGCGGTTGAACACCAGCTCCTCCTGACCTTCCTTGAGTCCCACGCCAGAATCGGTGACGGCGATGCCAACAGCATCCTCAGTCGCGTCGATATCCACGGTAACGGGGTTGCCTTCAGAGTGATCAATGGCGTTCGCGAGCAGGTTACGCAAGATGCGCTCGACGCGGCGCGAATCGCATTCCACAGCCACGGGTTCCTCTGGGGCATGAACGATAACCTCCACCCCCAACTCGGCGGCGAGGTGTTCCACCTGGCTCAGTGCGGAGTCCAAGCAGGAGCGAATATCAAGGGAGGCCGTGGACAAATCAGCCACGCCTGCATCGTGGCGAGAGATCTCCAAAAGGTCCGCGAGCAAGTCCTCGAAACGGTCCAGCTCCTTGATGAGCAACTCCGCCGAACGTTTGGTGTAGGGGTTGAACTCTTCTGCGTCTTCCGCGATGACATCCGCCGCCATGCGCACCGTCGTCAGCGGCGTGCGCAACTCGTGAGAGACATCGGAAGTGAACTGCCGCTGGAGGTCGCCATATTCCTCCAGCTGGGTTATCTGCTTTGACAGCTTGTCTGCCATGTCATTGAAAGAGGAAGCAAGGCGGCCCATCTCATCATCCGAGTTGACCACCATGCGCTCGCGCAGGTGGCCGGCGGCAAATCGTTGTGCAATGCGGGATGCGGAGCGAATCGGGACGATCACCTGCTGGGTAGCCAGCCAGGCAATACCCACGAGGAGGACCACGACCACCACTCCGGCAGCCGAGAGCAGACCACGCATAAGCGCCATCGTGGACTCCTCGGACTCCATGGACAATACGAGGTAGACCTGGGTATTCGGGATATCACTTTCGATGGGTGTGCCCACCATCAACGCGTTATAGGTCGCCCCCGACTGCTGGTCCACCGTGGCATATTGCTGGACAACCTGACCGCGGCCGACGAGCTCGCGCATCCCATCGGGAATACGGTAGCCCTCCGGCGAGGTCGTGGCCGTGCCGTCTGAGTTTTCCACGACGATGACCGGCTCATACACGGCTTGGGCATCGGGCTGTTGCGCCGACATTTGGCCCAAGGCGGCGCGCGCAGAGTTGATGCGCACCTGCGTTGAATTTGCTGTGCCGGTGGCATCGATCTGCTGCTCCACGGCCACACGGGCGCGGTCGAGCTCCTGCAGTGCGGTGTCTTCCTTCTGGCTCACGAGCTGTTGTGTCAACACCGACACCAGTGCATACGCCAGGATGATCATGACCACCGTGGAGGCGACCAGCATCATGCCCAAGACACGTGTCTGCAGGGACGTGCGCCAGCGCTCGACGACGCCATCCCGGGCTCGCCTTAACCAACCAAAAATAGCGGTAGTCCTTTACTCGGCGATTTTTCCAGTCTTGTATCCCACACCGCGCACCGTGAGCACGATGTGTGGATCTTCTGGGTCGTGCTCGATCTTTGCGCGCAGGCGCTGAACATGCACGTTGACCAAGCGAGTATCGGAAGCGTGGCGGTAACCCCAGACGGATTCGAGCAACGCCTCGCGGGTGTGCACCTGTCCGGGCTTTCGAGCCATCTCCAGCAGGAGGTCGAACTCTAGCGGGGTCAGCGAGATCTCCTCGCCGCCCTTACGGGTGACGGTGTGCTCGGGGACGTCGATAAGCAGGTCCCCTACCTCAATTATTTCGCTCGTACCCCCGTCAATCCGGCGCAGGCGCGCACGGATACGGGCGATGAGCTCTTTCGGCTTGAAGGGTTTGGTGATGTAGTCATCCGCCCCCGATTCGAGGCCAAGGACCACATCGACGGTATCGGTCTTTGCGGTGAGCATCACGATAGGCACCGAGGACTCGGTACGGATGGCACGGCAGATATCAACGCCGTTCATGCCCGGAAGCATGAGATCCAACAGGATCAGATCGGGGTCATGCTCGCGGAAGGCCGGGATGGCCTCATTACCATCGTTGACGGCAATAGGTTCCAGCCCTTCCGCCTCGAGCACGATGGTAAGCATTTCGGCAATCGCCGGATCATCATCCACGACCAAGATTTTCGGTGCCACGTTATTGTTCTCCTACAAGCTCCTTGACAGCTTGGATAATCATATCGGCATCCGCGGTGGCGATCCACCGCCCTGCCCACTGCTGCTCCGCCAACCGACGGTAGGCAGCCGCCGTGCGTGACTGCAGAGCGGCATCGCGTTCATAGCGGTCGCGGTTGCGTCCCTCATCCTCTGCTGCACGGGCCACGGCACGCTGGCCGGCAAGGGCTACGTCGGTATCCAAAAAGACCTGCAGTTGCGGCACCGGCAGGCCGAAGCGCTCGAATTCGAGCTCATAAATCCAATCAACAATGAGCTCCCCTCCCACCCGCGCGGAAGAGTACGCGGCGTTGGAGGCCACATAGCGGTCCAGAATGAGCAGAGAGTCCGAGGACGCAGCGGCGGTGAGGAGCTGTTCCTTGGCGCCCCGCCGATCCAGCGCAAAGAGCGTGGCCATCCCGTAGATCGAATCGGTGAGGTCACCCATACGCCCGTAGAGCGCCTCCTGCGCGAGCTGGGCATGGATGGAGTCTTCGTAGCGCGGGAAGCTTAAGACTTCGACATCGCAGGCTAGTTCTTCCCGCAAGCGCTGGGTGATGGTGTTCTTACCCGCGCCGTCAATTCCTTCAATACTGATCAGCATGCTTGGTGTATCTGGTGCTCGAGCTGTTTCTAGGAAAGCTGGCTCTACGACAGAGCCTCAATGAAGGGCTCAAGGTCATAGTCCTCTTCCACACCTTCGATCAGCTCGAGCGCGTTTTCGTTCAGGTTCTCGCTGCCGGAGCCGGCGAGATCCCGGATGAAGGGGTAGTCCTCAACGACCTCCCCGGCACTGAACGGAGCACCTGCCCAGATGGCAGCAATCGTGGCCGCCGCTAGGGCGTTGCGCTGCTCCTCTTCAGTCTGCGCCTCACCTGAAGCCGCAAGCGCGCAGGCATCATCGACCGCAGCAACGATCTCTTCATCCTCTAGATCAGCCAGTTCATCCAAGAAGTCGACGTTGGCCTCGTCAGCGAAGATGTCTTCATCCCATGAGCTCATTGTTTTCTCCTTTATGCTCTGGTGAATTAGGGGTCTGTGTTCTTATATCCACGGTGGGCCGGTGCGGATTCGCAGGCGGGGCACGCCGCGCAGCCGCTATCTAATCCAAGTTCTACCATTCTTTAGGCGCACGTATGCAAGGCTTGCTCCCGCGGGCCCGTTTTATTACGGCACTAGCTATCTACCTTTCCTTCCTCTTTCACATTTCTCTCTCCTTCTACAGCGCACCGAAGACCGGCTCGCATAAGAAGCGCGTGGGGATTATTGCCCAGCCCATTTACTATCCTCAGTTTCGTGTTATCGTTGTTACCGTCTTGTGACATTTGAGCAGGCTTTTGCGCAGCAATTTAAGTAGGAAGGAGAGCACCCCGCATGACGAGCACCCCTCGCCGCATTGTGGCTTTCGTCGTGGCAGGCCTCCTGTGCGCCGTCGCCGTTGGCATCGCAGTTTGGCGCATGAGCGCGCCGGATTCCGTGGTATCCAAGCCCTCCGCCGCCACCGCTGCCTCAAGCGCTCCGGCCACGTCATCTTCGGCAACGCACTCCTACACCACCACGGCCTCCCCGACCTCGACGCGCTCCAAGCAGTCCCAGACTCAGGTTGCCGCACCCGCGGAGGATCCGTACTTGGCACCGAATGCCGTGGTGAACCGCACGGAACCGGCTGCGCCCACGGCTGTCTACCGCCCTGATAATGTCTCCTCGCTGCAGAACCAGCAGCCGCAGGTAACACCGAACACGCAGTACCCGCAGGCGCCGCTCAGCACGGCGCCCACTGCGCCGCCATCTGAAGGTTCCGCTACGACGGCCCCTGGGTCGCCAGTACCGGGCTCTCCTCAGCCGAGCTCAGAACCGACGCAGCCGCCGACCACACCGGAGTCACCGACGATCGTTCCACAAGAGAGCCCAACGGAGGACCACCACGCTGGCCCGCAGTCCTCCGGGCAGCCACAGCCTGAAGAACCTTCTGACTCCCCTGAGTCCTTCAATCCGCGGCCAGCTGGGTTCACCCACGAAGCTCCCGCACCTGATGCTGAGAACCCCACAGAACCCCGCGAAGCAGGCAAGAAACCGTGGGAAGGAACCGCCCCACTAGTCGGCGATGGCGCGAAAACTCCGGGGCGCGACGCCGAGACTCATCGAAGCAACGAGGCTCCCACCCCAGCGGCGCCGACGGATGATGCCCCCGTTGCCGAGGAACCTTCTGCAGCAACCCCCACCGCCACTGCTCCGGCTGAAAGCTCCCCCGAGCCAACCGCCGGACCGGCGATCACAGAGTCGGCTTAAATTCTCTCACACTTAAATCCCCTCACAGCTGCCCAGGCGCACACAAAGCCTGGGCAGCTGCGCAGTTTTAAGGCTGGCCGCACGCCATGGGCTTAGACGCGGGCGATGAATACCTCAGCACCCTCGGCGCCGGCAGCGCGGACGGTAGCAACAGGTTCGTTGGCAGGGAGCCACGCAGCGTGGCCCGCGCTTAAGTTGAGGCTCTCTGCCTCCGCGTTGCTCAACGCAGCTGCGCCGGAGGTACACAGCAGAATCATCGGGCCATCGCTGTCGACATCGACGCTCTCCTCGCCGGAAAGCTCTACACGGTCCAGCAGGAATTCCTCAATCGGTACCGGATAGGACCATGCCTTCGCGCCCTTCACGTTTCCGGTTTCGGAGGCATCCACTAACTCCACTCGCGGGTCTTCAGCCGCCTCGTAGGTGAGGACCTTGACCAGTTCAGGAACGTCAACGAACTTCGGGGTCAATCCGCCGCGTAGCACGTTATCGGAGTTGGCCATGATCTCTACGCCTAAGCCGGAGACATAGGCATGCAGCTGCCCGGCGTCGAGGTAAATCGCCTCCCCCGGCTGCAGGACAATGTGGTTGAGCAGAAGCGCTCCCAGAACGCCGATATCACCTGGGTACTGTTCATTGAGCTTGGCCACGGTACCCATCACGGTGGTCATCCACGGCTCACTTGCCTGGGTGCTGCACAGTCGCTCACCAGCAGCCACCACCGCATTGATCAGTTCCTTGCGCTTGGGGCCAGGGATCGTAATCCAGGTGGTAAACAGCGCGCGGAGACTATCGCCTTCGGCGGCTGGATCCGCATCAAGCATGCCTTCATAGTGCGCTAGTTCTTCGCATTCCAAAGCCGCGAAGAGGCTGCGGGTCTGCGCAAGGGGGCGGAATCCCGCCATGGCGTAAAACTCGGTGAGCGCCACGATGAGTTCCGGCTTGTGGTTGTCATCCTTGTAGTTGCGATTAGCTGCCGTGAGATCGATTCCCGCCGCGTTCTCGCGGGCAAAGCCTTCCTCGGCCTGCTGTTTCGAAGGATGCGCCTGCAGCGATAGCGGTTCGGCGGCTGCCAGAATCTTCAGCAAGAAGGGCAGGCCGGCACCATACTTGTCAGCCACCCGCTGTCCCAGCTGTCCATGGGGGTCGGCCGCGATGATCTCATCCAGCTTCTCCTCCCCAATCGTTGAAGGGTCAGCCGGATGCGCACCGAACCACAGCTCTGCTACCGGGCTGTGGGCTTCCGGCTCGCCGAGCAGCGTCGGGATAAGCGTGCGCGAACCCCACGAATAATTGCGGGCAGCGCTGGTGAGCAACTTCATTGAAATCCTTTATTTCACGTCGTAGGCGGTCGCGGCATAACTGCGCGTAATCAACTGCAGCGAGCGGGCCAATTCCCCACAGGAGGTGTCGGCGCTCGCTGCTGCAAAAGAGTGGGGAAGGTTCGCCTCTTCCTGTCCCCATAAAACAATTTTCAAGGGTACCAAAGGCTCTTCCGCTTCAAACGGGTCGTAGAAGATGTCAGTCGGGTCTGTCTGCAGAATCGGCCCTAAGCCTTCCGCATCAACAACGGTCCCTCCCAGCCCGTGGGCTGCCCACAGCGCACCAGCCATACGGGCAACAAGCGCGTCAAGGTGCACGCGCGTACGCTCCTCCGACAGCGCATAAGGATCGGGCCCACAGCTGTGGATGACTCGCCCGCCCTCTACGAATTCACGCAACGCGCGCCCAGGGTTCGTCGTGGAGTCACGTTGCGGGGATAGTGCTTCCAGCTCACGGTCCACTGCATCGGCGACGTCCTCCACACGGCGGGAAACGAGAACTGGGTCTTCGCTCAGCACCGCGTACACCGCGTGCACAGCTGTAATCACGCGCACCGGGGAGATCCCTTCGGCGGTGGGTAGGTTGTCAATGACGATGGTGTCCTCGGGGGCGTCGTCGATCTCATTGAGAAGGACTGTCGTAGCACCCCGGCGCGCAGCAGTATGCAGCGCGCGCTCCGCCCACGGGCTATCCCCCGCCACCACCACGACATCGAGGGCACCGGTAAAGCGCGGTAGTGACTCGCTGACCATGATGGGGACTTCAGCGGGCTCAGCTAGGCCCACAGCAACGTGAGCGGCAGCGCGGGAAACTTGGTCGGCGGCAAGGATGACGACGCTGCGCGGGCGGAGTCCGCCCAGCACGCGAGCAAGCTCCGGCACGGATGCAGCCACCACGCGCGCCTGGGCGCCTTCGTGGGCAATGTCAAAGAAGCCCACGGTTTCGGGGTCATAGGAAGTCATAGGCCCGAGCATAGCTAGGATTAGTGGCCATGAGCATTCATCCGGTAGTCCTTGTCGGCGGCGGCCCTGGCGCGTGGGATCTCATCACCGTGCGTGGCATGCGGGCGCTGCAGGAGGCCGAGGTCATCGTGGCAGATCACCTCGGTCCAACCGCCCAGCTGGATAAGCTGTGCGATATAGGCACCAAGGAACTTATCGACGTCTCCAAGATCCCCTACCGCGCCCAGGTGGCCCAGGAGCGCATCAACGAGATTCTGGTTGACAACGCCCGCCAGGGGCGCCGCGTGGTCCGCCTCAAGGGTGGGGATCCTTATGTGTTTGGGCGTGGTTTCGAAGAACTCACTGCGCTTACGGAAGCGGGCATCCCGGTGGAAGTGATCCCCGGGGTGACCTCGGCGGTCGCGGTGCCCGCACTGGCGGGAACGCCGGTGACGCACCGTGGCGTCGTTCATGCCTTCACGGTGGTCTCCGGGCACCTGCCGCCAGGCCATCCCAAGTCTTTGGTGGATTGGGCAGCACTGGCACAATCTGGGGCTACGTTGTCTGTCATCATGGGTGTCAAAAACGCGGCCGCTATCGCTGCTGCGCTGATCGACGCCTCCCTGTCGCCCCACACCCCCGTGCGCATCATTCAGGAAGGCTCCCTCGATGGCGAACGAGCATTCCAGTGCGAGTTGGCTGAGCTAGGGGCCACGATGGAAGAGAACTCGGTGGCTCCCCCGGCGGTCATCGTCATCGGTGAAGTTGCCGGGCTCTAGCGCCAAGTTCTACTCAACTCCGACGCGCTCGTCCTCCGAATCCGCGGAGCTTCCTGCATGGGCGGTCTCGCGGCCGGTCGGCTCCGCTGTTTCAACGACGCGGCTGCCGGTGCGCTGCTGCGAAGTGCTATCCCCCTCCGCGCCCTGCGCGGATCGAGCCCGGCGTTGATTCGCCCAGACCGTGAGAGCAACTCCGAGGACCAGCGCAGCGACCTGCAAAAGAAGGATCTGCTGATGCGCCAGCGCCCACCCTAGGGCCCTAGGAATGTTGAGCGTTACGATAGCCGTGCCCACGAAGCCCCCAAGGAGCGTGGGGTTGATGCGCGAGATGAGCCAGGCTGCAATCGGTGCGGTAATCACCCCGCCGATAAGCAACGCTACAACCGCGGCAGCGTTAGCCACGATCTCCTCCCAGAGGCCAACGATGAAGCCCGCCGTGGCACCAAAAGTAACAAGGAATTCTGCGGTGTTGACCGTGCCGACGATGCGCCGCGGCTGCTCACGGCCGACCGCCATGAGCGTCGAGGTGGAAATCGGGCCCCACCCACCGCCGCCTGAAGCATCGACAAAGCCTCCCACCACGCCGAGCCCCGCGAGAAGAGGAGTGGAGTGCTGTCGAGTTTCCTGCGATGTGCGGCTCCGTGGGCGCGAGAAGCGCCAGACGAGGTTGATGCCTAGGACCACGAGAATCGCAGACGTTACGGGCGCGGCAGCTTCGAGAGAAAGGTTAGACAGAACCGTCGCTCCGATGAAGGCTGACAGGCCTCCCGGCACACCGAGCTTGAGCACCGTAGGCCAGTGCACGTTGCCAAAACGCCAGTGGCTAATTCCGGAGACCAAGGTGGTACCCAGCTCCGAGGCGTGCACCACGGCGGAGGCCGTCGCGGGTCCCAAGCCAGCTAGCAGCAGGATGGTGGTGGAGGTGACGCCGAAGCCCATGCCGATGCCACCGTCGACAAGCTGCGCGGCGGCACCCGCAACCGCGATGAGAATGAGGCTACGCATGGGCCACCTCCGCATAACGGTGGGAAACAATGCCGGCGAGTGCCTCACCCAGCGGAGGGAGAATCTGCCGAGTCTCCCCATCGCTGCGCCCTGCATCCTCGTCGAGGCGATCTAAAAGCAGGCCAGGGCTCACAAAAAGTGGCACGACGACCTCCTGTTCTCCGCCCGAGTCAACGGGCTGGCGCGCACCGCGCGTGGCATAGGCAACCTTCGCTGTGCAACCGGCAAGCTCACCGACACGACGCGCTAGACCAGCAACGGCGGCGTTGGCACGCTCATCGGAGGAGCCGACAGAATAGAGCACAACGGTATCTGTTCCCTCTGGAACTCGCTCTGCCAGCAGACGCGCCATGTCCTCACCGGTACCGAGTCCACGGGCTTGGTGAAGGCGCACTCCAGATGCCGAAGAAGCCTGGGCCACAGCTTCAGGAACGTCGATGCGCTGGTGGTAGCCCTCGGTAAAGAGCAATGGCACAACGACCGCCTCGCGTATTCCTTGCGCTGCTAGGCAGCGCGCCGCCTCATCAAGTGGCGGGTTATTGAATTCTAAGTGTGCGGCGGTGGCCGGCACACCGGCCAATTCGCCAGCGGCGTGGGTCAGGGCCATAACGTTCGCTGCAGCCTCAGGGTGGCGTGAGCCGTGTGACAAGGTTAGTAATGCCGTGGTAGCGGTCGGGGCGGTCATGGTGGGTTTCCTTAATTCTGAGTTTTCGCGGTGGAATGGCCGCGGCGAGCGAGAGAGCGCTGCAGCGCCTCCGCGGAGGAGACCGCCGGCGCGGGCGCTACGGGGGCATCGTCTTGGCCGTGGAAGCGTACAGAAAAGATGCGGAGGCACTCTTCGCACTTCCAGGCAAAATCATCTTCCTCATCTGGGAAAAGGTTTGTCCCAGCGCAATAAGGGCAAAAGGCTGGGTGATTGCGGTTGGGGTTAGGTTGACGGCGAAAATTCACTGCAGGTCCTCCTCGTCCGCGCGCAAGACCCAGTGGCGGAACTGTTCGCCGTCTTCGCGCTGTTCCTTGTACTTGTTGACCAAGCGAATGACATAGTCCGGAACCTCATCCGCCACCACCTTGTGCCCACGCAGCTTTCTGCCCCAGTCCGGAGATAGCCCGAGGGCGCCGCCAAGGTGGACCTGGAAACCTTCAACGCGGTTGCCATCGGCATCCGTCACGATCTGTCCCTTGAGCCCGATATCCGCTACCTGCGAACGCGCACAGGCGTTGGGGCAGCCGTTGAGGGCAACAGACAGCGGGACGTCGAGGTCACCGAGGGCATCTTCCAAGATGTCGACGAGCTCGATGGCGCGGGCCTTGGTGGTCACGTGCGCGAGCTTACAAAACTCCAGGCCGGTGCAGGAGATGACGCCGCGGCGGAACTCCGAGGGCTGGGAGTATAGGCCCGTCTCATCCAATGCACGTGACAGCGCGGGAATGTCCTCTTCTTCCACGTCGAGGAAAAGCAGCTCCTTCATCGGTGTCGTGCGAATGCGGCTGATGCCGAATTTCTCGGCCACGTCGGCGATGGCAATGAGCTGCTCGCCAGTGGCATGCCCCACGGTGGGTTTCACGCCGACGTAGAACTTGCCGTCCTGCTGGCGGTGCACGCCCACGTGATCGCGGTTGCCGGGAGCGACGGGGAGCGGGAGGCCATCGAGAAGCGGCGCGTCGAGGTATTCCTCCTCCAGTACCTTGCGAAACTTCTCAATGCCCCACTGCGCCACCAGGAACTTCAGACGCGCGCGGTTGCGGTTGCGACGGAAGCCATAGTCGCGGAAGATGCGCGCCACACCGGCCCATACCTCCGGCACGCGCTCGAGCGGAATCCACGCGCCGAGGGATTGCGAGAGCATTGGGTTCGTGGACAAGCCCCCGCCCACGAAGCAATCGAAGCCCGGGCCGTACTCCGGATGCTGCGTCCCCACGAAGGCAACGTCCTGGATCTCGTGGGTCACGTCCTGACGCACGTTGCCGGAGATGGCGGACTTGAATTTACGCGGAAGGTTATGGAATTCATCGCGCAAGAGGTAATCATTCTTAATCTCCTCGATGGCTGGGGTGGCGTCGATAATTTCGTCGGCAGCCACTCCCGCTACCGGTGAGCCAAGAATGACGCGGGGCACGTCGCCGCAGCCCAACAAGGTATCCAGCCCCACAGAGCGCAGTTTCTCCCAGATGGCGGGGACATCTTCAATCTGAATCCAATGCAGCTGGATGTTCTGGCGGTCCGTAAAGTCCGCGGTGGAGCGCGCATAATCGCGCGAAATCTCTCCCACCGCCCGCAGCTTGGCGGGATCCGCGCGGCCGCCGTCGAAGCGCACGCGCATCATGAAGTACTCGTCCTGTAGCTCGGCGTTGCTGAGCTTGGATGTCATCTCCCCGCCTAGGTTCTGGTTGCGCTGGGTATATAGACCCAACCACTTGAAACGTGGGGCCAGGTCCTCTGCGGGAATAGAGGAGAATCCCTGCTTTGAGTAGATATCAATGACGCGCTGACGCACTGCTAGGGCGTCGTCGGCCTGCTTGATTTCCTCGTCGGAGTTCAGCGGCGCGGTGCCGTCAATCTTCCACTGGCCTTCCGGTTTCTTCGCACGTGGCTTTCGCTGTGTGGCGGTGGTCATAATTTGCTGCCTTTCGTCGGTTAGTGAAAACCTACCGGTCTAGCAATAACAGACAAAGCGGTCTTTTTTATTTTCTCCCGAATATGCAAAGCACGCTGGGTTTATGCAACAATGTTCTCCGAATGTAATTAGGCCCAGTTGCCCTACAGCAGACAAGCCGGTTCAATGAAACCCACGCTTGTTTAGACCTAAGCTTTCGTTAGTTACTACAACATTCCGAAAGGCCATCATGACCCAGCAGTCCCTGAAAGTAGCCGTCATCGGCGCCGGCCCAGCCGGCATCTACGCCTCCGACATCCTGGTGAAGAAAACCGGCGGCAACGTTCAGATCGATCTCATCGAGCAGATGCCCGCCCCCTTCGGGCTCATCCGCTACGGCGTGGCTCCGGACCACCCGCGCATTAAGGGAATCGTTAACTCCCTGCACCGAGTGCTCGACACCGAACAGATCCGCCTTTTGTCCAACATCAACGTGGGCCGCGATGTCACCGTCTCCGAACTCGAGGAGTACTACGACGCCATCGTCTTCGCCACCGGCGCAGTCGGCGACTTGGGCATGCAGATCCCCGGCTCTGACCTCGAAGGAATTCATGGTGCCGGCGAATTCGTTGGCTTCTACGACGGCAACCCGCGTTTTGAGCGCTCCTGGGATCTCTCCGCTACCGACGTCGCTGTGATCGGCGTGGGCAACGTGGGCCTCGACGTGGCCCGCATCCTGGCCAAGACCGGCGATGAGCTCAAGGAATCCACCGAGATTCCCGACAACGTCTATGAGTCCCTGGCCAAGAACCAGGCCACCACCGTCCGCGTCTTCGGCCGCCGCGGCCCGGCGCAGGCCAAGTTCACCCCGCTGGAGCTCAAGGAGCTCGACCACTCCCCGACCATCAACGTGGTGGTGGACCCGGAGGATATCGACTACGACGAAGCCTCCCTCAAGGCCCGCGAAGAGGCCAAGTCCTGC
Organism: Corynebacterium aurimucosum; assembly: GCF_030408555.1. Taxonomy (NCBI): domain Bacteria; kingdom Bacillati; phylum Actinomycetota; class Actinomycetes; order Mycobacteriales; family Corynebacteriaceae; genus Corynebacterium; species Corynebacterium aurimucosum. Next base: position 727,688 of record NZ_CP047048.1, on the reverse strand, counting down.
GACCTGGTGTGCCAGACTCTGGAAGGCTACGCCATCCGTGAGCCGAAGGATGCCCCGCACACCCTACAGATCCACCTCTTCGAGCAGCCGGTGGAGTTCATCGGTGAAAACGGCAAGGTTACCGCTGTGAAGACCGAGCGCACCGCACTCAACGGCGATGGTTCTGTCTCCGGCACCGGCAAGTTCACCGAGTGGCCGGTACAGGCCGTGTACCTGGCCGTGGGCTACCGCTCCGATGCCATCGAGGGCGTTCCCTTCAATAAGCAGAAGAACGTCATCAACAACGACGGCGGCCACGTGGTTGACCTCGACGGCGATATCGTCCCGGGCCTCTACACCACCGGCTGGATCAAGCGCGGCCCGGTGGGGCTCATCGGCAACACCAAGTCCGATGCCACGGAGACCATCGGCATGCTGCTTGCCGACGCCGAAGCAGGCAACCTCTCCCACTCCCGTGACGAGGACATCGTCGAGCTCTTCAAGTCCAAGGGCCTGGAGCACCTGACCTGGGAGGGCTGGAAGAAGCTTGACGCCGCCGAGCGCGCCCTGGGTGAGGCCGAGGGTCGCGAGCGCAAGAAGTTTGTCGAGTGGGAAGAGATGGTCAACCACTCGCGCGACTAAGCCGGCTCGTCCCAATTAAAACTGCCCTATCTGACGACGTTATCGCTCCCGCCGCAATGAACGCGGGGAAAATCGTCAGATAGGGCAGTTTTCGTCTCAAGGCTCGAGGCCTTCGTGTGAAGGCACGTGCCTTCACACGCTAGGCGCGGATGATGCCGAGGACCTCGTCGACGATGGCCTGCACCTCGTCTTCAGTCTTAGCCTCAACGTTGAGGCGCAGCAGCGGCTCGGTGTTGGAGGCGCGGACGTTGAACCAGGCGGCAGTGCCCTTGAGCTGTACGGTCACGCCATCGAGCTCGTCGACGGACTCAATCTTGTCCGCCAGCTCATCCAGCACGCGCTGGGTCGTTGCCTTCTGATCCTCCACGGTGGAGTTAATCTCTCCCGAGGCTTCGTAGCGCGAATACTGGGCCATCAGCTCGCTCAGCGGCTTGTCCTGCTCACCCAGGGCTGCCAGCACGTGCATGGCCGCGAGCATGCCGGAGTCCGCATTCCAGAATTCCTGGAAGTAGTAGTGAGCGGAGTGCTCACCACCAAAGACCGCCTTCTCCTTGGCCATCTGGGCCTTAATGAAGGAGTGGCCCACGCGGGTGCGCACGGCCTTGCCGCCCTTCTCCGCGATGAGCTCCGGAACCGTCTTCGACGTAATCAGGTTGTGGATGACTGTGGAGCCTGGGAACTTGTCCAAGTAGCGCTCCGCCACCAGTGCACAAATAGCAGACGGCGGCACCGGCTGGCCCTTCTCATCCACCACGAAGCAGCGATCCGCATCGCCATCAAAAGCCAGGCCGATATCCGCCTTCTGCTCAACGGTGAACTTCTGCAGGTCCACCAGGTTCTTCGGATCTAGCGGGTTCGCCTCGTGGTTGGGGAAGGTGCCGTCCAGCTCGAAGTAGAGGTCACGCACGTCGAAAGGCAGCCCCTCAAAGACCGCCGGGACGGTGTGTCCACCCATGCCGTTCGCGGCGTCGACAGCCACGACCAGTGGGCGGGAGTTCTCCAGCGGCACCAAGCCGCGAAGGAATGCCGCATAATCCGGAAGAACCTCACGCTCAGTGACGGTGCCCGGCTCGCCGTCGAAGGCCGGAGTGCCATCGATCAGCATGTCCTTGATCTGCTCCAGACCTGTCTCCTGGCCCACCGGAACAGCACCCGCTCGGCACAGCTTGATGCCGTTGTACTTCGCCGGGTTGTGGGAGGCGGTAAACATAGCGCCCGCGCAGTTCAGGTGGCCGGCGGCAAAGTACAGCTCATCGGTAGACGTCAGACCGAGCTGGATAACATCAAGGCCCTGCGCAGCAGCGCCCTCCGCGAAAGCAGCGGCCAGCTGCGGGGAGGAAGGACGCATGTCATGGCCCACCGCCACGGTGCTCTCCCCTTCCCCGCGGAGAATCGCGGCAAAGGCCGCACCAGTATCACGCACGAGGTTCTCATCGATGTCCTCGCCCACGACACCACGGACGTCATAGGCCTTGATCACTGCATTGAGCTGTTCACGAGTTCGCATAGCCCACAAGCATACCCCCGTCGGACGCGAGCTACCGCGTCCGACGGACCAGTCAGTGTCCGACGGGCTAGAAAGCGCCCGAATGGCTACTCTGCGTCCGGCACCACAGTCAGGTGAGCGCGGCGGCGCTGGCGGGCATCGTACACTCGGCGGGTGCGGAACACAGGGTGGTTGGAGTTACGCGGATCGGCGCCGTCGAAGGTGGCGGAATAGTCAATCGGATCGGCACCGGAACCAGCAGTGGAATCATCCACCAAGCCTGTGGTCACGCGCCCGGCCTCGCGGACGGCTTCCGCGAGCGCGGTGAGGTCATCATCCTCATCGAGTTCGATGCGGTCAACGCGCACCATCTCCCAACCTTGCGGGGCGGTGATGCGGGCGCTGTGCTTTTCGCACAGGTCCCAGGCGTGGGGATCGGTTTCTTCAGACAGTGGGCCCACGACGGCGGTTTGCTGCGCGTAGGCATAGGTCAACGTCGCCACGGCGGGACGGCCGCAGCCGGGGCGGGAGCAATGGCGAGAGCTATTCACGGGCCCAAGTCTAAACCCTAACTTGAGATTTAGATAGTCCAGCGCGGCGCGTCTCGCCGCAAGCCCTGTTCCGGGCGGCTTAAACTAAGCCGCATGAGCACGCCCCGCCCGCATATTCGCCCGGCCCGCCACCGCCATGGCCGCGGTGCACGCGGGCCCCTGCTCCCCCACAACACACCGCGCTACCGCAGCAGCGCCGAGCGCTTCGACATGGCCGTGCTGGAGGCCTACGCACCCATCCACAATGCTTTCGCGGAACAGCTCACCGGGCTCGATCTCGCGGTCGATACCGTGCCCCGAATGCGCCTATCCGTGGATATGACCGTGATGCCGGATGAAATCATCGCCGATGGCCCGGTTCCGCTCGGACGCATTGTCCCCGCGGGTGTCGATTCCGATGGGCAGCCCACACGCGCACGGTTGGTCATCTTCCGCATGCCCGTGGAGGAGCGCGTGCATTCTGCCCAGGAGCGCGAAGAACTACTGTCCACAGTGCTCACCGCGCTGGTGGCACATTATCTCAATGTCGATCCAGGAGATATTGATCCGCGCTTTACCTGGTAAAACCACTGCTCCCCCTTACTGTTGAACTCTAAGCCCAACAACAAAGGGGAAGTAAGGTTGTTCGCTCGCGGTTGCGCTACGCTCTAACCAATTTCACGCTTGAGGCGGCGACGCTCACGGTCTGACAGTCCACCCCAGATTCCGAAGCGCTCATCATGCTCCAGGGCATACTCGAGGCATTCATCACGCACCGCACAGGCCTGGCAGATGCGCTTAGCCTCGCGGGTAGATCCTCCCTTTTCGGGAAAGAATGCTTCCGGGTCCGTTTGGGCGCACAGCGCCTGGTCTTGCCACTCCTGCTCGACGGCACCAAAGAGTTCATCGAGCGACATCTCTGCAGCAGCACCGCCACGGAGAATAGCGCCGTTATTCGTTGTATTGTCCACGCTGCTTCCTTTCTCCGAGGTCGTTTCTCTCTTAATTCGGTGGCACCGACCCTACACCGAAAAGATTTCTCGGTGCCGCGCCCGCCGTGCCGTTTATTACACTGATGTCATTTCACACCGAATCACTAAATATCGTCAACCTGTCGCGGAAGATTTTTGCGCAGCTCCAGCGAAAACGCTGTACAGAGTCCCCAACTTTCACATCAGTCACAGATCTCCTAGTCGGGGGGTAATCGTCGGGGGTACTACATGTAGTACCCTTTCCCTATCCTGTGAACAATTCCAAGGTTTCTTCGGCGTGTCGCCACCCAGTCCGGCAAAACACATGGATCTCATTCGCACCACGAAAACCACGAGTCACGGCCACGTGTATCGCTTAGCCTTCGGCGCCGTTACTCATACACAAGAAAAGGAAAGCGCCGAGAGACACCCCCTGCTCTCCGCGCTTTCCTATCGCTTTATTCCACTGCGCGGCAGCACCTAGGCGTCGGAACTAAAACGCACGCCCGCGTCCGGAATGCTCACACCTGGGAAGACGCGCATGCCGCCCTGCAGTTCGCAGCGCGCGCCAATAGTGGCGCCTTCACCGATAACGCAGCCATCGATATGCGCGTTCGCACCAATGTGAGCACCCGAGGCAATGATGGAGTTGTTGATGATGGCGCCCGGCTCAATGGTCACGCCATCAAAGACCACCGTGCCATCCAAACGTGAACCCGCCCCAATGACGGAACCGCGGCCCACCGCCGTACCAGACAGAAGGAGCACGCCACCGGCAATACCCGCGGACTCATCCACCACGGACTCACCCGTGCGGCCCACCAACAACGGCGAATGCGCAATACCGCGCACCAGATCAGAGGAACCGCGGACGAAATCATCCGGACGGCCCATATCGCGCCAGTAGGAGTTGTCCACATGTCCGACCACAAGGCGGCCCGACTCCAACAGCTGCGGGAAGGTTTCGCGCTCCACGGAGACCACGCGGCCTGCCGGGATAGTCTCGATAACATCCTTCTTGAACACGTAGCAGCCAGCATTAATCTGGTTCGTCGGCGGATCCTCAGTCTTCTCCAAAAAGGCCGTCACCCGGCCCTCAGAATCCGTCGGAACACAACCAAAAGCGCGAGGATCAGCAACGTTGAGCAGGTGCATCGTCACATCCGCATCCTTGGAGTGATGCGTATCGAGGATGCCGTTCAGATCCATTCCGGACAAAACGTCACCGTTGAACACCATGACCGTATCCTGGCGCAACTTGTCATAGACATTGCGGATACCGCCACCAGTCCCCAGAGCGGTCTCTTCCACCACGTACTCAATCTCCAAGCCCAGCTCGGAGCCGTCCCCGAAGTACTCCTCAAAGACCTCCGCCTTATAGGAAGTAGAAAGCACCACGTGCTCGATTCCTGCTTCCTTGATACGAGCAAGCAAGTGCTGAAGGAATGGGTAGTTGGCCGTGGGCAACATCGGCTTCGGCGTGCCAATCGTCAGCGGGCGCAGACGGGTGCCGCGACCTCCCACCAGAATGACGGCATCGGCCGTCGATCCCCACTGGGGCGCTGATTCAGTCATATCGTTCCTTAATCTCTTTTCAGATAAGCCACCGTTAGTGTATAAGCGCCCCAGCCCTAGGAGCCGTCGCGGCACGCGCTTAAAACCAGCCCGCGCACCCGCAACCCCAGCCACAAAGCCGCGCGCAGTGGCGCTTGGTACCAGTACGGGTGCCTATCCGCTTGGAAGCGATAGGCGGAGTCATGGTGGGCACGCAGCATCGCGCCGCGATGGGCCTGCGTCGAATGGCCCTTGGCGTGGGTAATCACCGCCGTGGGGCAGAAGATATTGCGCCAGCCGGCGCGGACATAGCGGTCACCTAAGTCCACGTCCTCCAAATACATGAAGTAACGCTCATCAAAGCCGCCAATCTGCTCAAAAGCCTCCCAGCGCACCAACAGGCAGGAGCCGGATAGCCAGCCGGCTGGGCGCTCGCTGTCCATGTCGGCATCATCGCGGTAGGCGCGCGACCACGGATTGGAAGGCCAGATTGTGCCAAAGAGCGCATGGCCAACACCCGTCAGCAACGTCGGCACCGCGCGAGCAGAGGGATAGTTGCTACCATCCGGCTCCACGATGCGCGGCCCCACCGCCGCGGCATCTGGGTGGCGGCGCGCACACGCGATCAGCTCATCCAGAGAACCTTCGCTAAACGTCACGTCCGGGTTAGCAATGAGAAAGAACTCTTCATCGACGCCCTTCGCCCGAGCGAAACGCGCGCCGGCATTCATTCCGGCGCCATAACCGAGGTTTCCCCCGGTATCGAGGAATTCCACGTCCGCGTGCTCCCGCGCGGCAGCTTCCGGCACCCCATCGGTCGAGCCGTTATCGGCGAGGATGGTGAGGGTTGGGCGGGACGTCGCCAAGCGCAGCGAGGACAAGAAATCGCTGAGGTAACGGCCAGGAGAAAAGGTCACGGTGACCACGGCCAGGGGTTTCTGTATATTCTTCACGATAAATTTGAGCGTACCCAACGCCAGCGCGCGCACGCGCCCGCGACACTGCTTCACGTTTTTGCAGCGAGCTCACCTAAACTAGTCCCGTGACTTCCCCGAACTCCCCGCGCGCCGCCCGCCATATCCAGGCCGCGCCCTCGCAGTCCGCGCCCACCACCCAACGAGGATCGACGCCGGTGAAGGCCGTCGTCGCGTTCCTGTCTGCTGTCGTCCTGGTGCTCTCCGGCGTGGGCTACTTCACCGTGGGAAAACTGGGAAATGATATTTCCTCCGCCTCCAACCTGGCGCTGGGTAACCAGGGTGGTTTCAAGGACAGCAGTCTCGATGGCGCGGTCGATATCTTGCTCGTGGGCAAGGACTCCCGCACCGATGCCAAGGGGAATCCGCTTTCCGAACAGGAGCTGGCAGATCTGCATGCCGGCGTGGACGAAGGTGAGGAAAACACGGACACCATCATGGTGATCCGTATTCCCAACGATGGCTCGCGCGCCACGGCAGTATCCATTCCGCGCGATACCTATGTCCACGACGAAGACTTCGGAAACACGAAGATCAACGCAGTCTTTGCGCAACACAAGGTAGCCAAGATGGAGGAGCTGCAGCAGGACAACACGGAGGCTGAAGCAGCGGGCAAAAAGGCACCTCATACGGACAAGGAGATTGAGAAGGAAAGCACGGAGGCCGGCCGTTCTGGCCTCATTTCGATGGTGCACCAACTCACTGATGTCAGCGTTGATCACTACGCTGAGGTGGGGTTGCTAGGCTTCGTGCTGCTTACCGACGCCGTCGGGGGCGTCGACGTCTGCCTCAACGACGCCGTCGATGATCCGATGTCGGGCGCCAAGTTCCCGGCCGGGCGCCAAACCTTGCAGGGATCCGAGGGCCTCTCCTTCGTGCGCCAGCGCTATGATCTCCCGCGCGGTGACCTTGACCGCATCGTGCGCCAGCAGGCCTACATGGCATCGCTGACCTCGAAGGTGCTGGACTCGGGCACGCTGACCTCCCCTGGCAAACTCAACAAGATTGCCGATGCCGTGGAGCGCTCCGTGGTCATCGATGACGGTTGGGACATCATGGGCTTCGTCACCCAGCTGGCCGGGCTGGCCGGCGGCAACGTGACCTTTACGACGATCCCGGTGACCTCAATTACCGGCGTGGGTGACTATGGCGAATCGGTGGTGACCATCGATACCGCAGAGGTCCACCGCTTCATGGAAGATTTGGCTAAGTCCCAAGAAAAAGCCGAGGAAGAAGAAAAGTCTGAGGATGCCGCCTCGGACGAGGGCGGCGACAACGGCGAGAAGCCCGTGGCTGAAAACCTCAACCTGCACGTCCTGAACGCCGGCAACGTCGACGGAATGGCCGGCGGAATCGGCGCGTGGCTGAAGAACGTGGGCTACACCGTGGAGCGCACGGCCAATGCGCAGTCGGGCCTGTATACCGAGTCCCAGATTGTGGCCGCGGATGCTAACGATGAGCGCGCCCGGGCCCTGGCTGAGCAGCTCGGCGGACTGCCGGTCACGGCCAACGAAGAGCTCGAGCCGGATACCTTCATCGTGGTGGCTACTGATGATTACTCCGGCCCGAAGGATGACTCCGCGCAGGAAGAAGAGGCTGCTGCGGAGCCCAGCCAGGGTGGCGACACTCAGCAAGTTGGTACCCCGGGCGATGATTTCGGTACCGCGGAGGTCTCGCCTGAGATCGACGCTGGCGGCGACGGCCCGCGCTGCGTGAACTAGTCTGCTGCGAGGTGAACTCGCAGCAGACTCAAGGGCCTAGTCACCGGTCGTTCGTGGCGGGCTGAGCGCCTGCCACCTACGATGGGCGGACATGGAACTCCTACAGCATCTCCTGTCCGCCGATGCCTCTGCTCCCCGGCTCAGTGTTTATAACGAAACTGACGGCACCCGCATGGACTTCTCGGCGCAAACGCTGGAGAACTGGACCTCCAAGATTGCCAACATGCTGTTAGAAGAGCTCGACCTTGAACCCGGCGCCGATTCCCGCATACTCATCGACCTTCCGGTGTCGTGGCAGGCCGCGGTCATTGCGCTTGGGGCACTAGCCGCGGGCATCCCCTTTGACATGACGGATGGTGCGGCTGCTGCAGAGCCAACTCCCGACGATATCGCCGTGGTTTTCACCTCCCCGGAGACCTTTCTCAAGGCTGCGGCGGGCGCCGACTCTGTGTCAGCCCCACTGGTCGATACCGTGCTAGTCACGCAGGATCCTTTTGGCCGCGGCGTTGTCGAAAGCGGCGGCGAGCTGCCGCTCGGTACCATCGACTTTGGCCCCACCGTGCGCTTCTATGGTGATCACTTCTATGGCACCACGACCCCACTGCCGGAGCTTTTCCCCACGGATTTGGGCGCTGAGCGCGTGCTTTCACAGGGCTGGACGGACACCACTTCCTTCCAGCGTGCAGTGCTCGAACCGCTGGCCGCAGGCGGCTCCGCCGTCATTGTGGCGGGCCTGTGCTCAGCCGACCGTTTGGAGGACATCGCGGCGAACGAGAAGGTCACCGTCCGCGCTTAAAGCTTGCCGTGAGATAGTAGAGCAATGTTCAGCTGGCTCTACATCTTCATCGGCCTGCTCATCCTCGTGGGCACAATCTGCCAGGGAACCATCGGATTCGGCTTGGGCACCATCGCCACCCCAATCTTGGCGCTGATTAAGCCGGAGCTCGTTCCCACGCTTATCCTCCTGCTGGCTTTTGTCATTTCCACCACGACAATGCTCAAGTCGCGCTCGGCGGTGTCCTGGGACATCGTGGCCGTCTCCTCCATCGCGCGCATCCCCGGCTCGCTGCTCGGCGCGTGGGCGATTGCCTCCCTCTCCCACCGCGGGCTGTCCATTTTCATCGGTTGCGCCGTCATCTTTGCCATGACCTTGTCCAGCCTCGGCTGGTCTCCCAAGCGCACCACCGCCAACATTGCGGTGGCAGGCGTTGCCTCCGGGTTCCTGGGAACATCCACCTCCATCGGCGGCCCGCCCATGGCGCTGGTACTCAAGGGCTATGACCCAGCCCGCATACGCGGCACCCTGTCGGGTACCTTCATCATCGGCTGCACCATCTCGCTGGCGATCTTGGGCTTAAGCGGGCAAATCACCAGCCTGCAGCTCACCGCTGCCGCGGCTTACCTGCCGGTAGCCATCGTGGGCCTCATCGCCGCCAGCTACCTCAACCGTTTCATCAACGCCAAGGTGCTCAACCGCATCGTCCTCGTCGTGGCTATCAGCGCGGCCCTGGCGCTCATCGTTGAGGGGCTGGTTGCTGCCTAGCGTCAGCCGTATGCTGCCGGGCACAACTGCCAGGAACATGCCCCACACTGCCCGTCCTGCCAAAGTTTTCGCCTCTGACTCAAGATCTGGCAATAACTTCGTCACCTAGGGCAGTCGGGTGGCTCCGGGAAGTCGGGCGGTTCTGGATAGTCGGGTGGTTCCGGCGGCACAGGCGGCACATACCCCAAGTGCTCGCTGTATTCCCACGGTTTCGGCTTGGGCGGCAACACTCCCTCGTGCCAGAAACCGATGAACTTGAAGTAACGCTTCTCAAAGTCCGGATTCCTGGCATTAGCTATCTGGTCAATGACATAGTCCAGATGATGCGCCACGCAATGACCTGTATAGCGCAGCGTTAGCCACCCAATCAGTGCGCCCTCGTTGTTCTTCCAATGGTCCCGCAACCATGACTCTTGCTGGGAATGGAATTTCATCCCGTTGATTTCTACCGCAACTTTGAGCTCTGGGAGCACGATGTCCCAGGTGTAGTGGCCGATAACAACGTTGCACTCGACCTTGAGCCCACGCCTTTTCAGCCCCTTGGCTACTTTCACCTCCGCACCAGAATCCGTGAACAACGCGGCCTGCTCTAGCATTCGTTGGCTTGCAACAGGGGTGACATTGAGTGCTTCGCGGTGACTATCCAGTCGGGCGCGTCCGGCCTTCGAGGAGTAGATGGACTCAAACACGCGAATCCCCAGTTCAGGACTAACAGATTTCATGGCGACAAGAGGATTAAGGACCCGGATCCCAGACGAGGTAACGAAACTCTCGACGCTCACCCGCGAGTGCACATAAAAGGTTGATGTCGGCATTCTCTCCACACTGGCGAGCCGCAGTGGAAAAGTCACGGTCTCGCCAAGAAGCACCTGGGCAGCCGTTGTTCCTGTCGCCTTAAGGAATGGCCTGTGCTCCTGTAATAGCTTTAATAGTTCTAATGGCTCGGGCCTGCCCCAGACATAAAGCCCCTTGGCAAGTCGCGTAATCTCTCCTCGGCGCACGCGAGTTGCAAGCGCACCTTTAGATAGGCCGCACACAATGCCATGTTTCATGTCATTCCCCCCGGAAAGTTAGGCTCCAAGGTAACACGGCACGCCGCTGTGTGCTGCGCAACCGCCCTACTCGCCAAAGTTATTGTCTCCGCCTCAAGATCTGGCCAGATCTTTGGCAACTGGGGCAGTTTTGTCGACTGCGAAACTAGGCGCGCGAAGCGCCCAGCGCCAAGAAAACGCCCTAGCGAAGCGACCCCTCAATAAAACTGCGGAACCGTTGGGCAATCTGCGCAATCTCTTCCCCCGCATAGTGTCCCGGGGACCAGGCCGCGACCAGCGGTACCCCTGCCAGAGCGCGCTCACCATCGACCACGTCGAAGCCCACCAGCCGCGCCGGCTGCAGCTCCGTCATTAAAGCTACAGCTCGCCCGGCACGCGCCAAGGCGCATAGCGTCGCCGTATCATCGCACTCCACGTGCGAGCCTAAGGCGTAGCCAGCCGTGCCCACGAAGGAATCCACCACCCCGCGAGACACACTTCGCCGCGAGGGCAGCGCCACATTTTCCTGCAGCAAGCGCTCGACCTCCACGCTTGTCGAACCCGCACACTCCAGCGCCAGCGGGTGCGTCGGCGGCACCCAGGCACGCACCGGAATCGTGCCCAGCGCCAGGGAGGCCACGTCATTGCCCGGCGGAATGGTGGCAATCACCACGTCGGCGGCGCCTTCCAGTGCGTCGAAAACGTCATAGTGCGTGACCGGGGTCGTGGTGAGCAGAGGGATAGTTGAGCCAGCTGCTTCAATAAAAGGGGCAAGTAGCGTCGAAATCGTCGTCGGCGTAGCCGCCACACGCAACGCCGGGACACTGCCCGCCCGAAGTGCCTCCACCGCCTGCCCGGCGCGCGCGGATTCCGCGAGGAGGCGGCGGCAGGTCGGGATCAGCGCGTGTGCTGCATCGCTCAGTGTTAGTGAGGATCCAGCCCTCATGAAAAGCTCCAGGTCCAGTTCCTTTTCAAAGCGCCTAAGCTGCCGGCTTAACGCCGGCTGAGTTATTCCAAGGCGTTCCGCAGCAGCAGTCACCGTGCCGGAATCCACAATCGCAAGGAAATATTTGGCCTTCACCATGTCCATTTCCCTACTTTTACCACCAACCATGCCCTGAGGGTATGCCTTTCCAACTTTCTAGACATTAGACAACATGACATCACCAAAGAATAATGAGACCACCAACACAACTACTTCAAGGAGGTTTCCATGTCACACGTCGGCGCCGCCATTGCCGAATCACTCGCCGCGCACAACGTCGCTCGCGCATTCCTTGTTCCCGGCGAAAGCTTCCTTCCCGTGTTGGACGGACTCTACGATTCCCCCGTGAAGGCCATCGTCACCCGCCACGAAGGCGGTGCCACCTACATGGCTGAAGCCCACGGCAAAGCCACCGGCCAGCCGGGCGTCGCCTTGGTCACCCGCGGCCCCGGGGCGGCCAACGCCTACGTGGGTATCCACACCGCCTGGCAGGATGCCACCCCGCTCGTCCTCTTCGTGGGCCTCATTCCCACCGCCGACCGCGACCGCGAGTCCTTCCAGGAATTCGACCCTAAGGCCTGGTTCGGCACCCAGGCCAAGCAGGTCTTTGTCCTCGACTATCCATCGCGCGCCTCCCGCGTTGTGGCCGAGGCATTCTTCCAAGCCCAGCAGGGTCGCCCCGGTCCCGTCATCGTGGGCCTGCCGGAGGATGTTCTCCACCAGGAGTTCACCGGCAGCATCCACCCACCCATCCCGGTATCGGAGGGCGCGCTTTCCGACGATCACCTGGACCTCCTCTCCCGCGAGCTGAGCCACGCAGAGCGTCCACTCATTTTTGCCGGCGGTCCGCGCTGGACCCCGGAGGCCGCAGAGAAGATCACTCGCTTCGCCGAAGAGCACCGCATCCCGATCATTCAAGACTTCCGCGCCGCTGACCGCGTGCCTTTCGACTCCCCCGCCAACGCCGGCTGGCTCGGATATGGCCGTGATCCGCACGCGGCGCAGCTACTCGAGGACGCCTCCCTGGTCATCGAGGTAGGAGCTGTGCTGGGTGACGTCCCCACCGACGGCTATACCTTGCGCCAGTCTCCGCAGGCACGCAACATCGCCATCAATCCCGATACCAGCCTGCGTGGCCACTCGGTGGCGCTGCTAGAACACATCGTGGCAAGCCCCGTGGCCTTTGCCAACACCCTGGACCGATTGAGCGTCGAGGGCACGGACAAGCGCGGTGAGTGGTTTGATAACGCGCACGCGAACCACCTCGACTTCGCCACCCTGCCCGAGCCAGCGAACTACCGCCCCGGACAAGACGGCACCGCCCACATGGAGGCCATCCTCGCAGCACTCCACGAGCAGCTGCCGCAGGATCCCATCTACACCTTCGGCGCCGGCAACCACTGCATCTGGGCCCAGCAGTTCCTGCGCTCGCAGGTCTACCCCTCCCAGTTCAGCGTGCGCAACGGGTCGATGGGCTACTCCATCCCGGCCGCGGTAGCCACCAAATTGCAGTTCCCGGAGCGCACCGTCGTCACCATTGCTGGCGACGGCGAATACCTCATGAACGGCCAAGAGCTAGCCACCGCGCTGCAGTACGGCGCGCCCTTCCTCATCATCGTCATGTCCAATGGCGAGTTCGGAACCATCCGCGATCACCAGAAGAAGCACTTCCCCGACCGCGTCTCCGGCACGCAGCTTATAAACCCGGATTTCGCGGCCGTCGCCCGCGGCTTCGGCGCGCATGGCGAGCTCGTCACCGATGACTCGCAGGCACAAGAGGCGGTAGCCCGGGCCTTGCGTGCCATCACCGAGGACGGCGTACCGGCGCTCATCAACGTCATCACCGACCAGGACCACTCCCTGCCCATCGAATAGAGGAGGCTCACCATGAGCTCTGCCAATACTCCACCAACACCATCCACGCCGCCCACCACTGAGCTGAAGGAAGGCGAGCACATTGTGGGCGAGGGGGACGCTGCCAAGCAGCGCCCCGCCGCCTCCACCGCATCGTGGATCATTACGCTCTTCGGCACCGCGGTGGGTGCGGGCATCCTCTTCCTTCCGCTCAATGCGGGCGGTTTCGGTTTCTGGCCGCTCGTCTTCGCTACGGTCTTCATCCTTCCGCTGGTGTATTTTTCACACCGCACCTATGCACGCATCGTTGCGGGCGCACCCAAGGAGGACCATGGCAAGGACATCCTCGAGCTGGTTTCGCAGTACCTGGGCAAAGGCCAAGGAATTGGCTTCGCGGTGCTGTACTGGATCACGGTCTTTTCCACCGTCCTGATCTACGGTGTCTCCATTACCAACGCGGTGGATAGTTTCATCGTCAACCAGCTTGGCGGGCCCTCCATCGACCGCTGGCTACTCGCCACCATCTGCGTCGGAATCATGACCGGCGGTTTCGCCATCGGCCGCAAACCCATGATTTGGCTGGCCCAAGTGCTGGTCTACCCGCTGATTATCGCCCTGGCTATCACCTCCGTCTACCTCATTCCGCGCTGGGACCTGCACAGCTTCATCCATTTCGACGATGGTGCCGATGGCTGGGGCCAGATGCTCAAGGGCATCTTCCTCATCCTTCCGGTGCTGGTCTTCTCCTTCTCCCACATGGCGGCGCTTTCGCAGTTTGCCATCGACATGCAGCCGCAGTACGGCGAGAAGACCGAGAAGCGCGTCTCCCGCACGGAGTTCTACACCGCCATCCTGCTCGTCGTCTTCACCATGTTCTTCGTGTGGTCCTGCGTCCTCGCACTTGGCGCCGACGGCATGAATGAGGCACTCGAGCAAAATATTCCGGTGCTCTCCTACTTCGCTAACGTCACGGGCACTCCGTTCATGGCCTACATGGCTCCCATCGTGGTCATCTGCGCCATCGTCTCCTCTTACTTTGGCCACATGCTCGGCACCGAAGAAGGCACGGAATACCTGCTGAAGAACGCCGCGCCGAAGCTGGCGGAAAAGGTCTCGCACCGCACGCTGCTCAACATCATCTATGTCATCGCCTTCGTGTGCACCACGCTCGTGGCGATCTTCAACCCTTCCATTATTTCGATGATTTCCGTGGTCTCCGGCGTCTTCGTGGCATTCATCGTTTACCTGGTTCCGGTGTACATGTTCAAGAAGTTGGACGTATACAAGCAATTCCGCAATGACCCGTGGAACTACTTCGTCTTCGGCATGGGCCTGCTGATTATGGCCGTGACCATCTGGGATCTGATTTAGAAAGGACGTGATTATGCTTCGTAGTGATCTCTCAAGCTTCCCCGAGTACAAGGTGGGCAAGGATTTCCCCAATGCCCTGAAACTTTCCTCCAACGAGGTCCCCTTCCCTCCCGCCGAGGACATCATTGCCGCGGTTGCCGACGCCGCCCGCACCACCAACCGCTACCAACAGCCCGGCAGCTTGGAGCTCACCAATGCCTTGTGCAATTACTTAGATGTTCCGGCGGATAATATCTTCGTCTCTGCGGGTTCCACGCCCATCCTGCAGGCCACCATCTTGGCCTCCTGCCACACCGGCGATGAGGTCATCGTGCCCTGGCGCAGCTTCGAGGCCTATCCCCTGTACGTGCGCATGGCCGGAGCGGAACCAATTCTGGTCCCGCTCACGAAGGATTACCGCGTCGATCTGGAGGCAGTGCTCGATGCACTGACAGACAAGACCAAGCTCATCATCCTGTGCAATCCCAATAACCCGACGGGCACCGTCATCACGCGCGGTGAATTCCGCACTTTCATGGAACGGGTGCCCCAAGACGTCGTCGTACTGCTCGATGAGGCCTATTGGGAGTACAACGACGCCTCCGATACCCCGGATTCGGTGGAGGAATACCAGCGCTATCCCAACCTGCTCGGCGTGCGCACCTTCTCCAAGGCGTGGGGTTTGGCTGGCATGCGCGTGGGCTACGCGGTGGCGGGCGAAGAAATCATCAATGCGCTGCGGCTACTCTCCCTACCGCTGACGGTGACCGCCATGGCAGAAACTGCCGCGGTGGAGGTGCTCAAACGCCACGACGAGCTTGACGACGCCGTCGAGATCACCAAAGCACAACGCGACCGCGTCTGCGCGGAACTGGGAGCCGAGAAGTCCTACGGTAACTTCGTCTGGCTGCCGCGCCCAGATGCCGAAGAGGTGGAAACGAAGATGCTTGATGAAGGCGTGGTCATCCGCCGCTACCTCGATGAGGGCGTGCGCGTGTCCATTACAGACGAAGCCGAGACCACCCAGTTCTTGGAGGCCTGGCGCCGCGCAGGGATTCAGCCTTGGCGGGGCTAGGTGGCCTCCTTTCACCCCCTCAGCCCAAGTACCCCATAAGCCCATACTGAGATATATGGCATAAAACGCAAACACCTTGCAATAAATCACATTCAGCCCCATAATGGGGCGCAACCCATACACACTTCAATCATTGGAGGATGAAGCAATGTCCGGATTTCGCGTAGAAAACCCCGCTACCGGTGAGGTTCTCGAGACTTTTGACCACGCCACTGACCAGGAGGTCCTGGCCGCTGTCGACTCCGCGCACGAGGCATTCCTCAGCTGGCGCGAGACCCCGATCGAGGAGCGCGCCAAGGTAGTCACGCGCGTTGCCGAGCTCTTCGAAGAGCGCAAGGATGAGCTCGCAGAGATCATCGCTACCGAAATGGGCAAGCCGGTCTCCGAGGGCCTTGAGGAGGCTGAGTTCAGCGGCGCCATCTTTGGCTACTATGCCGACAACGGCCCGAAGTTCGCCGCCGACGAGGAAATCCCCGTCGAAATGGACGGCAAGGGCTACATTCAGCGCCTTCCCATCGGTGTTCTGCTTGGCATCATGCCGTGGAACTTCCCCTACTACCAGGTTGCGCGCTTCGCTGCCCCGAACCTGATGCTGGGCAACACCATCGTCTTGAAGCACGCCACCATCTGCCCACGCTCCGCGCTTGCCATCCAGAAGATCATGGATGACGCCGGCGTACCCAAGGGCGTCTACACCAACATCTTCGCTACCCACGATCAGGCAGAGAAGATCATCGAGCACAAGGAGCTGCGCGGTGTGTCCCTCACCGGGTCCGAGCGCGCTGGTGCTGCGGTGGGCTCTCTGGCTGCGAAGAACCTCAAGAAGGCGGTACTCGAGCTCGGTGGCTCCGACCCGTACGTCATCCTCGACACCGATGACGTCAAGCAGGCAGCCAAGGATGCGTGGGAGACCCGCATGTACAACACCGGCCAGGCATGCAACTCCAACAAGCGCCTGATCGTGATGGAGGATATCTACGACGAGTTCGTCGCAGAGCTGGTCGAGCTCGCAAAGGCCATGAAGCCGGGTACCCCGCAGGAGGCTTCCGAGACCGTCTACACCCCATTGTCTTCGCGCAGCGCGGCAGAAAACCTCAAGGATCAGATCGACCGCACTGTGGCGGCCGGCGCCACCCTGCACGTCGGCGGCGAGCTCGTGGATGAGAAGTCCTCCTACTTCAGCCCCGCCGTACTGACCGATGTTCCGGTTGGCTCTGATGTCTACTACGAAGAGCTCTTCGGCCCCGTGGCCACCGTGTTCAAGGTCAGCAGCGACGAAGAGGCCCTCGAGCTGGCCAACGACACCCAGTACGGCCTGGGCGGTTGCGTCTTCTCCAAGGACGTCGAGCGCGCCGAGAAGATTGCCCAGCGCCTAGAGGTCGGCATGTCCAACGTCAACACCTACGCGGCCGAGGGCGCCGAGGTCCCCTTCGGTGGTGTGAAGAACTCCGGTTACGGTCGCGAGCTGGGCCCCTACGGCATGGATGAATTCGTCAACAAGCGCACTTACTTCGTGGCCAACTAAGGAGATTCCATGACGTCACTAGGAAACTTTGTCCTCGAGGTTCACACTGCGCTTTTCGATGGCCACGAGACCTCCGTCCTGGACAAGCACTTCGCCGACAACTTCGTGGAGCACTCTCCCCTCATCGCTGATGATGCAGAAGGGCTCAAGAAGTTTGTCGCGGATCTGGGAGAGGGCCTGAAGTACACCAACGCCCGGGTGATTGCCGATGAAGCCAACGGCCTCGTCGCTTTGCATGGCCGCTTCGACGGCATCGAGGATGAGCCCTTCGTCGGTTTCGATATCTACCGCGTCGAGGGCGACAAGATTGTCGAGCACTGGGACAACCTCGTTCCCCTAGCAGAACCGAACGCAAGCGGCCGCACGCAGCTCGATGGCGCTACCGAGATCGGAGATGAGAGCCTCACCGAGCAGAACCGAGAGTTCGTCATCGAGTTCTTCACCCGCTCGCTCATCGGCGCTGATTACTCCGGCTTCATCGACAACACCCGCGATGATCAGTTTGCCCAGCACTCCCCTGATATCGCCGATGGTGCCCAGAACTGCGTCGATTTCCTCACCAAGCTGAAGGAAGACGGCGAGGGGCTGGAGTATGAGCGCATCCACCGCACGGTTGCACAAGGACAGTTCGTTCTAACCCATTCCGAAGGCAGCATCGCTGGTGCGCGCCATTCCTATTGCGAGCTGTGGCGCGTCGAGGACGGCAAGCTCGTTGAGATGTGGGATGCCATCTCTGAGGTCCCCTCCGATGACGAGGCACTTCATGACCACGGCATCTTCTAGGCCATAGCCTAGGCCGCACGCCGAAAGGCTGGGCCGCTCCAAATTCCTGGAGCTGCCCAGCCTTTCCGTCTTTTCGGCACGATCTGCAACTAGGTCTGAGCCACAACTGCCCGATCTGCCAAAGTTGTCGCCCCAGCCTCAAGATCTGGCCAGAACTTTGGCAAGTAGGCGGGTGTCGCGTCTAAAAGCGGCTCTTCCGGTTTCGGGGTGCGTAGCGGGGTGAGGTAGAAAACGACGGGTTCAGCGGGTCACCACAACATGTAGGGGTCCCTGGTGTGAAGATGAAAGTTCCTACACAACCATCTAAACCCACCAGGGACCCGTACTGTGAAGCCTACTGGAAACCTCGTCGCCGACACTATCTGCCGTACCGCGGAAATCGGACTTGCCATCACCGGTGCCGCTGATACCGGAGCGTTGACCATCATTGAGGCCACGCCAGTAGCCGTTATCGGCGTGTGCCCGGACTGCGGACAGCCAGGAAAGCTGCGCGACCACACCACCCGTCGACTCGTTGATCTTCCTGTCGTTGGATTCCCCACTAGGCTGCACGTAACAGTCCCCAGATTCTTATGCACAGCCGTCTCATGTAAGAGAAAGATCTTCCAAGAATCTTTAACCTGCGCGGATGACGGCGCCAAACTCACTTATCGGGTCACCCGCTGGATCTTGCAGCGCCTTGCTATTGACCGGATGAGTGTGTCAGCTACCGCCAAAGCACTCGGTGTGGGCTGGGACCTGGTCAACCAGGTCGCACTGGATGCCTGTCGCCAGCTTGTCTACGGCGACCCCTGCCACCTAGACGGGGTTCGCGTCCTCGGAGTCGATGAACATGTATGGAAACACACCAGAAAACCAGGTCAGGCATCAAACCTGGTGACCATACTTGTTGACCTCACCCCGCTGGTGGACGGGCGTGGGCCTGCTCGTTTGTTAGACATGCGACCGGGCAGATCCGCCCACGTGCTCAGCGGGTGGCTTAAAGAGCGCGACCCCAGCTTCCGGGAGCAGATACAGGTGGTGACCATGGATGGGTTCACCGGTTATGCCACCGCAGTTGAAGAGCAACTACCACAGGCGAATAAAGTCATGGACCCTTTCCATGTGGTGCATCTGGCAGCCGACAAGCTCACCAGTTGCCGACAAAGACTCCAACGTGAGACAACCGGGCGCCGCGGACGCAAAGATGACCCGCTGTACAAGCACCGGCGCACCCTGTTGACCAGGACGAACTATCTCACCGAGCGGCAAAAGCAACGCTTAGAAATGCTGTGGGCCACCGATGACGACTACGTGGCCCTAGAAGTAACGTGGCTGCTCTACCAAGACGTGATCGCAGCGTACGCGCATCCGAAGAAATCGGAAGGCAGAAAGCTCATGGAACGCATCATCCACACCCTGCGTAAAGGACTACCAAAAGGCTTAGAAGAGCTCGCCCAACTGGGACGCACCCTGTGGCGTCGACGCAAAGATGTGCTCGCCTACTTTGATATCGGCGCATCCAACGGTCCCGTTGAGGCAATCAACGGCAGACTCGAACACCTACGCGGCATCGCCCTGGGATTCAAAAACCTCAACCACTACATCTTGCGATGCCTCATCCACTCCGGACAACTACAGGACAAAATCAACGCACTCTAAAACCGGAAGGGCCCTAAAAGCCGGTGCTACGCCCAGCCTGCCGGCACCAGCCCAAAGATGGAAATGATCGAGTAGATGAAGGCCAAGACGTAGACCACGATGATGGTGCCCTGGATTACCGGGTGTGCGAGTCCGCCCACGTTCCAGCCTGGGTCGCGGTCGCCCTTCTTTCGGGAAGCGTGCAACAGCATCACCGGAATGACGGACATGATGGCGCCCGCGAAACCACCAGCATAGGACAACGCCGCAACGAAGCCGCCGAGACCAGCAATGGAAATCACCAATGGCGGAACAACCGTCAGTGCTACTGCCACGATGCGCTGTCCCTTCACGCCTTCCCAGTGGAAGATGTCCAAAACGTTGCGCATGGTGGTAAAACCAATCGCCAGGAACGAGGTCAACATAGCCGCCAGGGCAAAGATATTGGCCATGTAGTAGGCCACCGGGCCAAGGGCCTCGCCCCACGCGATGGTTACTACTTCGGTGACCTCCATGCCGAGCAGACCCAGGGCAGCAAAAGGAACCAACGCCAGGGTAAAGCCCGTGATGACCATGCCCATAACGATTGCCCGCGCGGTCTGCTGCGGCTTAGCCGGGTCCATGCCTTGCACCAGCTCCGGAACCACGTACTGCGCCAAGAAAGAAAACACCGCCAGGTTCAGAATCGGGACGATGAAGAAGGGGTGAAGAACCAAAAGGTTCTCAATCTTGATTCCCGGGCCTAGGATCGTCCATCCGCACAGGACAGCGATGATGATGGCCATGCCTGCGGTGATGGCTCCTTCAGTCTTACCCGTGGTGTGCAGCCCGCGGTACATCACCCAGGAACCGAACCCAAAGAAGATCAGCGTGCCGAGGAGCGGCGACAACCCGAAAATATTGTTGATCAGGTCGCCCGAACCAGCGGCATAAGCAATGAGCGCGCCGATGCCGTTGACGATGATGGCCACGAAAACCAACCACCGGCCCCATTGCCCCAGGTAATGTTCCGCCAATCCGGAAACCTGTAGCGGCGCCTTGGTGCGCATGGCAGACTCCGCCACGTACAGCATGGAAATGGTCGTGAGCGTACCGGCCACGAGCAAGGCGATAACGAGTGCGAGGAATCCTCCGTTGCGAGCGGCATAAGGAATGGAAAGGACTCCAGCACCGATGTTGGTGCCGAAAATAAGGGCGATGCCCTGCACGAAGGACAGCGCGGGTTTGAATTCCGCCGTGGACTCATCCCTCTGCGGCACGGAAATGTTGTTGGACAAAGACTTCTCCGATAACTAAGGACTAATAAAACAGGAGCTCACCCGGAAAGATCCAGGTGAGCAACAAGGAACTACTTGTATTCGTTGAACTGCTTCACGACGACCTGCAGCGCTTCACGCCACAGATCTTCCGGAATAGCCAGGGAAGGCAGGAAGCGGATGACGTTGTGGTCGAGGCCGCAGGTCAGCAGCAGGACGCCCTCGGCCTTGGCGGCGTCGGCAATCTTGTGCACCAGCTCGGAGTCCGGCTCACCCTCAGCGGTGACGAATTCGAGGGCGAGCATCGCGCCGCGGCCGCGGAATTCGGCCACGCGCTCATCGCCCAGGATGGGCTCCAGCTCCTCACGGGCAACCTTCTCTAGGTTCTGAGCACGCGCACCGAAGTCCTTCTCTTCGAATTCCTTGAAGGTTGCCAGCGCAGCAGCACAGGCCACCGGGTTGCCGGTGTAGGTGCCGCCCAGGCCACCTGGCTGCGTGGCATCCATAATTTCTGCACGGCCAGTTACCGCAGACAGCGGCATGCCGGAGGCAATACCCTTCGCAATGGTCACCATGTCCGGAACAATGCCCTCATGGTCGGAGGCGAACCAGGTACCGGTGCGCATCATGCCTGCCTGGATCTCGTCGACGATGAAGACCACATCGTTCTCGTTGCACCATTTCTGGATTGCTGCGAGGTAGCCCTCGGCTGGGACGACGAAGCCGCCCTCGCCCTGAATCGGCTCAGCAACAACGCAGGCCAGGTTGGCTGCACCAACTTCCTGCTCAATCATGGTGATGGTCCTCTGGGCTGCCTCGGCGCCGCTCAGGCCGTCGCGCAGTGGGTAGGACATCGGGGCGCGGTAGATCTCCGGTGCGAAGGGGCCGAAGCCGTTCTTGTAGGGAGACTGCTTGGCGGTCATCGCCATGGTCAGGTTGGTGCGTCCGTGGAAGGCACGGTCCATGACCACGACACCGCGCTTGCCGGTGTAGTTACGGGCAATCTTCACGGCATTCTCCACGGCCTCCGCACCGGAGTTGAACAGCGCGGTCTTCTTCGGGTGATCGCCCGGGGTGACCTCGTTGAGCTTTTCTGCCACGGCCACGTAGGACTCGTACGGGGAAATGGTGAAGGAGGTGTGGGTGAAGTGTGCAACAGCATCCTGCACCGCGGCCACGACGGCCGGGTTCGAGGCACCAGCGGAGGTCACGGCGATGCCGGAAGCGAGATCGATGAAGCGGTTGCCGTCGGCGTCGGCAAGAATGCCGCCATCCGCATCCACCACGTAGCCCGGAAGCGAGGGCGCCATGCCCGCGGGGAGGGCATTCTTGCGACGTTCATCCAAGGCGGCACTCTTCGGGCCCGGGACCTGCTGGCCCAGGTGGCGGGACTGCTCAATGTGGTACTGAAGTTCCTGCATGGTCTTCCTTTTGTGTTCGGATGAATAGGATGCCACTTAGTGTGGCCCCTACCACCCTGACGCCACTATGGACAGGGTGTATAAATTTTTTGTGCATAGCTGTGTACTCTGTCCACCATGCGTGAGATAACCTTTCGCTGGCTTCTCAACCAGCGCTCTTTGAACCTGCGAAACATCGTCACCGGTAGCGCTACGTTCAACACTATCCACGCCTCCGAGCTCGCGGACCCCAGCGAGTTCACCTCCCCCGGCGCGCTCATGCTCACCCTGGGGCTTGCTTTTCAGGAAGAACCGGAGGGGTTTGAGCGCTATGGCGCGGCTCTGGCCACGGCCGGCGTGCAGGGCATCGGCTTCGGTACCGGGCTGGCCTTCAGTGAGGTCCCCACAGAACTTATCCGCGCCTGCTCCCAGCACAATCTCACCCTTTTTGAGGTCCCACGCGCCACCCGCTTCGTATCCATCACCACAGCCGTGGCTCAGGAACAGGCCCGCTTGGACAACAACGCGCACTTTGCACTCCACCGCCAGCAGGAACGCCTCAACCAGGCGGCAGCCACGAGCATCGACGCACTCATCGCACAGGCAGGCAAGGAACTCGGCGCCGCGGTAGCAGTAGCCAGTTTCTCCGGAGCGGTGGTCAGCCGCAGCGATCGCGGCCGGATCAGTGCGGCCGACGCCGCGGTGGAAGCCGCGGAGCAGACGGGGCGGGGAACGGGGACGTCGACAAGCACAGGCGCCACCATCACCAGCATCTTCGGATCAGCGGGACGACGCTGGGCCATCGCGGTAACGCGTGCAGAGAAATTCGATTCCTACTCCCGCGCGCTCATCCGACACCTCACCGGCCTGGCCAGCCTGCTCTTAGATCATCCCGACACCACTGCGCACACGATCCTCGGAGCGTTGACGCTTGATACCCAACTGGCCGGCGTTGACTCCCCCGCCCTGCAGGCGGCTTTTCATATGGTCGATAGCCATGATCTCATCGATGTCCTGTTTCTCACAGCAGCTTCCCCCTCCCGCCTCGCGCGGGCTTTGAGCGAGATCGGAAAAGCCGAGCCTCTCAACCTCATCCGCCCGGAACACGATTCGGCGCTTATCGCGCTTCCCCCGGGCACCGCACACCCAGGTTTAAGCGGGAAACACACTCGCTACCTCCGCACATCCATCCTGCAGCGCATCCAATGGCAGGCGTTGACACCGGCGCTCTTGTCCTCTCTCCAGAGCCACGCGCGCAGCCTGCCGCTCGGCGCTGTGACCACCTTCGATTCGGCTGCCCCTACCTGGCTGTCAGAGCCCGGAGTACCCGAGGCCCTCACTGCCCGGCGCGCGGCGACGGTCAGCCGCCTAGCCGAACACGATGTTCAGCACAATACGGAGTTGCTCGCCACTTTGCGCGCCTTCCTCGTGGGCAACGCCAACCTAGCCACTGCCGCCGCGGAGCTTGGGGTTCACCGGCACACCGTGCGCGCTCGGTTGGATAAAGTGGAGCAACTTTGTGGCGTGGACTTGGCTAACCCCGTCACCCGCGCAGAACTCCTCTTACTCAGTATTGATTCTTAACCGACCATTGAGGACTCAGTTCGGAACGCTGACCCCGAGGATGAGCAGCTCCGCCGCCACGAGAGGATCCTTGAGGTCGACTTCGAGAAGATCCTCCAAGTCCGCGATGCGCTTGCGAACGGTATGCCGATGCGATTGCAGCTCCTCAGCGGTGCGGCTCACGTGCCCACCCGCGCGCAAATAAACCTCCAAGGTTTCCGCCAATTCGGTGCCGTGCTCCGCGTCGTACGCGCGCACCTTGCCCCAGGTTTCTTCGGCGCGATTGTGCACCGCACCCTTGACCCTGGGATCCCTGGTCCAGCTCAGCGTCCGCGATTCTGGTCCCGCCAACATTCCTGGCTGCAGCCCAAAGGCGAAGGATTCCAATTCACGGACAACTCCTACTCCCAGCTCGCCCCATGGCATGGGTTGCCCCACGACGATGCGCTTGCTTCCCCGAATATCACGCAACAAGTCTTGCAAGTTCTTCATCGAACGACTCCCCCTAAAGAGCAGGAGGCTGGAGGAGTTATCCAGCGCGTACTCGAAAAGCAAGCGCCCGTGCTCCTGCAGGCGAGCGTCCAAGGCGTGGAGGAAGCGCTGGTGGGCGCGCTCGCCTTCTGACTTCACTAAGACCGGACGTACCCGACCCTGCGCATCACCCACCATGTGGAAGATGCGGCGCATGGGATCTTCCGGCTGGTCCATGCCCAACTGAATGGCCATGGCCATGGAGTTGAGTTCGTTTTGGGTGCGCCGCAGCTCCTGCGGGCGCTTCACGGTGAGTTCCGCGAGACCTGCAGCCTGTTTGAGCAGTGCGCGCTCGTTCACACCGAAACTCTCACGCGCCACCGCCAGCAGCCCGAAGGAGCGCGCACCGTGGTCGGCCAAGCGCTGGGCCAAGACGTTCCACCCGCCGACGCGGCGTGCGGCGTAGAAGTTCTGCGCGCGGGTATCGGTAATTACCGGGCCCCACTCCACTGGGGGCAGGCCGGGGTGACTCGACTGCGCGAAGACCCGTCCGTCCTTATCCACGAGGCAGCAGTGCGCCCCCAACAGGCGTCCGGTCTTATCCACAAGGGCGTCGAGGCCAGCGATGGCGGCGTCGTTGAGCGCACCCTGCTGTGCAATGAAGAGTTCCAGGCCTTCCTCACGCTGACGCTGAAGCTCGTCGTGGAGACGCGCGAGCACCGAAACGAAGGGAACACGCCGCGCCACCGTGAAGAGCGAAATATCGCATTCCCGGGCGGCCTCCACCATGGAGGGCGGAACCTCGGCAAAGGCAATCCCAACGCCGAAGCCCACCCCCGTTACCCCGCCTTCGGCCACCCTGTGGATGTACTCCGCCAGCTCTTCCGGCTTCCCTTCAAAGGCCATGCCGGTAAGCAGGATAACCACCCCAGACCCCACAAACTCGCGGGGATCGCGCAGCTCACACGGGTGTATTACGGAAAAAGGGCGCCCACAATCGTGCAGAATTTCTATCCCCAAATCAGGCTGATTAGCCAACCATCTCAGGGAAACGCTCCCCTCTTCCAGCCCGACCGCTACCCCCGTATCCAATGTGGACAAATTCTCACCATTCTTTCACCAGATTGTCTATGGCCCTTCTGAAGTTTAGCCATAAGAATGACCCACGTCATAAAAAATTCCGAGTATTAAGGAGCAGACAGCATGCAGGATCTCAAGCACCGCCTCCCCCAGGAGCGGAATGTCTCCACCGCAATTCCTGGCCCCCGCAGCCAGGAGCTGAATGCTGCCCGTGAAGCCGACGTCGCTGCTGGCGTCATCCCGGGCTACCCCTCCTACATCACCGACGGTGACGGTGGCGTGCTTGTCGACGTCGACGGCAACACCATCGTCGACTTCGCATCCGGCATCGCCGTGACCTCCGTTGGCGCCTCCAACCAGCGCGTTGCCAAGGCCGTCGCCGAAGCCGCCAGCCACCTGACCCACACCTGCTTCCTCAACGCTCCCTACGAGGGCTTTATCCAGGTGGCCAAGAAGCTCAACGAGCTGACCCCGGGCACCCACGAGAAGAAGACCTGTCTCTTCTCCACCGGTGCTGAGGCAGTGGAGAACGCCATCAAGATCGCTCGCCGCTACACCGGCAAGAACCGCGTTGTGGTCTTCGACGGCGCCTTCCACGGCCGCACCAACCTCACCATGACCATGACCGCCAAGAACAAGCCCTACAAGCAGGGCTTTGGCACCCTGGCTGCTGATATCTACCGCGCGCCGATGTCCTACCCGCTGCGCGACGGCCTCGACGGCAAGCAGGCTGCAGCGCGCACCCTGCGCTACATCGAGCAGTACGTCGGCACCGAAGAACTGGCTGCCGTCATCATCGAGCCGGTGCAGGGCGAGGGTGGCTTCGTCGAGCCTGCCAAGGGCTTCCTCCCGGCACTGCAGGAATGGTGCACCGACAACGGCGTTGTCTTCATCGCCGATGAAATTCAGGCCGGTATCTGCCGCACTGGATCCTGGTTCGCCTGCGACGATGAGGGCATCATCCCGGACCTCATCACCACCGCCAAGGGCGTGGGCGGCGGCATGCCGCTGTCCGCTGTGACCGGCCGCGCCGAGATCATGGATGCCCCGGACCCGGGCTCCCTGGGTGGCACCTACGCCGGTAACCCGGTGGCCTGTGCTGCTTCCCTGGCAGCTTTCGAGGAGATGGAGGAGCTGGATCTGGCTTCCCGCGCCCGCGAGATCGAGGCCATCACCCGCGAGGAGCTGGAGCCGCTGCTCGAGCTCACCACCGTCGCCGAGGTCCGCGGCCGCGGCGCCATGATCGCCATCGAGCTGGTAGACGACAACAACCAGCCGAACGCTGACCTCACCGCCAAGGTAGCCAAGACCTGCCGCGAGCAGGGCGTGCTCATCCTCACCTGCGGCCTCGACGGCAACGTCATCCGCCTCCTGCCCCCGCTGGTCATCAATGAGTCCACCCTGCGCGACGGCCTCCAGGTCCTGGCCGAAGCCATCCGTGCAAACTAATCCACACCACCACCGTCTAAAAGGAGACACACCACTATGAAGATCTACGATTGCATCATCCTCGGCACCGGCTACGGCGGACTGGGCATGGGCGCCCAGCTGGTCCGCGACGAGCAGAAAGACTTCCTCATCCTCGAGGCTGCCGATGAGGTCGGCGGCGTGTGGCGCGACAACACCTACCCGGGTGCTGCCTGCGATACCCAGGCTCTGATCTACTGCTACTCCTACTTCCTCAACCTTGGCGTCTCCCGCATGTTCGCCGGTCAGGACGAAATGCAGGGCTACCTCAAGGCTCTTGCTGAGGAGTTCAACCTCTACGACCACATCAAGTTCAACCACCGCATCACCAACGCCGAGTGGAAGGAAGACCTCAAGGCCTGGGAGATCGAGGCCAACGGTGAGACCTACTACGGCCGCGTCTTCGTCGGTGCGTGGGGCCAGCTCTCCAAGCCGAAGGTTCCGAACTTCCCGAACCGCGAGGCATTCCAGGGCGTGCAGTTCCACTCCGCCGAGTGGAACCACGACGTTGACCTGGCCGGCAAGAAGGTCGCCGTCATCGGCAACGCTGCTTCTGCGGTTCAGCTGGTTCCGGAGGTAGCAAAGGTGGCGGAGAAGCTCTCCGTGTTCCAGCGCTCCGCTAACTACATCCTGCCGCGCAACCAGGTCATCTTCACCGATGAGGAACTTAAGGAGTTCCAGGAGAACCCGGATTCCTACCGCGCTATCCGCCAGGAGATCCACGAGGTCCGCGAGGAGGGCTTCGACCGCACCCGCAAGGGCACCGATTCCGCTGCTGAGGGTGTCGAGCAGGCCATGGAGCACCTGCGCTCCCAGGTCAACGACCCGGAGCTGGTGGAGAAGCTCACCCCGACCTTCGCCTTCGGCTGCAAGCGTATTCTGCGCTCCGATGACTTCTACCCCACCTTCAACCGTGACAACGTAGAGCTCATCACCGCTGGCATCGAGAAGTTCACCGAGACCGGCATCCGCACCGATGACGGAGCAGAGCACGACTTTGACGTGGTCATCTACGCCACCGGCTTCCACTCCCAGGAGTTCCAGGGTGATTTGCCGATTGCTGGCCGCGATGGCGTCGACCTGCGCGAGCGCTGGGGTAACTCCCCGGAGGCTTACCTGGGCATGACCGTGGACGGCTTCCCGAACTTCTTCATGCTCTATGGCCCGAACACCAACCTCAACCACCACTCCGTGGTGGCCATGCTCGAGGCACAGGACCGCTACATCTCCCAGGCCGTTGCTTACCTGCGCGAGAACCCAGAGGCAGCCCTCGACGTGAAGAAGAACGTCATCGACGAGTTCAACACCAAGATCCAGAAGGAACTCGAGGCATCTGCGTTCTCCGCTGACTGCTCCTCTTGGTACAAGAACGAAGAAGGCCGCGTCATCAACAACTGGTCCGGCAACGTTGCTGAGTACTACGAGCTGACCGATAAGCTCGAGCTCAACGACTACGAGCTGGTCTAGGAGGTAGTTCACAATGCACACTCTGCACGACGATTTTTCCGGGCGTCCCGTCGCTGAGGATGCGTGGAAGGCGCTGAAACCTTTCCGCGATGGTGGGGCGAAGTCCTTCCATAACTTCCCCATCCCGCAGGTGCGTGAGAACTACGTAGCCTCGGCCCACGCCAACCCGCTCCACGAGGAGAAGGAACCCGCGACCACGGATTTCCAGGTTGACCAGTTCCAAGTTCGCCTCTACGACCCCCGCCCGGAGGCGGAGCGCGGCCAGGAGACCCCAGCGGTGCTCTACATGCACGGCGGCGGCTGGCTCATGGGCAACCTGGAGACCCACCACTCCTCGGTACGCCGTATCGCGGTGCTGACCGGTCTCCCGGTCGTTGCGGTGGACTATCGCCTTGCCCCGGAGCACACCTACCCGGCGGCTATCGACGATTGCCGCGCTGCCTACCGCTGGTTGTCCAACCCTGAGGCCGAGCACGGCCTGACCGTGACCTCCATCGCGGTAGCGGGTGACTCGGCCGGCGGCCAGCTCGCCGCCACCCTGGCGAACGAGTTTGTGAGCGAAGAAGACGTCGCCAAGCTCAGCTCCCAAATCCTGCTCTACCCCATCACGGATTGCTCCCGCGAGCGAACCGAGAACGGTGCCTCCTACAAGCGCTTGGAGGAGGGCTTCCCGCTGGCATCGGACACCATGCGCTGGTTCATCGATACCTTCGTCACGGAGGAGGCACAGCGCACGGCAACGGATCTCTCCCCGCTGTTGCTAGAAGAGCTACCGGAGGGCCTGCCCCCGTCACTCGTGATCACGGTGGATAACGATCCGCTCGCGGACGAGGGCATCGAGTACGCCGGCAAGCTGGCGAAGGCGGGCGTCGACGTCACGCACAAGCACCTTCTGGGCTACCACCACGGGCTGTTCACCTCCGCCGGTGTCATTGACCGCGGCGAGGAAGAGCTCGCAGTCGTCGCCGAGTTCATCAAGGCGGCAGCGAACTAGAAGCTTCCGCTCCATCACGCACGGGGCAGGCACCTTCAAAGGCAGCCTGCCCCGTTTGCATAAGTAGCTATTTCTGTCCACCTAAAGTTAGGTTCACCATGCTTAAACGCTCATTCGGCATCGCGATGGCCTTCATCGGCGTACTCGCGGGTGCCTCCTTCGCTTCCGGCCGCGAGGCCCTTCAATACTTCGTTGCCTTCGGCAACATGGGCATCGTCGGTGCCATCGTTGCCGCACTGGCGATGACCATCTCCGGTATCACTATTCTCCAACTAGGTTCTTATCACCGCGCCAAGGAGCACACCTCCGTCTTCAACGCGGTGTCCACCCCCATTGTGTCGAAGGTCCTCGACTTCGCCACGCTGACCTGTCTCTTTTGCATCGGCTTCGCCATGTTCGCCGGTGCCGGTGCCAACCTCAACCAGCAGTGGGGCTGGCCAGTATGGATCGGCGCGGTCCTCATGCTCGTGCTCACCCTGCTAACTGGCCTGCTTGACGTGGACAAGGTAACCATCGCCATCGGCGCTATCACCCCGTTCATCATCGTCCTGCTCACCATCGGCACGGTCTATACCGTGCTCACGTCCAACCCCGATTGGTCGCACCTCAACGAGCAGGCACAGCAGCTGCCGACGACGCTGCCGAACTGGTGGGTCTCCTCTATCAATAACCTGGGTCTTAACGTCATCGTCGTGGTCTCCATGATGATCGTTATTGGCGGTAACTTCCTCGATGCTAAGGAAGTGGGCTACGGCGGCATCCTCGGCGGCCTGTGCTTCCTGTTCCTGCTGGCGGTCCTCGTCGGTGGCCTCTACGTCTCCGTGGGCCCGATCACCGAGGCTGAGATGCCAACGCTGGCCATGATTGAGCAGATTCACCCTTGGCTTGGTGTCGCCATGTCCGTTGCTATTTACGGCATGATTTATAACACCTCCATCGGCATGTTCTATGCCTTTGCCAAGCGCCTCACCCGCGGCAAGCCGCAGCACTTCTACAAGGTCTATGTCATCTCCGTGCTCATCGGCTTTGTCCTCTCCTTCATTGGCTTCTCCAACCTCATCGGCTGGGTTTACCCGATTCTGGGCTACATGGGCATCGCCATCATGTTCATCATCGGCTTCGCCTGGCTGAAGAACCGCGGGGAGCTGCAGTCCGAAGCGGACCTGCGCCGCCGCGCACGCGAGCTCCTCAAGAAGCGCTTTGAGAATGACAACCACCTCTCCGATGAGGAGATGCGTGAACTCGTGGCCATTGCTCGCAACTCCTCCATCCCGGAGTCTGACTTCATCAAGGAAATCATGACGGAGGTTGATTCCGCGGATCTCCCGGAGGACATGCAGATTGGCGATGGCAAGCTCCACGCGCTCATTACCGGCAAGCCCATCCCACGCAGCAAGAAGAAGGTGTAGTTCTCTCCCCTCCCCCTCTCACTCTCTGCCCTCACACCTTCTCCGTGCCCCCGCATCCAGCCGCCTAGCGCTGCATACGGGGGCGCAGCGCTTTCCACAGCGCCCACAGGACCAGGTCTGCATCGGAGAAGCGGATACGTTCCGCCAGCGCCTCCAACCGGTGCCGGACCGTATTGGCATGTACACCCACGACCTTGGCCGCACGGGCGACAGAAAACCCTTCGGCCTCATAAGCGTGGAAGATTTCTTCCCCATCTTTAATGGAGCCGATGGCGCGGTCGAGCTGCCCCACTGCATCTTCGAGACCGCGCTGCCCCAGGTAGGCCGCTGCCTTCTCAATGGCACTGCACTGAGAAAACTCCATGCTCTGCAGATGCAGGGAATGTTTCCGTTCCACCACCACCGCGGCAAGCAATGCCTGCAGCCACGCCCGCGGGCCTTCCTCGACGGTATCGAAGCCGTCGGAAAGCCCCACTGAGCCGAAGAGCACATCCGCAATCTTGGTCTCAGTACCCGATTGCGTCGTCAGCACGCAGGTACGGCCAGCCACATATCCCAGCACCAGTGGCACGCCCGCATCTTGCGCCACGGCGAAAGCTTTGTCGCGCACATCACTGCGATAGGAATCCTTGATGGAATCGGAAACGATGAGGCGCATTTTCGCGTGTTCCGAAAAGCCCCGCCTGCGCAACGTGGTGGCCACTTCTTCCCTATTCGAATTCTCATCGCACAACGCCACCATCAACGCGCTCGATTCGGCAACGTGGTTGCGCAGGATGTTTCTCTGCGCCATGAGGGAAGCGGTGAGAAGTTCCTCCAGCGCTGCGAAAGCGGGGTCATCGAAGTCTGCATCCTGACTGGTCTGCCGCCCCCGGATCAGCCAGTAGCCATGGTCGAAGGAGGGGCTCTCACCAGCAATGTCAAGCCACCGGGCAAAGACCTTCCAACGCCCCACGTGCATGCTCGTGGTGCTGTGGTTGACCACCACCGACAGGGAACGTGCAATACTCCGCGCAGGCAGTTCGCCGGCGGCGGCAATAACCCGACCATCAACGGTCAACAACAGCAAGGAATCTCCACTAAACCTGGCAAATCGCGCGAGGATCTCGGACTCCGGCGCCGGGTTAACCAACCCGGGGCTTAATTGCCCGATGGTGCTGAGCTTGCGCCAGGATGCCAGGTTGGGTTGGCGCCGCAAAAGCTCATCCACCGCGCGCCGGATATCTTGGCGCGTGATCCCATCGGTGCCGTACAGGAGGGCGCCGGTTCCCTCTACCGAGTCCAGGACTTCCTGCTCATCGAACTCGGAGTCGAGGAAGATGACCCCGGCGGCGTCGACCAGCCGACGCTGGATGGCGCGTGGGCTTCCCTCCGGCTGGGGAAGGACTAGCCAGCCCGCCACGTCCCCATCGCCCTCGGCGCACAGCCCCACAAAATTCTCATCCTCGAGCGTCTTGCTCAAGCGCCGCAGCCGCGGTTCCATCACGACGAGATCGGCGATCCGCAGCACCGGATCATCTTGTGACGCCACTTAATCCTCCGAAAAATAGTGTCCTATCTTACTTTTAATCAGGTAATTCTAGCGCCCTTCAACCTGGCTTTTTGGAGTTTCCTCCACCGTTTTCCATCTTGATTCACTGTTTCTCCATTGCTCCCCTCCTCGTGCCATATCAAGATTCCTCTCAACCGAATTCACCATCTTTTGAAAGAGAGGTCCACACCATGACGGAGACCAAGCCTTTTCGCGTATCCGTTGACGTCGGCGGAACGTTCACCGACGTCGCGATTGTTAACACCGAGACCCACGAGTTGTCGGTAGCCAAGGTTCCCTCCACCCCGGATGACCCGATGAAGGCGGTGATGAACGGCCTCAAGTCGGCCGACGTCCAGCTCAACCAGGTCGAGGTGTTCTCCCACGGCACCACAGTGGCCACGAATGCGTTGATCCAGCGCCGCTTCCCGCCGGCAGCGCTCATCACCACGAAGGGCTTCCGCGATGTGTTGGAGATCCGTGACGGCACCAAGGATGAGCTCTGGGATGCCTACCACGACGTTCCGGAGCCCTATATCCGCCGCCGCGACCGCTACGAGGTCGAAGAGCGCATCGACTTCGACGGCGCAGAGGTCACCCCGCTCGATGAGGCAGAGGCACGCCGCATCGCCGGCATCCTGCGCCGCAAGAAGATTGAGACCGTGGCGATCTGCTTCATCAACTCCCACGCCAACGCCTCCCACGAGGAACGCATGGCGGAGATCCTGCGCGAGGAGCTTCCCGACGCCGCTATCTCCACCTCCTCCGAAATCCTCCCGGAGATCTTCGAGCACGACCGCTTCTCCACGACCGTCGCCAATGCGGTCCTGGCCCCGCTCGTCTCCGGCTACGTCAACCGCCTATCCCGACAGCTGGAGGAAGGCGGCTACGACGGTGACCTGCTGCTCCTCCACTCCGGCGGCGGTTCCATGACCCCGGAGATGGTCTCCCGCTACCCGGTCCGCCTGGCCGCCTCCGGTATCGCCGCCGGCGCCATCGCGGTGCAGGACATCGCTACGCGCTGCGGCTACTCCAACGCCATCGGCCTAGAGATGGGTGGTACTTCCACCGACATCGCCTTGGTCTACGAAGGTGATATTCGCATTACCAAGCAGTGGCAGGTCGAGTACGGCTTCCCCATCTGCTTCCCGTCCATTGAGGTGGGCACCATCGGTGCCGGTGGCGGTTCGGAGGCCTGGATCGATGAGGCAGGCTCCCTGCGCAATGGTCCGCAGTCGGCCGGTGCGGATCCGGGGCCGGTCTGCTACGAGCGCGGCGGCACCGAAGCCACGAATACCGATGCCAATGTCACCCTCGGCCGCCTCGGCACCGAACTCATCGGCGGCGCGCTGAAGCTCAACCCGGATGCCGCGCGTGAAGCCGTCAACAAGACGGTCGCAGATCCGCTCGGCCTCGATACCGAGACTGCCGCGGAAAACATCGTGCAGGTGGCCAACGCCAACATGGCTGACGCCGTTCGTCTACTGTCCATCCGCCGCGGCTACGACCCGCGTGACTTCGTCCTCGTCGTCGGCGGCGGCGCCGGCGCACTGCACGGTGCCGAGGTGGCCCGTGACCTCTCCATCCCCACCGTCGTGGTCCCGCCGCACCCGGGCGTTACCTCCGCACAGGGCTGCCTGCTCGTGGATATCCGCCACGACATCACCAAGATGTACCAAGCACCCGTGGACGAGGTAGACACCGCAGACCTGCGCAAGGAATTCCAAGCGCTCATCTCCGAGGCCCGCGAGCGCCTCCACAAGGAGCACGTGCCTGAGGAGCGCATGAAGTTCAAGCTGACTGCGTCCATGCGCTACCGCGGCCAGTGGCGCTCCCTGACGGTGGAAATCCCCGAGTCCGATAACCCGCTCGATGATGCCGTCGCCATGTTCCACGATGAGCACGAGCGCGAGTACTCCTTCGCCGACCGCGAAGGCGCTGTGGAGTTCTACCAGATTGGCCTCATCGCTATCGGTGAGCTGGAGAACCCGCCTTTCAAGCACTATGACGTCGAAGAGCACGAGGCAGAGCTCCCGGAGACCACCCGCCCTGTGTACTTCTCCGCGCACGGCGGCTGGGCCGATGTCCCGATTTACCACCGCCCGGATCTGAAGGCCGGCGCAAAGCTCAACGGCCCCGCCATCATCGATCAATTCGACGCCACCACCGTCATTCCGCCTGGTGACCGCGCAGAAATTGATGAGTGGTCCAACATCCGCATCCACATCGGCAAGGCCACCAACGCCTAAGACGCTCGCCTAAGACTCTCCTTTGAAAGGAATCGACATGACTACTACTCAGACACAGCCACAGAAGCCGTCGCCGTCTTCTTCCAGCCGCCGTACGCTCGACCCGGTTACCTTCGAGGTACTCAAGAACGCCTTTGCCACCTCGGTCAACCTCATGTCCGAGCAGATTCTTCGCACCTGCTATTCCTTCGTTATTTATTCGCGCGACTTCTCCTCCGCGCTCTGCGACGCCGAAGGCAACACCGTCATGCAGGGTGACCAGGACATCGCCGTCCACGTCGGCACGCTGCACTTCCAGTGCCAGGCCGTGCTCGAGGAATTCGGCGATGACATCCACGAAGGCGATGTTTTCGCCATCAATGACCCCTACCAGGGCGGCACGCACATGAATGACGTGTCCTTCCTGCGCCCCATCTTCTACGAGGGCACCCTGCTGGCCTTCGCGCAGAACAAGGGCC
This sequence comes from Corynebacterium aurimucosum, assembly GCF_030408555.1. Classification (NCBI taxonomy): domain Bacteria; kingdom Bacillati; phylum Actinomycetota; class Actinomycetes; order Mycobacteriales; family Corynebacteriaceae; genus Corynebacterium; species Corynebacterium aurimucosum. The sequence continues at coordinate 692,720 of NZ_CP047048.1, read as the reverse complement.
ACTGGGCTGATGCCGGCGGCTCCGTCCCGGGCTCCTTCGATGTGTCCGCCACCAACTACTACACCGAGGGCCTGCGCATCACTCCGGTGCGTGTGTGGTCCAAGGGCGTGTTCCTCAAGGACGTGGCCAAGCTCCTAGCAGGCAACACCCGTAGCTCAGAGATCGTCATGGGTGACCTCAAGGCCCAGGCCGAAGCCACCGCAGTCTGTGAGCGCGAAATCCACCGTCTCGTGGACAAGTACTCGGTCGACATCGTGCGGACCGCGCTGCGTGAGGTCCAGGACTACGTGGAAGACATCGTCAGCGCCCGCGTCGCCGACTTGGAGGACGGCGAGTGGTCCACCACCGACTACATCGACCTCGACCCCGCTAAGGAAGAAGGCCTGGTTCCCATCAAGGTGACAATGCGCATCAAGGGCGGGCGCCTCTCTTACTCACTAGATGGTTCCGCACCGGCGGTCGCCAGCTTCCTCAACGCCGGCTATGGCTCCGCGTTCTCTGGAATCGTCGCCGGTACGAAGACCTTCTTCCCCGACGTTCCACTGAACTCCGGTCTTTACCGCGCCATGGACATCGACCTCGGCCCAGAGGGAACCGTGGTCAACGCCGGAATGCCGCACGCGGTGACCGGCTTCTGTTCCGGCCCCTTCGAGAAGATCATGAACGCCGTCTTCGAGCTGTGGTCCCAGCTCATGCAGGAGCGCGCCATGGCTTGCGCCTTCAACCTGGAGTACCTGCTCATCGGCGGCTGGGATACGCGTGATGCGAAGAAACCACAGGATAAAGGTGAGTTCTTCATGTGGTACGACTGGATGGCCGGCGGCTGGGGTGGCCGTGTCGACCGCGATGGTTCTTCTGCTACCGCACCGGTCTTCGGTCCGGGCCTGGCGGTCCAGCCGGTGGAAGGCCAGGAGCGCCTCTCCCCTGTGATCACCAGCCACCACGCGCTGGTCACCGACTCGGCCGGCCCCGGCAAGTTCCGCGGCGGCGTCGGCGTATCCAAGGGCGGCGTGCTCACGGACGCGAACCAGACCGTGATGAGCTACTGCTGTGACCGCTCCCGTTCAGTCACCTGGGGTATCGAGGGTGGTCTGCCGTCTATCCCGCAGGGCGTGTGGCTCAACCGCGGCACCCCGGATGAGAAGTACCTCGGCGCGCTCTTCTCCAACGTGCCAGTCGGCCCGGGCGATACCTTCGAACGCCCCTCTGCCGGTGGTGGCGGATTCGGCGATGCCCTGGAGCGTGACCCGCAGGCCGTGTTGGAGGACGTCATCGACGGTTACGTGTCCGTGGGCCGTGCTGCCAAAGACTACGGCGTTGTCATCCACGCCATCGACCCCGAGATCGATGAGTACGAGCTCGATGAGGAGGAAACCACGAAGCTACGTGAGGAACTTCGCTCCTCCCGCCTGGACAAGCTGGCGGAGGACCCGGAATCCGTGGCAGAGCGCTACAACGCGGGCGAGCTGGACCAGCTCGACCTGGTCCGCCACTACGGCGTCATCCTGGACTGGGCCACCGGTGAGCTCCTGCCCACCACCACTCAGCAGTACCGCGAGCAGATGACCAAGCGTTCCTCTTCCCACTGGAAGTAGGTGGCGCCCCGACCAGCCCCCTAAACTAGGGAGCATGTCTCTCCTCGGCCCCGTACTCTCCCATCTCGCCAGCGGCACCCGTGTCCCCGACGAGCTGCGCGAGCAACTGGCGGCCGAGGAGCTTGGCGCGCTTCGGGCCATCGAAGAGACCATGCGCGCCAACCACACATGGCGGGTGATGTCGACCAAACTGCTCGACGTCTCCCACATGCTCAACTCCGGCCGCGAATCGACTGATATCTTCCAGGCCATCGTGCGCCACGCGCGCTCCACCATCGGCACCGACGTGGGCTATCTCAGCCTCAACGATGAGGACACCGGCTTTACCAAGGTGCTGGTCACCAGTGGTGTCGTCACGGAGGAATTCCGCACCATCAACATGCCGATGGGCTCCGGAGTCCTCGGCATCGTGGCCGCCACCAACCGCCCAGCGTGGACCTATGACCATTCCGCAGATCCCAACGTTACGCACGTGGATTACGTGGACCGCGCGGTAGAAGCCGAAGGAATCCGCGGAATCCTCGGCGCCCCGATCCGCATCGCCGGGCGCACCATCGGCGCGCTGCTCGTGGGCGACCGCCACCCCCGCCACTACACGCACGAAGAAATCGCGGCCCTCGAGGTGCTTGGCTCTATTACCTCCGTGGCGCTGGAGAATGCGCAAGTCATCGAGAGCCAAGGCGAATCCGTGGCCGAGTTGACCCGCTCCCAGATTGCGCTCAGCCGCCATGTCGAAGAACTGCAGTGGCTCAATGACGTCAACACGCAGCTGCTCCACGTGCTGATGAATAACGCGAGTTTTGAGGAACTCGAACGCGTGTTGGCTGAAAGCCTCGATGCACCGGTGATGCTGTGGACCACGGAAGGTGCCCCGAACACTCCCCCAACCAGTACCTTCCCCGTGGAGTTCAACGGGCGGGCCTTAGGCACGATTGGCGTGGACAAAGAGCTCAGCGATGCCGAACTGCGCGTCATCAGCCATGCCTCCGCTGCCTTTACTGCGATTGCTCTTTTTGCCGAAGCGCTTGTCGACGCCACCGCGCGCAAAGTCGATGACCTCGTCTACGCCGTGGCTCTGGGTAATGCTGGGCGCGAGGAGATCGCTCGTCTGCGCCACCTAACGGGAATCAGCCTGAATTCTTCGGTACAGCTCTATTTCGTCGGCTTACACTCGGCAAAGAGTTTGCCAACTCGCCCGCAACTAGAGCACCTTCTGCCGGGAAATGCCGCTATCACACACCACGACCAGCACGTATGCGTGCTGTACCAGCCGGATCGAGCAATTGATAAGGCACTGGCCCCGCTGCTGTCTGAGTTTTCTGACTTGACGGTTTCTGCCATCGGCTTCGACGGGCTGGATTCGGCACGCAGCGCCCACGATTCCGCTATGGCCTACTTGGAGTCAGCTTTAGCACTCGGCGTACAAGGCCGCTTAGTCACCGAAGATACCTTGGGCACCGTCGGCCTCATCTTGGGCGCGGACCCGCAGGCGTTGAGCGCGCTGTCCACGCGCACGATCGGCCCGTTGGTGCGTTATGACGCAGAGCATTCCACGGAGCTGACCGACACCGCGCACCACTACTTGCTCTCCGGCCACAGCATCCCGCAAACAGCTCGCGCCATGTTTATCCACCCCAATACGGTGCGCCAGCGACTCGACCGGATCGCTGAGCTCATGGGAGATGAGTGGGCCGTGGGCCAGCGCGGGCTCGATGTTTTCGTAGCGCTGCGTGCTCACGCGCTCAGCGGGTAGAAAATTCTCCATCCGCACATATATTGGGTGTAGTTTTTCCCATACCGTTCTCACCCTCCCCCACGTGACGTGGCGTACATTGCGATGCATTAACCCCATCCGATGTCTGGAGGTATCAATGTCTGACACGATTACCATTCGCGGCGCCGTTCTGGAGCGCTCCGGCGATGAGCGCCCCTACGCCGACTCTCAGCCCATCACCGTGAGCGAGCTCGAGCTCTCCGCTCCCGGCGAGGGCGAGATTCTGGTCAAGATCACCGCCGCCGGCCTCTGCCACTCCGACCTCTCCGTGGTCAACAACAACCGCCCCCGTCCGCTGCCGATGCTGCTAGGCCACGAGTCCGCCGGCATCGTCGAGGAAATCGGCCCGGGTGTTACCAACGTCAAGGTTGGCGACCACGTGGTCATGACCTTCCTCCCGCGCTGCGGCGAGTGTGCCGGCTGCAAGACCGACGGCAAGATGCCGTGTGAGGTTGGCTCCAAGACCAACAACGAGGGCACCCTCATCCGCGGCACCCGCCACCTCACCCGCAACGGTGAGACGGTTCAGCACCACCTCGGTGTCTCCGGCTTCGCCACCCACGCCGTGGTCTCCGAGCTCTCCGTCGTACCGGTGGGCTCCGATGTCCCGGCGGACATCGCCGCTATCCTCGGCTGCGCCATCCTCACCGGTGGCGGCGCCGTCCTCAACGAGATTGATCCGAAGCCGGAGGACAGCATCGCTGTCGTTGGCCTCGGTGGAGTGGGCATGGCCGCGATCATTACCGCCGCTGCACTCGGCGTGAAGGAGATCGTGGGCATCGACATGCAGAAGGACAAGTGCGAGAAGGCCCTCGAAATCGGCGCCACCTCCGCCATGACCCCACAGGAAGCCGAAGAGTCCGGCAAGAAGTTCACCGCCGTCGTGGAGGCTGCCGGCCACCCGAAGGCACTGGAGACCGCTTACAAGGTCACCGCACCGGGCGGCCTGACCGTCACCGTTGGCCTGCCGGCACCGGGCTCCACCATCACCATCGACCCGCTCGTAATGACCGGTGAAGCACGCCGCGTGCACGGCTGCTACCTGGGTTCCTCCGTTCCGTCGAAGGATATCCCGAAGTACGAACAGCTATGGCGTGAGGGCAAGCTCAACGCAGAGGCCCTCATCTCTGATCACATCAAGCTCGAGGACATCAACACCGCCATGGACCGCCTCTCCGACGGTGCAGCCCTGCGCCAGATCATCGAGTTCGACTAAACAGAGCTCGGCTAAACCTCAACAAATCTCTCACCTTTCCTCACCAAGCCCTGCGCGCTTCACGCCCGCTGGGCTTGGTCCCTTTTCTTTGAAAGGAGGCCGTCATGGCCGAAACCACCGAAGCCACCGAACCTGAAGACCAGGGCATCGGTCAAGCTTCGCCCCACTGGAAGATGGGGCCTTTCGATGTCCGCCTCCCCTTCGTGCACTACCGCATGGAATGGCCGGACTTCGCCCAAGGCCTGTTTATGTGCGTGGTCGACCTGGGCGCTATCCCCCTGATGACTGAGGCCCTCGGCATGCCCTACGAAGCGGCGCTGGCCGTCGTCATGCTCAATGGCCTTCTCTACCTCACCCACCACATCCTGGGCGACCCAGTTGTCCCCGGCTGGATTACCCCGGCCATTCCACTGTTGACGGTCTACATCCAGACCTTCCCGGAGGGTGAGCAGCGCATCTGGGCGCTGATCAGCTTCCAGCTCATGCTGGGCATATTCTCCTTAACGCTAGGCATAACGGGATGGGCATCGAAGGTCGTCCGCCTCATCCCCTCTGGCTTGCGCTCCGGCATCGTCCTTGGCGCTGGTATCGCTGCCATCATCTCGGTGTTCCAGGAAGGCGGACGTTTCCACTCCTTCCCCATTACCATCACCATCGCGGTGGCCGTGGCCTTCTTCCTCATGTACTCCCGTGGCTTCCAAGCCCTGCGACAGAAAGCCGCCGGCTGGCGCTTCCTGGCTTCGCTAGGCATCCTGCCTGCTATCTTCGTCGCGGTCTTTGTCGCGCCGCTGGCGGGCGAGGCCCCCTGGCCGGACGTGGAGTGGGGTTTCTCCAAGCCGGACTTCATCACTCTGTGGTCTGAGTACACCGTCTTCGGCGTTGGTTTGCCGCCGGCGCACATGTTCCTTACCGCCATCCCCACGGTGCTGGCTGCCTACATCGTCGTCTTCGGTGACGTCCTGCAGGCCAACGCAGTGCTCAAGGAAGCCGACCACGTCCGCACGGACGAGGCCGTGGTCTACAGCCCGTCGCGCGCACACCTGCTTTTTGGTGGCCGCAACATGCTGATGTCCATTATCGGACCGGACGTCGCCATGTGTGGCCCGCTGTGGGCGGCAATGCACGTGGTCATCGTCGAGCGCTACAAGCAGGGCAAGCGCGCCATGCGCACCATCTTCGGCGGTGCGGGCTCCTTCCGTTGGGGCACCAACGTGGGTCTTCTGCTGCTGCCGATCACCTCCTTCGTTGAGCCCATCCTGCCGGTGGGTCTGGCGCTGACTCTCATCATCCAGGGCTTCGTGTCCGTGCGCGTGGGCATCATGGAATCCAAGAACCAAAAGGATCTTGGCATCGCAGGTGTCACCGCCGGCGTTCTCGCTACCCAGGGAGCCGCCTGGGGCTTCGCTGCCGGCATCATCATGGTGCTCGTCGTCTACGGCAAGGACATGTTCAAGGACGAGCGCGACGGCACCATCCGCAACTTCGATGAAATCGATCCGAAGGAGGGCTTCGCCGATGCCCAGGCGGACTTCACCGAGCTGGCCGAGCTCAATGATCTGGATGCTGAAGGCCGCCCGATCGATCCGAACGCCCCGAAGCCGAAGGACACCAGAAGCTAACTAAACGCCTGCTCCCCCGTCAGCACGCGCCCCAGAATCAACGTGTGGATCTCATCGGTGCCCTCGTAGGTGCGCACTGATTCTAGGTTGGCGGCGTGGCGCAGCGGCGAGTAGTCCGCGGTGATACCGTTGCCGCCCAGGATGGTGCGGGCTTGGCGGCAAATGTCGATGGCGGTGCGACAGTTAGCCAGCTTGCCCACCGAAATCTGGTAGGGCTCCAGCGTGCCCGCATCCTTGGCGCGGCCCAGGTTCAGTGCCAGCAACTGCCCCTTGTTCAGCTCCACCGCCATGTCCACCAGCTTCTGCTGGGTGAGCTGGAAGGATGCCAGCGAGCGATCAAACTGCTTGCGCTCCTTGGCATACCGCAGCGCCACCTCCAAGGAATCGCGAGCAGCACCCAAGGCACCGAAGCTGATACCGAAGCGTGCCTCGTTGAGACACATGAACGGACCCTTGAGCCCTGGATGCTTGGGCAGCAGTGCATCAGCAGGCAGGGTAACTCCTTCCAGTTCAATATCGCACTGGATAGAAGCGCGCATCGACAGCTTGCGGGTAATTGGGGTGGCGTTAAAGCCGGGCGTAGACGTCGGCACGATGAACCCGCGCACGCCCGCTTCCACCCCGGCGGCGGAAGCATCCTCCTCAGAAACCTTGGCCCAGATAATGGCCACGCCAGCCACGCTTGCTAAACCAATCCAGCGCTTCGCACCATCCAGTACCCATTCGCCGGAGCGGTAGCGCGCCACCGTCGCCATGCCCGCCGGGTCCGAGCCGGCGGTCGGCTCCGTCAGGCCGAAGCAACCAATGACCTCACCGGCGGCCATCTTGGGAAGCCAGTGTTGCTTTTGCTCCTCCGAGCCGTGCTTATAAATCGCCGACATTGCCAGCGATCCTTGCACCGATACCACCGTGCGGATACCGGAGTCCCCTGCTTCCAGCTCCTGCATGGCTAGTCCGTATTCAACCGCGGAGCGCCCGGCGCAGCCATAGCCTTCCAGGTGCATTCCGAACAGACCAGCCTCCGCGAGCACCGGGAAGATCGACTCCGGCAGCATCGCTTCCTCGTACCACTGCCCCACATGCGGCCGGATGTGTTCATCCACCAGTGCGGCAACGCGGTCGCGGGTAGCTTTTTCTTTTTCGCTCAGCAGAGCATCGATTCCCAGAAGATCCGTCATGGCATTCTCCTCACGATTCGAGCAACGAACCACAATTCGTATGTATAGTAATGTACATCACTCTACCCGCTCGCCCCAGGAGGAACAATGCGCGCGCCCACCAACGCCATCCCCATAACCCTCGCCTTGCGGTGGTCCGACCAAGACGCCAACGCCCACGTCAACAACGCCACAGTGGTCACCCTCCTGGAGGAGGCGCGTGTCCGTGCAGCCGCCACTCTCACCGGCCCTGTCGCCACCGATTCCTATGCTCACGTGGTGCGATCCCTCGAAGTCCAGTATGACGCCGAGCTCACCTACACCGATTCCATCGAGGCTCGCGTGTGGATCTCCCGCATCGGAAACACCTCCTATCAAGTCGCCCACGAACTCATTCAGGATGGCACCCCGTGCGTGTTTGCCACGGCGACGCTGGTGCTTATCGACGTCTCCGCGCGCCGCCCCATCGCCCTATCCGATGACCTTATCGAGCGACTACGTTCCCATTTTTCCGAATAGCCATTCACCGCCGTTTAGTTCAGGAACTCAGTCATCACTCCCCCACGCTTTCCTCACCACGAAGGAGCACAATCCTCATGATTTCCACCCGTGTTACCGAGATGCTCGGCATCGAGCATCCCATCATCCAAGGCGGCATGCAGTGGGTCGGCCGTGCCGAACTCGCCGCAGCCGTATCTAACGCCGGTGGCCTCGGCGTCGTCACCGCGCTCACCCAGCCCACCCCGGAGGATCTGCGCCACGAGATTCGCCGGACCCACGAGCTCACGGACAAGCCCTTCGGTGTCAACCTCACCATGCTGCCGGCAATCACCCCACCGCCCTATGCGGAGTACCGCGACGTCATCATTGAGGAAGGCGTGAAGATCGCAGAAACCGCCGGTAACAACCCCAAGGACCACATGCCGGCTTTCAAGGATGCTGGCATCACTGTCATCCACAAATGCACCTCCGTGCGGCACGCGCTCAGCGCCCAGAAAGTCGGCGTGGACATCGTCAGCATCGACGGCTTCGAATGTGCCGGGCACCCTGGCGAGGATGATATCCCGGGCCTCGTCCTCATCCCCGCCGCCGCCGACCAACTGGACATTCCCATCGTGGCCTCGGGTGGCTTCGCGGACGGCCGCGGGCTAGCCGCCGCACTGGCATTAGGCGCCGAGGGCATCAACATGGGAACCCGCTTCGTGGCCTCCACGGAAGCCCCAGTGCATGAGAACGTCAAGCAGGCCATCGTGGAGCGCAGCGAGCTGGATACCCAGCTCATCCTCCGCGAATTGCGCAATTCCACACGCGTGGCCAAGAATGCCGTGAGCGATGAGGTGGCCGAGCGCCTCGCCCAAGGCGCTGATTTCGAGGATATCCGCCACCTCGTCGCCGGTAAGCGCGGCCGTGCCGTCTACGAGACTGGTGATTTGGATGCCGGCGTGTGGACCTGCGGTACCTCGCAGGGACTTATCCACGATGTCGCTCCGTGTTCTGACATCGTCTCTCGCATTTCCGCCGATGCCGCACGCATCATTTCCTCCCTCACCGAGCTTGTTAAGGACTAATCCATGACCGACGCCATCCTCACCCACCGCGAAGGCTCAGCGCTCATAGCCCAGATCAACAACTCCGCGCGGCGCAATGCCATTGCCAAGGAGCATTGTCTCGCACTCTCTGCAGCGCTTGCCACCGCCTCCCAAGACCCCTCCGTCCGCGCCCTCATCATCACCGGTGATGAGACGGCCTTTTGCGCCGGCGCGGATCTGGTCGCCGCCGCACACTCAGCAGCCGCCGCGCAGGCCGCGGGAAAAGCTCCTAACCCTGCCGAGTCCACCATGCTGCCGCAGCTCAATGCGCTTGTCACCGAAATCCAGGCCGCCGAGATTCCCGTCCTCGCCGCCGTCGAAGGCGCGGCCGCTGGCGCAGGTGCCTCGCTAGCCTTCGCCTGTGATCTCATCGTCGCTGGTGAAGAATCCTATTTCACGCTGCCTTTCGGCAAGATTGGCCTCATCCCCGACGGCGGCGTAAGCCTCACCGCGCTCGCCTCCGTCGGGCGTCACCGCGCACTTGCACTGGCACTTCTCCAGGACAAGCTCGGTGTCGCCGAAGCGGAGGCAGCTGGGATCGTCGCCCAACGCGCGCACCAGGGCCACGCCCTCGAGGCCGCGCTGCAGCTAGCGCAGCGCCTGCACATCGCGCCGCGCGATGCCCTGGCCAAGGCCAAGGAGGCCATCAACCGCACAGCCCTAGGGCAGCTCGATGAGCAGCTCGCGTGGGAGGAGCCCACGCAGTACGCGCAGATGGATTCGGACGGGCACAAGGAAGGCGTCATGGCTTTTCTGGAGAAGCGTCCCGCACGCTTTGATTAGGGCCAGTTTTGACTAGCAGAAAACTGCCAGGGAGAGCACAAGGTGATTCCAGCGTCGCCCGCCATACTTTGTCTTGTGCGTTTGAGAGAGCGCATGCGAGAGAGAACCCCTCACCCTCCAGAGGGCGGCCAATGGCTGATAGTTGGAGGGACTTGATAGAGACGCCGTTGGGCCCCTCCCCGAGGAATCGGAGGACGGGGCCCAACGGTGTTTTCAGGCTTAAGGGACATTTCGTGTGGATTTGCGGCGTGTCGCACTAAGGGACATTTCGTGTGGATTTAGGAGCGTCCGGCCCAGCCTTTTCTTATGCCTAAGCTGGGGTTCCATTCGCTGTCGATGTGGATGTCGTATGTGGCTGGTCGCCCGTCTGGGTGGCCGCGTCGTGTGAGTTCTTCTCTTGCCCAGGCTGCGCGTGCTGCTTTTTCTCCTTGGCGTCCGAAGTCTTGTTGCTTGGCTAACTCCAGTGGCGCTACAGGGTCTTCGGTGTGGGTGTAGAGCCACCAGTCCATGGTGATGCGCTGATGCTCATCGAACATGCCACGATGGTTTCCGGCTAAGTCTTTGAGTTGTTTGTTGATGCCGCCTTCCAGCAGGTTCGTGGTGGCTTTTAAGTCTTGCGTGACACCTTCAGGCGGGTCAAGGAAGGTAAATAATTGTCCGGCGTGGATGAGCTTTTCTAGCCGTTTTAGAGCCCTGCGGGCGTTGCGGTGGGTGTACCACCATTTCTGGTTGGGGCTGACCCATTTCGGTACTTGGCCTGCCGGTATAGCACTGCGGTAGGTTCGCTCTTTAAGCCAATCAGCAAAGGTAATGCGGGTGTGGTGGACTGCAGCTGTAAACCGCGCAGCATCTTCACGGTTGCGTACTTGGACAAGCATGTAGCCCAGTTTCCGGATTGCTTTATGCGCTGGGTGAATCGGGTTGCGGCTGATATCAGCAAAAGTGTTGCGCTGGACGTGAACTAGGCAGCGCTGAATGGCAACGTCGGGCCATTTAGTGCGCAGTGCCTTGAGCGCTCCGCCTGCCCCGTCGGTGGTGACGATGAGTGGTTGCGCGATTTTGTCGAGCAGTTTCAGGTACTCGTATGAGCTTTCACGCAGGCACCAATGCCAGGCGATGACGTGTGTATTGGTGCAGGCTACCAACAGGCATTTCTTGTGAAAGTAGGTGCCGTCGATAAAGACCTGATCGTAAACACGATAGGGGTCAGAAGAAGTGGGCACGGTGATAAACCACAGCAGCTTAAACCACCGGGTCAAAGTCCGCCTTGTTACCCCAAGGCGCTTGGCTAAATGGTCTGCAGATTCGCCGGAGAGAATCCAGTCAATAAAGATTTTGAAATGCCGAATCTCGCTGGCGTGTGCGCGGGTATTAATCGATGAAACGTTGCATTTAGGACATAGCCAGCGTTGGGTTCCTGCCGCGGTCTTGCCGTTCTTAACCAGTCCATGGCCGCACACGTCACACGACGGCCGATTCCTATTAGCCATAGGAATTGGCCTTACCGCACCAGCAGCAGTCCTCCTATCACAGACCTAGGACTATCCAGTGTTGATTTCACAGATCGGGCCGTTGGAACCGATCCAAAATCAAGATCACCGCATTATCCCAGGCTGCCCCAGGAATCCGTATCGGTTTATCCACACGAAATGTCCCTTAAGCCTGTTTTCACCTAGTCTGGTTCACATGAACTCCTGCTCAAGCGGCTCCAGCGCCCTGGACCTTCACTCCAGTGCCACCGCCCACGCCATGGAACTCCCTGGCGCCACGCTGACGCATCCTTTTGGACCAGACTGGGACGTGTTTAAGGTGCGCGGCAAGGTCTTCCTCCTTCTCACTGCGGTCACTGGCCGCCAGCAGGCCATCCTCAAGGCCGATCCCCTGGATGCAGAAGCGTTGCGTAGCGAGCACTCCTTCATCACGCCCGGCTACCACATGAATAAGAGACATTGGGTGTCGGTGCACCCAGCTCCCCAGCTGACCCCGAAACTTCTGGCCGAACTCGTGACGGACTCGTACCGCCTCGTAGTAGAAAAGCTCCCCCGTTCACAACGCCCCATCGATCCCTCCACCTTTGGATAGAGTTGCCGCTATAAACATTTGCGGCCACCAACCCCGAGCTCTTAGGCTTGATCACGTGACGGATTTTGACCTCATCGATGAGACCATCGCGGAATACCGCCGCTTCGAGCGCGCCCGCGCGCGCTTCGATACCGAAGCACGCCGCGAGTACGGCATCACCGGTTCGCACCTTTCGCTCCTCCGGCTCATTGATAAGAAGAGCCCCATTCCCATCTTGCAACTGCGCAAGGAGCTGGGTTGGCAGCCCGCCACCATCGGGCAGGCGGTCAAGCGCTTGGTGCGTGACGAGCTCATTGCCATCGACGATGATCCAGAGGACCTGCGCCGCCGCCTGTGCAGCATCACCGAGGAAGGCCGGCGCTTCCTGCTCCACGTCCCCCTCACCGGCCCGGCGCGCCTGCGCACCTATGAGTTCAGCGAGGAAGAGTTAACCACCATGAAGCGTGGGTTCGAGACCGCGCTGAAGGCTTTCGGGTATGTGCCGTGGAGTGATGAGGACTAGCGCGGATGACTAGTGCAGGACTAGTGCTGTGATGTCTAGTGGCTTTTTGGACACGGAGTCCAGGATGTTTTTGGACGGGATGTCTAGTGGCTTTTTGGACGTTTGCGGCGGTGGAATAGCCGGATGGCTATTCCATTGCATAAGCGTAGAAAGGTCGCAGATTTCGATCCCGTTCGTGACGGCAAGACGGTCACACAGTTTTGCAAAGAATTAGGAATCTCGCGGCAGACGTACCACAACATCAAAAGCCGGATAGCGCAGAAGGGTCGCGCAGGTATTGTGCCTGATTCGACTGCCCCGAAGAATCCGATTAAGAAATTTGACGAGGCCGATAAAATCGCAGTCGTCCACGCCAGGCAGGAGTTGATGGAGCAAGGCTTGGATTATGGGCCTTGGTCGATCTACTACTTCTTGTTTGACACTTCGGGCCCAGATTCCACGCCGTCGCGTTCTACAATCGCCTCGTGGCTTCATGAGCTGGGATTTGTTGATGCCAATGCCCGCAAACGGCCACGCAGTTCCTATAAGCGCTTCGCCCGTGATCTCGTCGGTGAACTCTGGCAAATCGATGGACTGGTCTACCGCCTCTTTGACCATGCCCACACACATGTCACGATTTACCAGATTATCGATGATGCCAGCAGATTCGATGTCGGAACCACAGCGTTCGCTCTGCCAGAAAACGGTACTGATGCGCGCGCCGTACTGGCCGCAGCGTTCGCCGCCTACGGCAAACCTCAAGAAATCCTTTCCGACAATGGCGATGCGTTCGCCACCTATCACCGTGGTTTTCTCTCTGCTACTGAAACTTGGCTCGCTAGCCAAGGTGTACTTGCTATTGCTGGTTTCGCCCCGACAACCCAGGGAAAAGACGAACGCTCTCACCGCACGTTGACCCAGTTCCTCGATGCACGCCACCCAGTCAGCCTTGCTGAGGTCAACACATATCTGGCTGAATATCGCCAGGTCTACAACGAACGACGACGGCACCAATCACTGCTCGTCGGCAAAATGCACATCACACCACGCCAGGCCTTCGATACCTTCCCCAAGGCACCATCACCTACACATCCACTCGATCCTGAGCAGGTCTGGGCCCGCGTAGTCGCCTATAACCAAGCGCACAATCCACAAGCTGTATCCGAAATGCTAAACGGCCCCGCGGAAGCGGCAACTTCACACGAGGCCTGCATCGATGACATGGCAGCTTTGCAAGGCATACCTCCCACCGATACCCCCACACTAACGGCGCCGACGACAAATTCAACAAACCATTGGGATATCCCAGACCAGCTCTGCGTAAGCAAAGACGGCGTTGTACGCGTGTGCGGTTTCGGGCTCTACATTGGTCTGAGGTTTAAAAACCGCAGACTCTACTCCACGGTCACAGCCGAAAACGTTGCGGAGTTCTACACGGCCCATGACGGTGAATTCCTCTTCAGCGTGCCACTGCCGATCACGTTGAGCCACAGACCACCAGGTGGTCAGATCAACATCAACCTCGTTGAAGGAATGAAACACCGCCAACCACCGCGGATGAACCCGAAACTATCCAAACCCCGGCCGAAACGCAGGCCGCAACCATAAACCGCTAGAAGTGTCCAAGACCTCCATGGACTCCGTGTCCAAAAAGACACCGGACTCCATGTCCAAAAACCCTATGGACATAACATGACTAGTGCAGGACCGCGCTAGGGGCCTAATCCTCCCCGCAACCGTTTTCCACGAGGCGCTGCGCCACGTGCGCCAGCACGTCCAGCCCAGCCACGCAGTCTTCCTCCGTGGTGAATTCCTTTTCGTTGTGTGAGATGCCGTCGACGGAGGGGATGAAGAGCATGACCGTCGGCACCACCTCCTTGAGGTTGGTCGAGTCATGGCCGGCCACCGTGTAGATCTCCTGGTGCGAGTAGCCCAGCTCCTCCACGACCTCCTGGGCGAGCGCCACGCCGGCTGCTGGGTAGGGGTTGAGTGCCCACTCGTGCGTTGGGGATAGCTCGACCGAGGTGCGTGATTCCTCCTCTGCTTCGGCGATAATCTCCTGCAGGCGCGCTTGGGCTTTCTCCAGCACCTCCGTGGAGGGTGAGCGCACATCCACGTTGAAGCGCACCTCGCGGGCGATGGTCACGGGCGAGTTCGGCTCCAGTGTTAGCTGCGAGACCGAAGCCTGCAGCTGGCCTTCGGCGAATTCGTGGGTGAGGCGCTCTACTGAAGCAATGATGAGGGAGGCACCGAAGAGCGCATCCTTCCTATCGGCCATCAGAGTGGAACCGGTATGGCCCTGCTCACCGGAGACCACCGCCTGGAATTTCTTCGCACCCCACGTGGCGGTAACCAGGCCAATCGTGTTGCCGGCAGCTTCAAGTTCCTTACCTTGCTCGACGTGGATCTCCGCATAGGCCGCGAGCTTCGGGGCTTCACCGCGCGGGGACCAACCGGCTTCCTCCTGGGCCTGCGCCACAGTGACGCCGGCAAGGTCGGTGGCGGAGCGGGCGCGATCAAGCGCCAGCGTCCCCACGAACACGGAACTGCCCATCATGGACGGCGCAAAACGCGAGCCCTCCTCGTTGAACCAGTTGATGACCGCCAGGTTATAGCGTGCCTTGGCGCCCGACTGCGCCACGCGCCCGGCAGCATGGGCTGCGGCCAGCACGCCATAAGCACCGTCGAAACGGCCTGCCAAGGGCTGCGAATCCAGGTGTGAGCCCAGGCCCACGTACTCGGCGCCGGGGGCGAGCTCAAAGAGCCCGTATTGGTTCCCGATCTCGTCATAGATGACGCGCGCCCCGAGGGACTCTAGGACCTCGTGGAACCAGGCGCGGTTGAGGTTATCGCCGGCACTGGCGGCTTGGCGCTCCACGCCACCGCCCGGAGTGGCACCGTTGGCGGACATGGCTTGGAAATCGGCCAGGAATTGTTCGTTGGTGGTTGCTCGCATGTCTACTCCTTAAAAGCTTCCGTAGCGCAGCTCGCCGCCCACGATGGTGGCGGCCACGTCGATGGTGGATAAATCTTCAGTCTGCAGCGGGTCCTGGGAAAGCAGCACGAAATCCGCCAGCTGCCCAGGCATTACCTGCCCCTTGCGCCCGGCCCAGCCCGTCGCCGCGGCCGAACCGGCGGTATAGGCGTAGAGCGCCTCGGCTGGGGTCAGACGATCCTTAGGCCCGTAGTCCCGGCCCGAGGCGGTGCGCCGCTCCACGAAGGCTTGCATGACCTCCAGGGGCACGCCTGGTGCCACGGGTTGATCGGAGCTGCCGGGGAGGATGAGGGAGGCGTCGAGAAGCCGCTTGCCCGGGTAGCTCCACGCGGTGCGCTCTGGGCCGAGGGCATCCGCCATCGCGTCACCGAAGGCCTGAATGAACAGCGGCTGTGGCACCACCACGATGGGCTTGCCGCGCAGGCGCTCAATCTGGTCGGGGCGCACCACCCCGCCGTGTTCGATGCGGTGCGGCATGGCGGGCACGCCATGCTTGTCGACGGCCTCCTCCAGCGTCTCTATCGCAAAATCTACCGCTGCATCCCCAATGGCGTGGATGGCCAGTGACCAGCCAGAATTCGCCGCTTGCAACGCGCGGGTGAGCATCTGTTCTGGGTCACCCTGGAAGTAGCCGTGGTGGGAGCAACAAGCATAATTTTCACTCAGCGCGGCAGTGGTTCCCAGCAGGGAGCCATCGCTGAAAATCTTCACTGGCCCGATCTGCAGCCACTCATCGCCGAAACCGGTGCGCAGCCCGCCATCCAGTCCCCGGCCGGTCCCGTCGGAGGCGTGTCCGGAAATCTCGTGGAGCACATCCATGGTCACCATCACCTGCATGCGGGTATGCAGGGTGGCGTTCTGATAGGCCGCAATCTCGCGCGGGCTGTGCCCAATCCAGCCGCCAGCCACACCGGCATCCGTGACAGAGGTCAGTCCACGTTCGAGGTAGCGGCGCGTGGCCAGTTCCAGGGCGCGGGCAATCTCCTCGCCGGATTCCGGCAGTGTCACCTCTTGGATAGCGCGCATAGCGTTTTCGTCGAGCAGCCCAGTGCAGTGGCCATCGGCATCGCAAACGAACTCGCCGCCTTCCACCTCCGGCGGGTTGGCGGGGTCAACGCCTGCCGCGTGCAGGGCCGCGGTGTTCACCGTGTAGGCATGACCCGAGTTGTGTTTGATGAGCAGCGGAGCCCCGCCGGTCACGCGGTCAAGCCGCTCTATCTCCACCGGCGCATCCAGCCCGGAGGGGCGAAACCCTGCGGCCACTACCCAACCGTCGGGGTTGGGCTCGGCCTCGTGCAATGCAGAGTAGACATCCTCTGGCGTTGTGGCCTGGGAGAGGTCGACTTCCAGCAGCGTTTGGCCGAACCACACGGTGTGGGAATGCACGTCATTAAAACCAGGGCTCAGCGTGCGCCCGCCGACATCGCACACCTGGTCAGCTGGCAGGTCACGGGCGGCCTGCCCCACTGCCAGGATGCGCCCGTTGGCAAAGGCCACCGCATCCGTGACTGGCCGCGCAGGGTCTTGGGTCAGGATGTGGGCGTTGTCGATGCGCGTGATCATGCGTCCTCCTGTGTTCTCCTGTTTCTCCGACGAACTGCACGCGGTGCGTGCTGTGTCTGCCCCCACAGGTTAAACGTAGAAGTGATACATCTCTCCGCATTGAGGGCAATTCACCAGTGACCACCGTGTAGCGTTGTGCACATGCACGAACAACGCTGGCACGATATCGTTGCGGAGGTCCAGG
This sequence comes from Corynebacterium aurimucosum, assembly GCF_030408555.1. NCBI lineage: Bacteria > Bacillati > Actinomycetota > Actinomycetes > Mycobacteriales > Corynebacteriaceae > Corynebacterium > Corynebacterium aurimucosum. Next base: position 675,682 of record NZ_CP047048.1, on the reverse strand, counting down.
GCACCATCCCCCGGCTGGTGGAGGATTTCCTCACCGCCTTTAGCCGCTCAGGGCGCTATGGCGACTCACTAGTAAGCGAGGACGAGCTGCGCCTTACAGCTTTTGAGGTCCTCGCTCGCATCTCCGATGTGCTGGTCGGCGCGATGGATGAGGAGGAGCTGCGCGCCCACGCGCAGAGCCTGGGTCGGCGGCGCGCACACCAGGGCGTGGAATTAGCAACGCTGATCGACGCCATCCAGCTCGACTTCACGGTCCTCTGGGAGCATTTACGCCGGGCCGCCGGCGCGGACCAGGAAGTGCTCATCGACCACGTGACCCAGCTGCATTCCGTTGTGACGATGTACAACCTGGTGGTACGCGACGCCTACCGCCTAGAAGAAGCGCGCGGGCAGCACGACGTGCACCGCGCCCACGCCCGACATTTGGAAAGGCTCTTTGCGGCCGAATCACTGGGCACGCTCGGCATTGCGGAAATCACCCGCGCGCTCAACCTGGATGCCGATTGCCACTTCGATGTCGTGGTGGCCCATCCCACTGCGGCGGTGGAGTTGCGCGCGCTTCTCCACGAACCCATCTCCTCCGGCAAGGCCTTCGGCCACGGTGTGCGCGGGATGTTTGTGGCCTTTTGGCCCAGTGAACAGTGCCCCATCAGCCATTCCACAGGACGCAGGACCAAAGAGTTGGCAGATATTTCCGGGGTGCTCTTTCGCAACGCCACCGGACTAGCCGGAGCGCGCGCGGCTGCGCATCAGGCACCACACATCTTCGACGCCACCGGGCCGCTGAACCAACTCACCGAAGCGCCCGATGCACTCTGGGCCGTCGCCGGGGATGCCCTCGCAGACTTCACCGCCAGCGCCATGACGGAGCTCACGCAGGTCATCGCCGAGTTACGGCTTCACCACGCGCCGCTCTACCTGACCATCACCACCTACCTGGACTGCGGGTCCATCAAGGATTCCGCGGAAGCGCTGCACTGCCACCGCAATACCGTGCTCAACCGCCTACGCCACGTCAACGAACTCACCGGTCTTGACATCACTCGCCCAAAGGATGCCGCGCGAGCTTTGCTAGCACTCCATCGCACTGCCCGATAGCACTTGTGCACAGACACAACCACAACACTCAGTCAGTGGGGCAATGCATAGAAAACTCTCCACCCCATTCACCCCAAGGTGACGCGCACCTAATGTTCCATAGAAAGGTAATGCATTTCACATAAGGAGCACCTCGATATGACTACCCATGCAGCGCCGGCCGCCTCGGCCCAATCCGGCGCCGAGGAAATCAAGGTCGACTCAAAGGACGTCTTCCGCATCGCCAGTTCCGCATTCGTCGGCACAGCCCTCGAATGGTATGACTTCTTCCTCTTCGGCACCGCCGCCGCGCTCGTCTTCAACGAACTCTTCTTCTCTGGAATGTCGGGCACCGGCGCCACCCTCGCCTCCTTCGCCACTTTCGGCGTAGGCTTCCTCGCCCGCCCACTCGGCGCGGTTATTTTCGGGCAAATTGGCGATAAGATGGGGCGCCGACCAGCCCTTATCATCTCCATCGTCGTTATCGGAGTAGCCACCGGAGTCATTGGCCTCCTGCCCACCTTTGACAGCATTGGCATCTGGGCACCTATCACTCTGGTCATCCTGCGTCTGCTCCAGGGAGTCGCCGTCGGCGGCGAATGGGGTGGTGCAACAACCATGGCTATCGAACACGCGCCGGCAGAAAAGCGCGGCCGTTACGCAGCCTTCGTGCAAATCGGCTCCCCCGCCGGTACGTTGCTCTCCTCCGGCGCCTTCGCGCTTGTACTCATGCTCGATGATGACGCGGTGAGCTCATGGGGCTGGCGCGTTCCCTTCCTCATCGCCTTCCCCTTCCTGGCAGTAGCACTGTGGATTCGCTCGAAGGCTGAGGAATCCCCGGTGTACAAAGCACTCGAAGAGGAGGCCGAGGCAGACGAAGCCGCGCACCAAGGCTCTCTGAAGGAGCTTTTCACACAACACTTCCCACAACTATGCCTCGCCTCTGCGGCAGCCTTCCTAGGCATCGGCGGGTTCTTCGTCATGAGCACCTACGTCCTCTCCTATGCCACAACCACGCTGGATTTCGAGCGCCAGACCGTCGTGAACGCCACCCTCCTCGGCGCTGTGTGCCAAATCTTCATCAACATCATCTTCGGCCGCATCGGCGAAAAGATTGGCCCGGGTCGTGTGATCGGATACGGCGCACTTGCCACCGCCATCATGGCGTGGCCCCTGTGGGCGATGATCGATACCGGCAATGCCGTACTACTCACGCTCTCTGTCTGCATTGGACTATCCCTGGTTACGATCACCTATTCCGTGTCGGGCGTCCTACTCTCAGAGATCTTCCCCGCCAACGTCCGCTATTCCGGGGTGGCCATCTCCGCCAATATCGCGTCCGCAGTCTCTGGCTTGCTGCCATTCCTCGCCACAGCTTTGAACGCTTCCAATGAAACGCCCAGCTCGACGCCAGGAATCATCATCCTGGCCGCCACCGCGCTCATTACAGCCTTCGGTGGCTTCGCCGGCGAAAGGCACCGCCGCGAGGACGACGTCACCATCGTCGACTAATACACAACCGCTCATAAGAAAAATAAGTTGGGACTCGGCGCCGCAAAGCAAGCTATGGCCTAGCCGGACTCATCCTGATTCCTGCCGTGGCATCCTATGCCATGGCCATATGGAAGATCGTCACTGGCGCCGTGCCCGAGCCGCTCACGCTTTCCGGCACGGCCGTAGCCGCCATGCTCATCAATCTGCTCTGCGCGGTGTTATTGCTGCAACTGCGTCACGGCAGCGCGCTCACGCGCGGTGCTTGGTTGGCCGCGCGCAACGATGTTGCCGCCAACATTCTCATTCTTGGCGCCGGCCTTCTCATGCTGGCATGGGCAAGCCTGTGGCCGGATATCGTAGTCGGCCTCATCATCGGCACCATTAATCTGCGCGCCGCGGCAGAGGTCTTCGAGCAAGCCCGTTCGGAAGACCCGGAGATCGAAGAAGAATGACGCAGCCCCTGTAAGAAATCCCTTAATTTAGAAACCTACGGCTGCGCCCACATCCCTGCCCCCTCAGGGCCAAACCACCCGCCGCCCATCCCCGACGCACCCCTTAATCACCCCTCGATGGGGTCATTCTTTAGTTTGTGAACGAACGGTCAAAGAGACGTTTTCCCAGAATACGGTCTACTGGGACAAAACCAAGGTTGGCGCAAATTTCTTAGTGAAATGTTCACTTCAGACCCACCCGATCGAAATGTGCTTCCATGGGCAAAAATATTAACAATTCTAAGGGTGCGCGATCCTGAAAAGCGTCTTATCGTTGCAACACGTCACGCACTGGGCACAACAGCGCTCCTACAGCGCCACCGCAGTGCGTCACCACATTGCCCCAAAAATTTTCATCCAGGAGAACAACAATGACCAAGCGTCGTCGCACCGCCGGCCTCATCGCCGGCCTCGCGATTGCAGGCACTGCCCTCATCGCGCCGGCTGCCTCCGCAGCTACCCAGACCGAGTCCTACCCGGAGACCCCGGCCGTGAACGCCAAGCTACCCATCGTTCACACGTCCCACGGGTCCGACCACATGAAGGCCAACGTGCTCAACCCGCGCCCGGTCTGCAACCCGTGGGAGGACCACCGCACCGTGGTCTACAAGGTGACCGATAACTTCATGCCAGCAGGCACCATCTCCACCACCAACCAGACCAAGAAGGACATCCCGCTGCAGCAGGACCTGTCCAAGTCCCAGTCCATCACCTTGTCCGTCAACGGTGACCGCACTGAGACCACCTCCATGAACGCAGGCGGCAAGGGTTCCGGCAAGAACTCCGAGGGCTCCTTCGGCGTCTCCCACGAGATTGCTACCAAGCTCGGTGCTTCCGCGTCCTACTCCCTGTCCTGGGAGGCTGGCCAGTCCATCGGCCCGTACGATGTTCCGCCGAACCACACCGGTGAAGCTACCTACGGCTTCCGCGTTCTGAACATGACCGGTACCCAGCAGTACTGCAAGCCGAACGGCACCTGGTCCACCCCGACCTTCTGGTCCGCAATGCAGCCGATGAAGAACGAGGTTCGCGTCAAGCTCTACGACGACATCGCTGATTCCTACGCTCCAAACAAGGACGCTCAGAACACCACCGACGTCAACGACCCGAAGGTTGTTGAGGAAGAGAAGTCCCCGGAGGCTGACGCCGAGGTCATCAAGGACAACGAGGTCGCTCCGGAGGAGAAGGCCGTGTCCGAGGCTGAGGGTAAGAAGGAAGAGGAAGCCGACAAGAAGGTCCAGGAGGACCTTGATAACGGCAAGACCGATGAGGCCAAGCAGAAGCTGGACCTGAAGCCGGTTCTGACCACCTCCGGTGCTAAGCACGCAGGCTTTGCCGGCACCGTTGCTCTCCGCCTGGAGAACGTCGGTACCGAGCGCTACTACGGCGACTTCCCGGCGGTTCAGTACCGCGTTGACGTTAAGACCGCTGAGGGCCCGAAGGGCGTTGACCGCCTCATCACCCCGCGTTCCTCCAACGGTGCGCACATCCGCGACTTGGGCTTCGATGAGAAGACCTCCACCCGCTCCTTCGAGGTCACCCTGGCTAACCCGATTAACGCTGGCGAGAGCGCTCGCGTTGCCAACCTGGACTTCGGCGACGGCAACACCAAGGAAGGCCGCCTGAAGAACTACATCGAGGTGACCCAGATTTCCCGCCTGAAGGGTGATAACTCCACCGACAACGACCAGAACGTTGACTCCCGCGAGATCACCGTCAAGGACACCGGCAAGAAGGCTGAGGGCCTGTTCTAAGGAACACCCCACGCCCGCTTCACAGAGAGTGCAGCCCGCCGGCGCTTAGTCCGGTAACGAGAGAGTGAGAGGACCCCGACCGCCATACGCGGTCGGGGTTTCATTGTGCCCAGCGACTCTTTCACGAGGCTCTCATATCGCAGACGGCATTTCGCGGTACACAATTAGTTGGCTATTGTGAACCAATGCATTTCTCTCGCACCGCACTAGCGGGCCTTCTTTCAGTGGGGCTGATCCTTTCCTCCACTCACGCTCACCCGGCGCACGCACAGGCGCCGGATGCGATGAGCAGCGATATCGCGAACATCGATCAACACTCCAGTGCCCTCGATCCCATAGCCCTGGGCCCACTAGCTCCAGTACTCTTTGCCGATAATATCTTCGCTGCTTGGGGGAAGTTACTTCAGCAAGTGAGAATCCCGACGGTCGCACCAGAAGCTACGCGCCCACCCGCGACCACCGCACCGGCACAACTGCGCGAGCTGCGGCATATCCAAGACAACGTGTGGGAGCTTAAGGCCTATTCACCGGCCATGGACCGCGTTATCACTAACGACATCATTCTTCCTCTGGGAGGATTAGAGAATACTCAGCCTCGCCCGACCTATTACCTGCTGGGCGGCGCCGGCGGAGGCGAGGACGCACTGTGGTGGGACGGTGGCGGAGCTTCCGAGTTCTTCCGCGACAAGCACGTGAATGTCGTATCACCCCGCGGTGCTTATGGCTCGATGATGTCCGACTGGGCGCAGCCCCATGACACCCACGGAAAATACAAGTGGGCCACCTATCTGACCAAGGAACTCCCGCAGCTTATCGACGCCAAGTTTCACGGCAACGGCCGCGACGGCATCGCGGGCGTGAGCAACTCGGGCGGCCCAGCGCTGGAGCTTGCCACTTTTGATCCGCGGTTCAAGGTTGCTGGTTCCTTCTCCGGCTGCCCTTCGACCACAGGTATCCTCGCGCAGTCCTTCGCATGGGTAAGCGCGGCTTTCTACGGTACGGACCCAGCTCGTTCTTTCGGCGCGCCATGGGATCCGGCATGGGCGCAGCACTCGCCGGTTCTCAACCTCGATCACCAAAAGGGGCGGAAGACCTTTGTCATCGTCTCCCGCGGCGGCCCGGCAGACTTTGATGTCGATATTGAGGACTCACCGCTCCCAGCCTTGGGACTCAACGAACGCTTGGATTACTGGTGCAGTTCCTTTTACGCCAAGCGTGCCACCGCCGCTGGCGTTGATCTTGACTACTACGAGCTTCCGGCCGGGCGCCACACGTGGGGGCTCTTCCGCCGGGAGCTAGCCATCAGTTGGGCCACGGTGGGCCCGGCACTCGGCGTGGACTAGCACCGTCAATCACGCGCACAACTACAGCGCGTGAGCTCTAGATCACCACGCACGGCGCACGTAAAATCAACATTCATGAATGTCATGGACACTTGGGAGCCCACGCTGGGCACCGGACCTCTGTTAGGAATTGCGGTGGCGGCCATCGCCGTCATCCTCATCCTCGTCATCCACTTCAAGGTGCACGCCTTCGTCACCCTTGTCACGGTTTCCGCGCTCACCGCTTTGGCCGCCGGAATCCCGCTGGATGGCGTGGTTCCCACCATGACGAGTGGCTTCGGTTCGACTCTCGGCTCCGTGGCCTTGTTGGTGGGCTTGGGCGCCATGATCGGGCGCTTGGCAGAGACCTCCGGTGGCGCCAAAACGCTTGCCGACGCCCTCGTAAAACTCTTCGGCGAAAACAAGGCCCCCTTGGCGCTGGGCGTGGCCTCCCTCATCATGGGCTTCCCTATTTTCTTCGACGCGGGGCTCATTGTGATGCTGCCGGTCATCTTTGCCGTGGCCAAGCGCCTTGACGGCCCCGTCTTGGCCTACGGCATTCCGGCCGCCGGCGCTTTCTCCGTCATGCACGTCTTCGTGCCACCGCACCCGGGCCCAGTCGCGGCCGGTGAATTCTTCAGCGCGGACCTCGGCCTGATCCTTATCTTCGGCCTCCTCATCGCGTTGCCCACGTGGTATCTCTCCGGCTACCGCTTCGGTCTCCACTTGGGCAAGAAATACCCCTACCGCCTGGAGGAGGCCATAACCGGTGCGCTGGTCAGCGATGCCGAATTGCCGGATCGCCCGGCCTCCCCCGCTTCAGTAATCAGCATCCTGCTCATCCCCATGCTCCTCATCTTTGGCAATACCGGGTTGACTACCTTGGGCACAGCTGGCGTTGTCGATCCTTCCGCCACCTGGGTGCGCTTCTTCATCTTTCTGGGGCAAACGCCGATCGCGCTCATCATCACCACGCTTGCGGCGATGGCCGTGCTGGGCCTGCGCCGCGGGGAAGGCAAAAGCGCCATTGAGAAGACCATGGAGTCTGCGCTCGGCCCAATTTGCTCCGTCATCCTCATCACCGGTGCCGGAGGCATGTTCGGCGGGGTGCTGCGTACCAGCGGCATTGGTGATGCCCTCGCGGATTCTATGTCCGGCCTCGGCATCCCCGTTATCTTGGCCTGCTACCTCATCGCGGTCGCCCTGCGCCTGGCGCAAGGCTCAGCCACCGTTGCCCTCACCACGGCCGCCGCGCTCATGGCGCCTGCCGTCGAGGCTGGCGGCTTCAGCGAAATCCAACTGGTCCTCATTACGCTTGCCACCGCGGCTGGCTCGGTCTTTGGCAGCCACGTCAATGACTCGGGATTCTGGCTCGTGGGCCGACTCATGGGCATGGATGTGTCGACCACACTGCGGACGTGGACAGTAAACCAGGCACTCATTTCCTCTATTGGCTTCGGCATTGTCCTTATCTTCTACGGTGCTGCCGCGCTGCTCTAGTGCCGCAGCTGGAGCAGCGGCAGGATCTCGAAAGCACCAGCTAACCCTGAAACCTGACTTGGCCATTTTAGTGCGGAACAATCCTACCCCACCGCCGAAAACCACCAGGTAGCAGTGTCGAGAGAAACGTTGCTCACCCGCCAATGGCCTAAGCCGGGTCACTACGGCCGTTTCCGAAGTGCACTGCACGTATCTGCCTTCGCGAAACGGAATGCCTTCTTCGCTCCCCTCGCAACGTGCAACATTTACGTGCCTTCATTGACATGCTGGAGGCGTCTGGCAAAAGGCATCAGTCCTAAGGCGTTTTCACGGCTGAAAACGCCATTTACTTATCGCAGATGGCGTTTTTAGACTCAAAGATGCCTTTTGCCAGATGCCTTCTGCAGGACGCCCTTCAGACTTAGGCCATTTTAGTGCGGGAACAATCCCACCCCACCGCCGAACAACACCAAGTAGCAGTGCAAGAGTGGCGTTGCTCATCCACCCATGACTTAAGTCAGGAAGCACCAGCTAAGCCCGCAAGTACTCGGCCGCCGCGGCGGCAAGTTCCTCCGGTGTAGCGCTGACATCGAGCATCACTCCTGCTTCCTCTGGGCGCAGTTCCTCCAAGGTCTCGAACTGCGAATCAAGCAGGGATACAGGCATAAAGTGTCCGGAGCGTTGGCTCATGCGCTCTTTGAGCAGCTCATAGGAGCCGTGCAAGTGCACGAAAACCGTATCTGGCGCTGCGGTGCGAATGAGTTCGCGGTAGGAATGCTTGAGCGCGGAGCAACCAACGATGGCGCCACCTTCTTGGTCTGCGAGGAAGCGGCCGATGGATTCGAGCCAGGGTTTCCGGTCATCGTCGTCAAGCGCCTGTCCCGAGGCCATCTTTTCGATGTTCGCTGCCGGGTGCATGTCATCCCCGTCCTGGAAGGGAAGGCCGGTGTGCTGCGCCAGCAACTCCCCGACCGTGGACTTACCGCAGCTTGAGACTCCCATGATCACAACGTGCTTGTGCATCATCCTCCTTCACACGCCACCCGATTTTATGCGCTACGCACTACGTGACGTAGCGCGGTTCAATACGGCGCGGCTTAGCCCAGCGGCGCGTAGCCAAAGTCACCGCGCTGCACCTGACTGCGGGCATTCCGGTCGAAGGTTGCGCACAAGGCAGCCGCCACGTAGCGCACACCGCCTGCCGGCGAAGAGGAGCCGACGCGCTCGGCGCAGTTCTCCAGGGCTGGCAGGCCGATACTCTCCCCAGGCGAAGTCATGGAGAAGAAGGACGCGGCCATCATCGTGTTGCCATCGGCGCGCACGTACTCTGAGGAGCCCTTGATAGCCTGCCAGGTAATCGCCCCGACGGGATCGGTGCGGAACTGGTCCCGCTCAGTCTGAGTCAGCTCGGCGTTAGCAACGGGCACGGACAGCGTTGTGATGAGAAGTGCAGCGGATGCGGCGAGTAGAGGAAACTTTTTCATAGGAACACTCTATCCTCTCACCGCAGGATTGTCGCGGCGTTTTCTATTTGCCGTCAAAACGGATCGATCGACGCAGCTGCCGAATCTCAGCGGGCCCCACGCGGCAGCAGCCGCCCAGAAGGCTGACCCCAGCCGCGTGCATTGTTGCTGCCGCCTCAGTCAATCCCATCGCACCGACGGGAGCAGGACGCCAGTCGCAAGCGCCGTGGTCCCAGTTCTCCCCGCTGTTGGGGCAGGCCAGAAGCGGCTTATCGGTGCCGCTTCGCAGTTGCTTCACCACCGCGCATGCCCGTGATGGGTCGACGCAATTTACGCCCAGGACTCCCAGCCGCGGCGACTGGTTGGCAAGCTCAATAACCCGCGAGAGCTTCTCGGGGTCCGCCGCGATGGCGCCGGTAATACTCAGTGCGAAGGGCTTAGGCTGCTCCTCAAGGAGCTCGAGCAATGCGGCCGTCTCCTCGACGTTGGGAATGGTCTCCGCAAGGAGGAAGTCGGCATCAGTATCCGCGAGTACCGCTATCCTGCGGGCATGCCAGCGCTGTAGCTCACCGCGACGCAGATCATAAGCGCCGTCATAGTCCGTCCCCTTCCCCGGACCCGCGCCATAGGGGCCGATGGATGCAGCGACCAGCAGATCACCATGGGCAGTGCGCTTGTCGACGACCACTCGCACTGCCTCACGGGCCACTGCGACGCTGCGGCGTAGAAGCTTCTCCGCTTCTTCACCAAGCACATCGAAGGTGACTTGGTAGGAGGCCGCGGTAGCAACCTGCGCGCCGGCGGCGAAGAAGTCCACGTGCGCAGACTCAATGAGCGCGGGGTTCTCCCGCAACACCCGCGCCGACCACAGCGGGCCAGAGATGTCATGCCCCTGGGCTTCAAGGTGGGTTCCGAGGCCGCCGTCGACAAGCATCGGCGCATCACACAGTGCCATGACGCACGAGCCTAGCAGCGCACCGTGCCCGCAAGGTCCAGCTCGACAACAGGAAGTTGTTATAGCTTCGTTATTTGCTTGAGATTGGTGGACTCCCACCGCGTCAGAACCCTAAGTATCCGCAGCACTCAGGCATGGGACTGCACTCTTCGCAACACGCGCCGCGAGCGCGCAGTTAACTGCAAAACCTGTCCGCAAGCTGATTTTTTGGTTGAAACAGTCTGGATGTCATGACACGGTGGAAGGGTTAGCGATTCCCGCAGCAAGGAGGGGAAATGGCAGCGATTACTGCCAAGAATCTGTACAAGGTCTTTGGCAAACATGCCAAGAGAGGGGTGGAATCCCTCAAGAATGGGTCTACTCGTGAAGATCTCCGCGAGCAGGGCCTCACCGCCGCGGTGATTGATGCCAGCTTTGAGGTTGAACCGGGGGAGATCTTCGTTGTTATGGGCCTGTCGGGCTCCGGAAAGTCCACGCTCATCCGAATGATCAACGGTCTGTGGGATGCCACCTCAGGCGAGATTTTCATTGGCGACCAAAACTTAGCAGCCATGTCGGAAGAGGAGCTACGCGCTGTAAGACGCGACCGTATCTCCATGGTCTTCCAGTCCTTCGCTTTGCTACCCCACCGCACTGTCGGTGAGAACGCGGCGTATGGGCTGGAAATCAAGGGCGTCGGAAAGCAAGAGCGTGAGGCCAAGGCAGAAGAAGCCTTGGCCATGGTGGGGCTCGAAGGCTGGGCTGATTCCATGCCAGACGAGCTCTCTGGCGGCATGCAGCAGCGTGTGGGCCTCGCCCGTGCGCTGGCAGCAGATACAGACATCCTGCTCATGGATGAGGCGTTCTCCGCATTGGACCCGCTCATCCGCAAGGACATGCAGGATCAGCTCATCGACCTGCAGGCTTCCCTCAACAAGACCATCGTCTTTATTACCCACGATCTCAATGAAGCCATGCGCATCGGTGACCACATCGCCATGATGCGCGACGGCCGGGTGGAACAAATTGGTACCGCCGAAGAGATTTTGCAAAACCCCGCCAATAATTACGTGGCCGACTTCGTCAAGGATGTTGACCGCTCCCGCGTACTCAATGCGGAGAATATCGTCGAACGCCCACAGAACACCCTAAACGCGAGCCAAGGCCCGCTCACCGCGCAAAAGCTACTGCGGGAATCTCAAAACTCCTGGCTCGTGGTGCTCAATGCCGACCGCACACCAGCCGGCGTGGTCTGGGAAGAGGACATCGCCAAGGCGGTGCGCAACGGCAACAGCGAGCTGCCGCTGGATTCCAGCACCACGCACATTGTCCATGAGGGCCAGAACATTGCGGAGCTCTTCGGATATGCCGCCGACACCACGACCCCTCTGCTCGTTGTCGACGGCAACGGCAAGTTCACCGGTGTTATTCCGCGCGTGACTCTCTTGTCCGCCGCATCGAGTGACATCGACACCACTGGAGAGGAGAACTAAGCCATGGATCAAAACGCATTGCCCCGCATCCCCGTGGGCGATTGGGTCTCGGACGGCATTGACTGGCTCACCGATAACGCCGCCGTGCTTTTCGACGCCTTCTCCGCCATCATGAGCTTCCTCATTGACGGTTTCTCAGAGGTGCTCCTCTCCGTCCCTGGCATCATCATGCTCGTCATCTTGGCGTTGTTGGGTTGGTTCTTCCGCTCGCCCAAGTTCGCCATCGGCTCCGCCCTGGGCTTTTTGCTGGTGATGTGCATGCGCCAATGGGACACCATGTTGGAGACCATGTCGCTGGTGCTCATTGCTACTTTGTCTGCCACCATCCTGGCGGTTCCACTGGGCATTTGGGCAGCAAAGTCGAACACTGCCAGCGCGATCATCCGCCCCATCATGGACTTCATGCAGACCATGCCGGCCTTTGTCTACCTCATTCCAGCGGTGACATTCTTCTCTATCGGCGTGGTCCCGGGCATTTTCTCCACCATCATCTTCGCGCTGCCTCCGGGTGTGCGCATGACCGAACTGGGCATCCGCCAGGTGGATAGCGAAACCGTAGAGGCCGGCAAGTCCTACGGTGCCACCAATTGGCAGATCCTCAAGGGCATCCAGCTCCCGCTGGCCGTGCCGACCATCATGGCCGGTATTAACCAGGTCATCATGCTCTCTCTGTCCATGGCAGTCATCGCCGGCATGGTGGGCGCGGACGGCCTGGGCAAGGAAGTGGTCTCCGCTATTTCCACCCTGGATATTGCTCAGGGCGTTGAAGCCGGACTCGCGGTGGTTATCTTGGCCGTCTTCCTTGACCGACTCACCGCGGCTCTGGGTTCGCTCAAGAACTACCCGGCCTCGATTCTGAACTTGGTGCGCAAATAGAACCGCGCACGGAGAAATCCTAGACAGACCGAAAACAGTCAACACAACGAACAAGAAGGACTCACAATGTTGAAAAACAAGATAGTGGCCGCCGTTTCTGTTGCTGCTTTAGCGTGTGGTTTGGCCTCCTGCTCTTCCGCGGGCGAGGATAAGACTCTTACCCTCGGCTACATGCCTGCGTGGACCGATACGGTATCCGGGGCCAACCTCCTCAAAGAACAATTCACCGAAGCAGGTTATGACGTAGAGCTCGAAGAGCTCTCCGACGCCGCCGTGTTCTACACCGCACTCGATAACGGTGACATTGATATCTTCCCGCTGGCATGGAGCGAGCGTACTCATAAGAAATACATGGACCAGTACGGCGAGAACCTCGAAGACTTGGGAATTGGGTACGACAAGGCCGAAAGCTTCTTCGCGGTTCCCACCTATATGGACGATGTCAATTCCATCTCTGATCTCAAGGGGCAGGCGGATCGCTTCGGCGGGAAAATCGTCGGAATTGAACCCGGTGCAGGCCTGACTGAGCTGTCCTCCAACACCGTCGATGCTTATGGCTTGGAGGATGAAGGCTACACGTTGGCAACCTCCTCCACCCCAGCGATGCTGGCTGAGCTAGAAAATGCCATCGACAATCAAGAGGACATCGTCGTCACCCTCTGGAGCCCTTTCTGGGCCAACAGCCAGTACGACATCAAGCGCCTAGAGGATCCGGAAGGTTCCATGGGAGAGCCAGAGAACATGCACTGGCTCGCACGCAAGGGCTTTAGCGAGCAGTTTCCCGACGTCGCCGACTACCTCGGAAACCTCACTTTGGATCAGGAGCAGTACGAGTCCCTCGAAAACCTCATCGTCAACGAGTACGAGGATGGCGACGAAGACAAAGCCGTCCAAGAGTGGCTCGGTACCCATGGCGATGCTTTGCCCAAGCTCAATGACGCTTAAACCTCCGGCGTGAGTGGCACCGCGCCTATCATTACCATTTCGATATCTGAAAGGACCATCAAAAATGTTCTCCCGTAAGATTCTGGCCACCGTCTCTGCCCTCGCGCTGAGCGCTTCCCTCGTGGCCTGCTCCTCTGACTCCTCGGACTCCGCATCTGGCTCCGACAATGACGGTGACAAGGGCACCATCACCATGGGCTACATTCCGTCCTGGACCGATGGCCTGTCCACTGCCCACCTTCTTCAGAACAAGCTGGAGGAGGCCGGCTACACCGTTGAGCACGAGCAGCTTAACGACGCCGCCGTGGTCTACACCGCCCTCGCTTCCGGCGACATCGACATCTACCCGTCTGCCTGGTCCGAATTCACCCACAAGCAGTACATGGACAAGTACTCCGACAAGATTGAGGACTATGGTGCCTACTACGAAAATGCCCGCCTGACCTGGGCAGTGCCGGAGTACATGGATGATGTCAACTCCATCGAAGACCTGAAGGGCCAGGCTGACCGCTTCGGCGGCCAGGTCGTGGGTATCGAGCCGGGCGCAGGCCTGACCAAGGCCTCCCAGGAGACCATCGAAGGTTACGAACTGGACGGCTACAACCTGTCCACCTCTTCCACGCCGGCTATGCTTTCTGAGCTGAAGTCCGCGACCGATGCCGAGGAAGACATCGTCGTCACCCTATGGCGTCCGTTCTGGGCTAACGCTAAGTTCCCAGTCAAGGACCTCGAGGATCCGAAGGGCACCCTGGGTGATACCGAGGGTCTGCACTGGCTAGCCCGCGACGGCTTCGAGGAGGACAACCCTGAGGTGGCCGAGTGGCTCAAGGGCCTGAAGCTGGATGATGAACAGTACGGCACCCTGGAAGACCTCGTGGTCAACGAGTACGGCGAGGGCAAGGAGCTGGAGGCCGTCCAGGAGTGGCTGGACAAGAACCCGGACGTGGTTGAGGACATCAAGTAAACTTCCTCACCCCCATCCGCAAAGCAGCCCCGCATAACGCTTCTGAAGAGGCATTATGCGGGGCTTTGCCAATCCCAACTTCCCCCTCACCAGACAGCCACATAGTTAAATAAGCGCAAACTATGCTTTTCAGAATTAATCCCCGCTTTTGCGCAGAACAACCTTATTTTCTGCCAATAGTTGACAGATCACCAGCGGGTTTTGAAAGCCCTTTCCACAACCCTTAAACTCCTCCCCCATCCCCTACCCCCGAGTTCCGAATTTTCTGAAGAAACCCACATAAACTGAAGCCTTAAAAGCCAGTATCCCAAGAAAGCCTTAGGCCCAGCACGCACAACACTATAAACCCATAGACAAACCTTAAAGTAGCTGGTCAAGTGGCTTTTATGCACCATTTCGAGCTTTAATTTTAAGTGGAAGTACCGCTCGGTACGCGGCCAGAAAGGCCGCCGCTTAACCCCTGAAGCAGAAAGAGGTGCCCGACATGTTCCGCCTCCCATTCGGACATAAAACCACAAAGATCATCGCCCCGATTGCTGCCACCGCTGTACTCTTCACCGGCGCTATCAACGCCCCTGCTCAGGCCACCAGCTCCTTTGGTTCTTTCACCCCTGCCGCGTTCGGTTTCACCATGCCGTCGGCCGCCGGCCCAGTAGCCGCAACGCCACACGCCACTGCCAGCGTTCAAGGAATCATTAACCAGACCAATGCCCAGCGCGTGGCCAATGGTCTCGCACCGCTGCGCGTGGACCCGCGCCTGGCTAACCTGGCACAGGACTGGGCCAACACTTTAAGCCGCGACGGCAATACTCGCCACCGCCCGAACTACTGGACTCACTACCCCGCCGGCCTGCCAGCCGGTGGCGAGAACGTCCTCCAGGCATGGAGCGACTACTCCGACGCTCGCGTTGTTCAACTGTGGATGGATTCCCCAGGCCACCGCAAGAACCTGCTTGACCCCCGCGCCAAGTCCGTGGGCATTGGCATGGCTGTTGCTGCTGACGGCAAGCTGTACGCCGTGCAGAACTTTGGGCGGTAGGCTTCGTACGCCCCGCTGCTAAAGGCACCCGGTAGAGAGATGGTTTTCTCTTTACAGGACGCCATTTAGGGTTTTTCGGATCGGCAGCCTCAGTTCGCACCCACGATTCCAGTGTCCGCGAGCATCACCCACAGAGGGATTCAGCTAGTTTTCTGCTGGACCACGACTCAACGCGGTTATTTTTCATTCCGCTGAAAGGTCTTAGCCACGGCATCTAATTGCTCTTCAACCTCTCGCCACGGAGCATCAAGCTCCAAAGCCTTCGCAGAGATACGGTGACCAGTAATCGAAGCGGAAAAATTGGGGGAAATATCCTCATTAGTTTTTGCGTAAAGTAACAGGCCCGAAACCTCCATTCCGCTTTTGTGGGCAAGGTTAGTCACGTAACTCAATAGTTGGTAAAGATGCTTAGAATGAAGCGTTGCTTTGCCGAATCGGGACCGCTGAAAGGATGACGAATAGTACTTCGCGTCAATAACGAGAGCGGAAGAACTATTTGTCAGCACCACGTCGGAACGCATGACAGGCAGTTGTTCTTCTCCCTGCACTTCCTCGCCCAGATCCCAGGAAATGTGAGGAGAGGATGGTTTTAGTTCCGGGTTATGCCGCTGGTAGTAGCGGAGTAGGAATCGCTCATACAACCTACTTTCTGCTTCTTCCCCCAACCACGAGGCTAATTGGATTCCGTCTTTTGATTCACGTTGCAAAAGTCCTTCAACAACCATCCAACAAATACCGTGCATTAGCTTGTATTCAGTAATCAAACGTGTGTAGTGCACATCGCGCCAACGGATAGAACGCGGTGAGATTGAACGAACTTCGTCAAATACGCGCAAAGCATTCCCGAGCCTGCGCCGACGATACTGGTCCAACTTCCCCTCCGCGAGAAGCAGTTCCATCACCGACTTGAGAATCCTATTGTGCGGTGTATCAAGCAAATACTCATCAAACTCGCACACAATCGCACCACGACTACGAGCGGCAGTTGTAATCGTGCTTGCAAAGTCTATTCGGCCACGCACGGTCCGCAGTTCATCCCGTATACGCTGATAGTCGCGGTGCAAGCCCCGCATAGTCTGCGCTTCAACACCTTGGATGAGGATCTCTGCGCACAGCTCATGGAGATTCTCAAACTCTTCGCCAGAAAATGAAGCAGTTTCTATGCGGCTAATAGAGTCAAAAGCATAGGCCAACATGACATAAATGTTCCGAAGAACGCGTGAGCTCTTCGCCTTTGATGAGTCGGCAGGCACTATTCCACCGCTGCCCGCAGACGACTCGACCACGAATCTACAAGCTCAGGTTCATCAAACCAGTATTCTTCCAACAGCGGAACAAGGTCATCCTCGACGACCGAGTAAAGCCAATCGTCTTCGGTTTCATCCCCACTCGAGCCTTGCACGATATAACTGTGGCCAATCGCAAATCCGCGCCCCAACCTGGGATCATCAGCGACTACGTCATTTAGATCGGTGATTACCCGCACCAACGCGTCAAGTGATTCGCTTTCTTGTGCTGCCTTCCAAGCCTGAAAGCCGGCAGATTCAAAGGCTGGCGGCATGTTGAAAAATCCAAAACGCCGGCGCAAAGCATGATCCATTACCGCGAGACTGCGGTCCGCGGTATTCATAGTTCCGATGAGATACACATTCTCGGGAACGCTAAAGATCTCGTCGTTGTAGATAAGCCGAAGCCCTTGACCACGCTTATCAGACTCAATAAGCATCAGTAGCTCTCCAAAAATCTTCGATACATTGCCGCGGTTAATCTCATCAATGATGAAGAAGAAATGACGGTCGGGTTCCTCTCGGGCCTTCTCACAGAAGGCGTAGAAAGGTCCGTTCACTAAATCAAAGCCACCATCTTTATTGGGCCGGAACCCCATCATAAAGTCCTCATAGGAATAGCTTTGATGGAACTGAATCTGCTCAATTCGCGATGTGTCCCTTTCCCCCATATCTGCAAATGCGATTCGGCGCGCGACGTATGTCTTGCCAACACCAGGCGGACCAGTCAAGATGATATTTTTCTTGCGTCCAATCAAGGACAGTAAACGGTCAAACTGGTGTCTGTTGAAGAAAACTTCATTTAAGAATTCTTTATCTGTGTATGCTTTAACAGGGGAAACGGGGCTTAGCTCGTCTTCTCGCTCTACAGCGAACAAGGCATCGAGCTGATCGATCAAGCCGCGCTTATCGGTGATCCGTGTCAGTGATTTCTGGATAGCGTTTAGGGTGTACTCCCATTCTCCGGTGAACTCCCATTCCACATCACGCACATTCTTAAACTCGCTGCGGTTCTCCTCGTAGCGCGGGGCAGAGACAACAACGCCTCGTCCAAGAATCTTATTCTTGCCACGGCGAGCAAATACAATGTCTCCTATTTGAATCTCTCGTTGAAATTCCCAAACGGCCAGTGGTTGGTTGCGAGAGATTTTTACAGAATCATCCTTCTGCATCTCAGCTTCAATAGAGGCACGATCTGGATATGTACTAAAATCCCCTAAACCATCCCAGCCGAGCCCGATGAGCCCCTCACCCACAAACTCATCCCATCGTTGCTGGCTATCACCGGGATCATAGAGCCAATAGTTGCGGCGTTGGGGCTCTTCTGTTTCTTCCTCGTTCCATAGGGCGAATACAGCCGGGGTCCAAAACCCAAACTCGCCCTCAACCTCCTCTGCTATGGCCGCTCGGATGGAATACAGGTCACGGTCGATGGCCTGCGGCGCTTCCCCCGATCGACCGCCAATCATCGAGCAAAGCTCACCAACTATTCTCTCCTTCAATCCTTGCGCCGAAATTGCTTCAAAAGCTTCTGGGAACAGCAAGAACTGCATAATGTTCCTGATGTCAGATCGGTCATCAATATCCAGATCAAGCATGAAGTCCTGCAGTTTAGCTGGATCGCGCACGGTAGCTCTTCGTTCAGGTTCAGGCAGCTGACGGAATTCTTCTACAAAGCCAGCCATCCATGAAACGTGTCGCCACATGTCTCCGTTGAAAGCTCGGCCTGCCTTAAGGCCGGCGATACCGGATTTCCTGTTCATCCACTCAAGCATGCTATCTGGGATTTCGACTTCCCCTCCAAGACGCTCAAGCACAAGGTCAACATGTTTAATTCGAGTCGACGGGCGAGAATTGATAAGCGCATGCTCACGGAGAAAAACAAGCTCGGCTACTAAAAGGGTTACTACTTTTGAAGCACCTTTTAACTGTACGTCGAGCTTCTCCCATTGAGTCATGCTGGTTCCAACGATCGGGTCCTTGACCAGCCTCTCGCGGACTTCAATAGCTGCCTCAGGCGTCCAGATAGTTACCGAAGGGTCGATGATAGATCGCCCTTCGCCCATGAGCTTCTCCACGATCGGTGCGATTTCATGAGCAATCCTCAAGTCATGAGACAAGCGCGAGCTCGTAACCCGAGGCTCCAACTCAAACTCTTCTCGATATTCCATAGGTCAATTATCCAGGAAACACTTCTGGTTTTTAGGTTTCTCCCTACAAATCAGTATTAATGCTAGTTATTGGAGCGCTCAGCAGGTCTGCAGAATTCGAGCACTCCTATAGTCCCCCGCAATACCGGCATGTATACTCCTGTTATTCTTGTTACTCTCTTCCCCTCGTGAGGTTCCTGATATGGGGTTTTTCAAGGTTGTCGCTGGGCTGTTAGCCGCTGGTGGAGTGGGTTACGGTGCCTACGCCGTATTAGGGCCAGACTCTTCCGATGACGTCATTACGGTTCACAACGTCATCGATGGCGACACCATCGATGTAGTGCAAGGCGGTGAGACCACACGCATTCGCCTGCTCAATATCGATACCCCGGAGATGGGCAAAGAGTGCTTGGCCGAGGAATCTAAGCAATACTTGTCTGGCCTGCTGCCAGTGGGCACGGTAGTGACACTGGAGTACGACGCTGAACGCGAGGACAAATACGGCCGCACGTTGGCCGGCGTATTCAAGGAAGGATCGCTGGTCAACGCTTCCGTTGCTGAGGAGGGTTTCGCTGTTCCGATCAAGGTGGGCGGAAACACTCGTTTCTTCTCGGAGGTCTCTGCTGCTGCCGACAGAGCCCGTGCTGCAGGCAAAGGAATCAACTCGGCCGGCCCGGAATGCGTCTTTGGTGATGACAGCGCCTACCAGTCCTACCAGGACGCACGCTCCGCTGTGGATGAGGCACAGCAGTTCCGCTTCGATGACATGTGGGATGACAAGCAGCTAAACGGAGCTCATGTTCATGTGTCTCGCGTAGCCGATGCAAGGAAATCAATTTCTGCACTGGAAAAAGCAGCCGCAGAACAATCTGAATTCCAGAAAGAAGCATTCGGGAATAAGAATGCCGAGTTGCTAGAAGAGCTCGACAGTGATGCTACCGAGATTGAAACGCTCTTAAACCGCAAAATCACCTATGCTTCAGACACACGCGAAAAGAAACGCGCCGAGGAAGAAGCGGCGCGTGAAGCTGCAGAGGCCGCGCAACGTGAAGCAGAAGAAGCAGCTCGCCGTGCCGAACAAGAGGCCGCGGAGGCAGCCCGTCGTGCAGAGCAGGAAGCCCAGCACGCTGCACCCGCCTACCAAGCACCGGCTGCACCGGCGCTCAGCAATCCGGTGGATAACTACACCGGTTGCCGCGCCTACGGCGGAAACTACGCAATGACCAGCGTTGATAAAAAGGGACGCCCCTACGCCAAGATTGATTGCACCACACGCGTGCAGATTGGATAAGTTGGGAACACTACGAACTTCAATAACAGGACTCCCTATGAATCACGGTTTCGCCCTCCAAACCCCGCGGCTTTCAATGTCGGTACCTACGGATGCCGATATTGACGCCATCTTTGCTATCCACTCGGATGCTCGTACGTACGAGCACCGCCCTGAACTGGCGATGAAAACTAGAGAAGAAGCCGTGGAGTTAGCGCGCGCATGGCAAGCCAATTGGTGTGAGAAGCAGCTGGGCTACTACGTGGTATCCACGCTTGATGGTACGACCATAGGTTTCACAGGTGTGCGTCATAGCGAGGAAGCAGGTGAAGAAGTACTCAACCTCTACTACCGCTTCGCACCAGAATCGCAGGGGCAAGGCTACGCGAAGGAAGCCGCAGCCGCTGCAATTGCCAGTGCACGCGAGCGTTTCCCACAGCTCCCCATCGTTGCCATCATCGATTCCACCAATGAGGCGTCGATTGCCCTAGCCTTGAAACTCGGACTTCAGCACGTCCCCGGCGCAGGAGTGCCGGGCGACTACGAGGTGTACCGACTCGGCTGATACAGAACCGCCTCGTCGAGGGAGTTCGTATCTACCGCTTCCACGTAACAAGGGCAACCACGCCGAAGACGACGGTGCCGAATGCCGCAACCATCCACGCGAGCATCATCAATCCAAGAAACACATCTGGGGCACCAGCAGCTGCTCCCACGATTATTGCGATTGTCAACGCAAGCAAACCTAGAGCTGAGCGCTTGAACCAGCGTGGAGACTTTCTCTCCTTGCGCGGCTGAGGGGTTTCCGGGACCGGCTTTGCAACAGGTTCGGGTACCGGGAATGCGGCGGCAGAAGTCGGCTGAGCTGGCTCCACTGATGGCGCCGGTGCGAAAGGAGATTCTTGCTTCGGCGTCGGTTCCGCGAACCAAGATAAAGATTCATCCTGTGTGTTCTGCTCACGCTGCTGTGGCGTCTCTGCCCACGGTGATGGCTGTTGCGCAGGCGACGGTTCTTGTTGTGCGTGCTGCGTTGGCTCCCAAGGTGCATGAGAAGAGCTCCAGTCTTGGAACGGAGCTGGGGGGTCAGCGACATCCGCAAACTCAGGTTCGGTGGTCGTCTCCGGCTCTACTGTTTCTGTAGAAGTAGTCGGCTCGTCGTCCACAATGAATGGATTATCCGCCTGCAGTTCTGAGACTGTTGCGGCCGCCATAACGTCCTTTTCTTCCTCTTCCTGGCGCAGCTGTTCCTGCGCCCATGCGGCGAAGTCTTCACGTGTCACCAGAGGTTTGTTGTAGCGCACCGCAAGACTCGCCTTGCCGTCTTGAGCAGCGAGGTCATCAGTTACCAGGACATCACACCGCGTCTTGGTTACG
Source organism: Corynebacterium aurimucosum (assembly GCF_030408555.1). Lineage (NCBI taxonomy): Bacteria > Bacillati > Actinomycetota > Actinomycetes > Mycobacteriales > Corynebacteriaceae > Corynebacterium > Corynebacterium aurimucosum. The sequence continues at coordinate 654,272 of NZ_CP047048.1, read as the reverse complement.
GACTGCTTGTACACCAGCCCCAACCCCGCACAGAATTCTTGGAGCACCGGCCCTTGCGGGTACAGCTGATTGTCAATAATGGTGGAGCCACGGAATGCCACGCGGGTACCAGGGGTGAGGACGTCCGCAGCCCGCGCAACATTGTTTTCTGCGTGCGCAGCGTGCGAACCGGCAGCCGCGGCTGCCGGAGCAGCCTCAGTTTCCTTCACAGGAGCACTGACTGGTTCCTTTACTACTGCTCCGGTGTCCGCTGCGGGGGCGGGTGCTTCGAGGAACGGGCCGTGCTCGTACCAATACTCGAAGTCTTCCTGCGAGATGATCGGCTTCCCGAACTCGCGAGCTGCTTGAGCTTTACGAGACATCGATGCCACATCGCGGGCGACGAGTACATCGCACCGTGTCTTCGACATTCCCTTTTTGTACTCAAGGCGGCGGATACGGCAGATGCGGTCGAGACGTTCGTCGTCGGCGGGGCCGCCGAGGAGCTCGTTGCGGCCTGTGAAGGCAACACGAGTACCCGGAACAAGGAGACTCGGAACATCCACAGTGGCGTTTTCGACTGCTGGCAGCTCCACGGTGCGGGTATCGATGCGTGCGACGCGGGCCAGGATGTCGTCGTAAAGCTCCTGCGTCCACAAGCCCCGCGATACCGCCCATGCAGAGAGAAGCTCGGCGCACTCTTCCACTTCAGCGAATGAACGCGGCATCACGGTGCCACCAGACATCGCCGCCCACGCATTATCCGAATCCGTGGCCTGTAACTGGTCCAGGGTCATCGGCGCTTTCGGTGCCCAGGAAGGAATAAGCACTGCGCCTTCGGTTTCTCGTTCTGCGGAAGGAACTAGTTGTCCACGTGACGGAGCAATCGTGCCCTTCTCGTAGGCAACCGCCATCGATTCACACCGGCTGACGACGTCATCTCCCTCGGGTTCAAAGCTAAAGTCCCCCACCTCGTAGCCGATTCCGAGGGCGACATCCATGCCCTTTTCTTGGTGGCGTACGGTACGCTCGAGCATGGCTAGGCGGTCACCAACGACGATGCCTCCTTGTGCCTGACGGAGGAGAAGTGGCCAGAAATCTCCTAGCGTCGGTGACATAGCGAGCCCACCGACCGGAATCTTATAGCGCTGCCCAAATTCCCCGAGGTCAGCCATCGGATTAATCCAGGACCCAAAGCTCGCAACCCGAACACCGTTGTGATACACAATCGCATGAATGCGCGCAATGTGCTCACTCATGCCAAAGTTCACGCCGTTGAATGACACGAGTACCACGCGGTCGGTATTGACACCGCTACTTACCTCACGCCTGACCCGGCGGACAAGGGCGTTGTTGGCCCGTATGTGACGTGGCTCCACCCGAGTAGAAAAGCGTAGATGCTCCAAATCAACTGCACGTGATAATGCAACGTAGAACTGCCCATCGGTGGCGGTGCCGCCGGCAAGGTCGATGTAGAGCTTAGGAATTGTCTTGCCCTGGCTCTTATGGATGGTGATAGCCCACGCCAAGATGACTGGGAATTGCTTAATCGTTCCAATCCTCTCACTAACCAAGCGCGAGCCATCAACTCCTGGCCGGTTAATCTCCCATGTGTGCGGAGTCAGGGTAACCACTTCACCAGTCGCGTCAATCCGCACATCGATCTCGCGCCCAGTTGCCCGTAAGATCTGGCCAAAACTACCGTTGACGAATCGGCCCTTCGGATCATTAATCACGGTCATGACGCGCGCTCCCTCGGCATAGTGAAGTTCATCCTCACCACTGAAAGAATTGGCTGGAAGCTCTCCGGTACCTTCCGCAACCGAGACGAACTTTTCCGTAGGAAGGTTGGCTAGCTTTTGCCGATTAATCCTCGCCACCGTCGACTTACGCGATGTCAACGTCACCCAGTCATCTGGCGCATCAAAGTCGGGAGCAACCAACTGGTTCAGGGTTTCCAGTGATTCTTCGCCAACACTTCCCTCACGCACCTCGTTGAGAAGGTCAATAAACGTCGGGTCAGCCTGACGCCAGACCTGAGTTAGGTTTATTTCTTTCAGGTCCAGCTGCGTATACACCTGAGCGGAAAAGAAGTAAGGAGTCTCCCACACCGAATTGAAAAGCTCGGCCTCATTCGGGGTAACAACCGGTGGCAACTGCAGCAGATCACCAACGAGAACCAGCTGCACACCACCAAAGGGCTTCCCATTCCCGCGGATGCGGCGAAGAGCCTGATCCATCATGTCGAAGAGATCGGCACGAACCATTGAAATCTCATCTACGACGAGAATGTCGGCCTTCTTAAGCACCTCCCATGTCATGGTGGATGGGTGCCACGAACCGCCCTCTTCTAGATCACTGGGAACCATCGATGGCCGAAAGCCAAAAGCTCGGTGGATGGTGAAGCCCTCGATGTTCAGGGCAGCGACACCGGTGGGAGCGGTAACGAGCACTTCCTTACGCCCCGTGTTTTCAAGGAATTCCCGCAACAGCGTGGACTTACCGGTTCCGGCCTTACCTGAAATGAGGACGTTTCGCCCTGCGCCGATTAAACCAAGAGCATGACGAAATTCTTCAGTTAGCGTGATAGCCACGATTCCTCCGAGAGAGTGAGAGCGAGTCCAAGAGAGATTCAACAGAAACTAACTTATCGGAGTCCCCGGACAAGAGACAGGGTGCATCAAACGGCTGTTCGCTAGTCTCGCGGAACTCACAAAATCCACAACACTGAGCCGCTGCGCTTCGTCGGTAGCAACGAGACAGAACGCATTGTCTGTAAAGGAAGCGACCCGACCGAGAATCTCGTTGCTAAATGTTTTTGCTAGAAGCCCGGCAAGAAGGTCCTCAGGTAGCGAACCATCCCATCGAATACAGACTTAGGCATAAACGCGATGAAGGCTCCCGCCAATGCAGCAATCATCCCGATGGCAATGGCTGCCCCCTGCGAAGAACCAACCGATGATTCTCCTGTCTTTCCACCATTTGCTGGACCGTTTGGAGTTTCGGGAATCTCCAAAGGCGAAAGCTCGCGATGCCGCTTGATGTACTCGGCAAAGACATCGATGTCGATTGCCGTGCCCTCAGAAGTCACAGGGGCATTGACAAATGAATCCACCTTGTCGCCGCCATTTACGACGTAATTGCTAATAGCTAGCGAGTAGGTGGACTCCATGTCCATAGAAGTACCGTCATCCCTTCTGATATCCGTGACGCGTTGCCCAAACGGCGCAGACAGGTCGTACTCAAACGTGAATCCAGCAATCCGTGGGAAGCCGTTCCCACCGTCCGGGTTAGATTCAATTCCTTTTTCCAACGCGTCCTTGATCTGAGCACCGGTTGCTTGAATTGAGATTGGTGAGTTGCCAAAAGGGAGCACCGATTGAGCATCGCGACGGGTCAGGGCCCCTTCTTTCATGTCAGCTCGCTGACCGCCACCGTTCTGCCATCCGAGTTGGGTATCAAAGTGTTCGCGGTATGCATCCGCTACCAAGGGCCCGAGTTCTGCTTTTGATAAGGGCTGGGTTGCAGTGCCGAGTTCTTCACCTAGTAGGCGGTCTAGCTCACCGTAAAGCTGGTCTGAGCGCTTCTTCCGCTCTTCGTTAGCGGTGAGCGATGGATTGACCGGGTGATTCACCACCTTCACTGTGCGTTTCTGTGTGGAACGGTCAACAGTAATTTCAAGGTGGACCAGCGTTCCGTAGTCAGCGCGCGGCGCGACGATCGGACGTCGATCAGCGGTGTAGGTTACTTCTTCTGGTGACTGGGCCTCGTTTTCTTCACGCAATGCTGCTGCAAGCTCAGGAATCTTCTCCATCACCTCAGTGGTATCTTCTTGTGAAATCTGGCTCAGCAACACAATTGCATCCACGCCTTCTTTCTCTAGCTTGTTCACCCCAGTACGCGCGGAATCGACGAAATCCCCCACTACGACATCCTTAGCAGCTACGGTCCGATCAAGGTCCGCGGTCAGGGATACAAACCCCACCGTGAGTTCGCCGGACTTGGCGGTGTAGCTAGTCCCGTCCTCGCTAATCGGCTCACCATTCTCAGTAGTCAGATTGCTGGAAATCCACGGAAACTCAGCCTTCTCAATAAGGTTGCGAGTGTGATCCAAGCCGTAATCAAAGTCGTGGTTGCCAAAATTACCGACGTCCACACCGAGTTCATTAAAAGCCTCTACAAATGGCTCACCACGAAAGACGGACCCGAACAAGCTGCCGGCGGCAAGCTCGCCCCCGAAGGCAACGATGGGATCGCCCTCTTCCTCACGGAGCGTTTCGAGAGCGGTTGCCAAGTAGGCGATACCACCCTGCTGGCTGCCATCATCCCACGCCCGGGGTTCAAACTCCTTCATGTCTTGGAAGTAGACGACATCACCGGTCGCCACCGTCGGATGAGCCGGAGCAGAATCAGCTGCCATACCGTTCGCTGGCGTAAGTGTGATCGCAGTAAGGACAGCTATCGCAATCTGAGTTTTTCGCATATCTCAAGGTCTATCGAACAGAGTTGGAGGGCCCACGACTTTAGGGGAAATTCTGGGTGAACGTTCAGAGCTCAATTCTTTGACCGCAGGTTCTAAATCGGTGGTAAAGGGTTGAATTCCGACATTCGCCCGACTGAGTCCCGCAACGACCAATATCGTTTCCAGTCTCTAGCGATAATGTCGGTGTTCGTCGACAAGACTCCGTCTAACACGGCGATTTCTTTATTCACGATTTGGGAAAGATGCCTACGAGACTTAGCAACACCTGTCGCTACGATGTCCCCTTCCCCAGCGTTCTGAGTGACAAACCGACAGGACTCGTTTTTCGCGAGCTGCCGCATCACTTTTTCAATTTTGGAAGGACGCGCAGTCAAACGCATTACATAGGAAGTCTCAAAACCTAGCGCCCGCAGTGACACCTCAATTCGGGGGCGAAACCAACCACGCGCTGTCAAGCGCTCTATCATCGCCTGAGCAGCAGGAACAGACAGAGAAACTTGTTTGGCGACAGCGCTAGCTGTCGCCCGGCCGTTTCTCTGCAGAATTTTAAGGGCCATAAGTTCTCGAGGGGTCGGCGACTGTTCGTCGGAGACATCAAAATCATCGTATTCGAACCCTTTTGTAGCTTGTGCAGAATGCTTATCGTTGGTTCCCCCGGATGCTCGTTGGACACTTATACCTTCGCTCAATTCGATTATGGGACGCCAAGCAGATGCCTTGGTGGCACACTGCAGAACGGGAGCCACTTGCATGCTATCGACCCCTTGCCAGTCCTGGATCGCATTGACTGCATCATAAAGTGAACTTTCGCTTGGACTATGCAAGGTAGTAAAAATTGGCGCACTACCAAAGGTAGACGCCACGTGCTGTGTTTCCGGCAAGCCTACAAGTTTCTCGATAATGCTATCTGGACTCTGTCCTCGGACACGCACCCAGGCATGGACCGGGTAAGTAGTTGAAAATAATCGCCAAGGAATCTCACCAACAAAGCTCACAACATTGCCATCCACAAGCCTCTTCATCTTACGAGAGACAGTACTTGCAGAAACTTCGCTTTGAGCCGCTACCTCCTCCCATGTTGCCCGCGGACTCTGAAACAGGATTTTTAAAAGCTGTTTGTCAACGTCAGTCAGTAGATCTGCCATCTCCTCCACCCATACAGTAGACCGATGATTAATATCCTGCATTATTGCATTCTGGGATTGAAAGTTCATGCATAGCTGCTTGACGGTGACTTACGCCTCATATAGCTTTAGCCGAAACTTAGCTCTCAAAATGAGGAGGTCGACTTGACAGCACAAGCTCCCGCCCCATCTGGAACCAACTCAATCCAGGGCGGTAAAACCATTAACTTTGCTTTTAGGTGCATCAACAAGATTGAAGTCTGGGGCAACAAGCTCCCCCACCCCTTCTGGCTCTTCGTTGTACTTTCCGGCATCCTCGTCGGCCTAAGCGCTATCTTTGAAGCCATCGGCCTAGCGGCAACAAAGCCAGATGATGGCTCGGTGGTAGCCGTCAAAAGCCTGCTTTCACGCGAAGGAATGACAGTAATCGTCGGTGACGTTGTTGAGAATTTTGCGTCGTTCCCTCCTCTCGCGACAATTCTGACCACGATGCTGGGCATCGTCATTGCAGAAAAGAGTGGGCTTTTTGACACGGTCCTCAAGCTCACCGTCACGAAAGTTCCAGCCCGCTTTACCACCTTCGCATTAAGCTACGCAGGAATGATTGGCCACGTTGCAGGTGACGCTGCCTACGTGACACTCATTCCCCTTGGCGCCATTGTTTTCCGAGCGATTGGCCGTAGCCCCATACTCGGCGCGATCATTGCCTTTGTATCCATTTCGGCGGGCTATGACGCTTCACCGTCCCTAACCACTACGGACATCTTGCTGTCTACTATTTCAACGGCTGCAGCACACACGATTGATCCCAACGCCTTCGTCACCCCTACCTCGAATTACTTTTTCGGACTTGCGTCATCAATTCTCATCTCACTCGTTATTACCCTCGTGGTGGAACTTTTCTTGGCCAAGCGCCCAGACTTACAGATTGACGAAGACTACGTCGATCAGGAGGATGACCTATCCGCCACTAACGTTTCGTCTGCGGACCTCCGCGCCCTAAAGTCCGCAGGACTTGTAGCACTAACCTTCGCCGCAGCTCTGGTTGCTGCTCTATACTTCGAATCTTCTCCGCTTAGGGGCGAGGGTAACGGCATCCTCAATTCACCGGTCATGACAGGAATGGCAGGGATAATCGGCTTATTCTTCGCTCTCGTCGGCGTAACTTATGGACTTATATCCGGCAGCTACAAGAAAGTAGGAGACGTCCTTCCCGCCATGATCGAGGGATTCCGATCCATGGCACCAATCTTGGTCTTATTCTTCGCGATCGCTCAGTTCTTGGCATACTTCAAATGGACTGGCATCGGTCAAGTGATGGCCATCTCCGGCGCAACTTGGTTCAAGGAAATCAATGCTCCGGGCTGGGCAATCCTCTTTGGCATTGCCATCTTAATCTCCGTGATGAATTTGGTTTTGACCAGCGGCTCAGCGATGTGGGCACTGGCCGCGCCGGTATTTATCCCGATGCTCATGCTCCTCGGTATTGAGCCAGAAACCACTCAAGCAATGTACCGAGTGGCGGATTCTGTAACCAACTGTGTCACTCCGATGAGCCCCTACTTCGTGATGGCGCTTGGTTTTATTCAGCAGTATCGAAAGGGCGCCGGTATCGGCACACTTGCCTCGTTCACTCTGCCCCTGGCAGGAATTGTTTGGATTGTATGGATTTCCTTCTTCCTGCTCTGGTATCTCCTTGGTCTGCCGTTTGGCTTCTAGCTCACGATTTTCGTCCCTACCTCGCCGAAAGGAAATAGGTTATTCCATGCAAACTCCACGCCCGTTTCAGTACACCACAGCCGCCGATGACCTAAACCTCATCATCGATGATATTCAAGGGTTAGTTAACCTCGAGACCTACAGTTACAATAAGGCTTCCCTAAATGACGGCCTTTCTCATCTCAGCTCAATCGTTAACAACCGTATTGGCTCTCCGGATTATGAGGAAAAGTTCGATGGGGGCCAGTTCGGTGACTGCCTACACTTTCGCTTCGACGGCACGAGCGAGCAATCTATCCTGTTCGTAGGCCACTATGACACCGTGTGGCCCGACGGAACCCTTGCCGACTGGGAAAGCAGCAAAGGAATAACTGAAGATGGGCGCGAGTATTTGTCGGGTCCAGGAATTTTTGACATGAAGACCGGCCTAGTACAAGCCATCTGGATTGCTAAATACTTGAAGGAATCTGGACAACCTTTCCCAACGGTTCACCTGCTTTTCAACGGAGACGAAGAGCTAGGTTCCCCGTTCTCCCGTCCGCACATTGAAAGAGTAGCCAAAGAAGTCGACGCAGCCTTCGTTTTTGAAGCTTCACACCAAGGACTAATCAAGACTCAGCGAAAAGGAGTTGGACTTATAAGCGTCGAAGCACAAGGAGTTGAATCCCACGCAGGACTGAATCCTGAAGATGGCGCTAGCGCGATCACTGCGTTAATGGAGTACTGCTTAGCCGCTACCCAACTTGCCTCACCAGAGAAGGGAACCACCATAAACGTAGGGCTTATTAGTGGCGGTTCTGGCTCTAACGTTGTCGCCGGCAAAGCCAAAGCTGAGATCGATATTCGTATCAAAACTCAAGCAGAACTTGAACGACTCGACAAGGAATTAGATGAGATCTCGTGGTCAAACCACAAAGTCACGGTACAGGTGAAGAAAGATTGGAACCGCCCTCCAATGGAGTTCACCAACGCTAATAAATCCCTTTTTGAAAAGGCACGAACGACAGCGGAAAAAATCGGCTTTAAGCTTCAATCCACCTCAGTTGGCGGTGCTAGCGACGCTAACTTCGTTTCCGCCCTCGGGATTCCAGTTCTCTGCGGAATTGGAGCCGAAGGTGCGGGCGCCCACGCCCGATACGAATATATGATCCCCCAAGCGATTCCGAAATTCATTGAACTCATAACTGGAACAGCACTCAGAATTGCCCACTAGTAACTCCAGCCCGTTCAATTTGCCTTAACCCGCTGGCCTTAGGAAAGCTGCAATTCAGACAGTGGACTGCTCTCCATGCTCCGGACTGAAAGATCAGAAACCAGATTGTGGAGAGCTTCTATGCATCCCCACACTAATCTCTGTCGAACTCAACGCGATCAAGCGGTCGAGCTCCTTAAGGAAGGTTGCGGCTCACGGGCAGCGACGTCCTGCCTTGGGAGCAACCGTAAACTAACACGCCGGCCCGCGGATTTGAGCTCCCGCAACGCAATCGTGCCCGCTCTCGGAGGAACGGTGCGGACTTTAGATCAAACATCAAAGCTCTTTGTTCAGAAGACTGAAATGGTAGCGGTGTGGTGAGTATCTGGTAGCGCCTGAGTGAGTATCCGGTAGCGGTGTCTCACTCAGGCGTTGTTGGTTATGCGTTGGTGGTGAGGCGCATGTTTGGTCCTTCGAGCGTGATGATCTCGGCGCCGGAGACGAGTCGGTTGAGGATTGACTCGGAGATCACGGCATCGGGGATGGACTTGTACCACTCCAGTGGGGTGAATTGTGAGGTCACTATCGTTGAGACTTTGCCTTCTCGTCCGGCGAGGATGTTGAGAAGTTGGTGCGCGGTCGCGGCATCAATAGGTGTGGTGAGGAAGTCATCTAAGACCAGGACGTCGACGTCGTGGAGGTGCTGGATGAACTTCAGCCGTATGGGGTCTTCGGGTTGGAGGACTGCCAGTTCGGCGGCAAGCATGTCGGTGCGGTAGAACCGTGCGGAGTAGTCGTTGCGGCATGCTGCTGTGATCAGGGCTTGGGCGAGGTAGGTTTTGCCGACTGAGGATTTGCCCAGGATGACAATGTTTTGGCCCAGGTGGCACCATTGTCCGTGAGCGAGTCTGCTGACTTGCTCGGGGTTGATGTTGCGGTCAGGCGTGCAGACTACCTTTTCAAGGCAAGCATCAAGGTTCGGCGATCGGGATGCTTTCAGCAGTTTGTTGATGCGTCGTTCACGCCTGGCCGCGACTTCTTTATCGAGTGCGTAGAGCACCTTTTGGGAAAACGTCCATGCGTCGAATGCGGGATCGTTGGCGATGTCGATAACGCTTCTGCCGAAGGCAGTCATCCGCAGCGCGGTGAAGTCGGCCAGAACGGATTCGTCAAGGAAGCGATCTGTTGGCGGGGTTGGTGATGACATGGGCTTTAGTTTCCTTTCTTAACGAGGTTGTCCATGTTGAACTGGTCTGCACCGCCGAGAAACGCGCCTGTGGTATCCCTGTCGGAGACTGCAGGGGCGGTGGATTGGTTGGTTGTGGTGCTGCGCGTGGGCTGGTCACAGCCGCGGGGCCGTGTGGCGTGTTCTTTGCGTATGGCGGCCATCATGTTTTTGACCGCGGTATATGACACCGCTCGTCGGCTGCCGTTGTTGGCGGTCAGGCGCTGGCATGCCTCTTCCAGGATTGGTTTGTTGCCGTGTTTGCCCATCGACAGCACGTTTCTACAGGATTGGTACGCCTGGGCCGGGATGGCTTTCGCCGCGATGAGTTCTTCGATGACCTTGCGTGTTGCCGGGCCGGTTTTGCTGGCTTCGCGATAAAAGTAGTCGCTTGTCCACAGTCCACGGGTGGAGTCCATTCCAGATGGAATGTGCTCATAGTCAGTGACATAGGCCCCACGCTTATGCGAAACCCGGTGGGTTGCTACGGTTGTCCCCTGGTCAAAGACGGTCAAGACTTGCCCGGTGATGCGCACATCGACAGTGCGGCCAACAAGCTGGTGCGGGACGGAGTAGCGCACGGTTGCAACCGTGATATGGAAATCTGGGGCTACTTTCGCACGCTTCCACTCGGTGTGCTGCCACGGGGTTGCCGGCAGATCGGCAAGCAGACGCTGTTCGTGTGCTTCAAAGAGATCCCTGCGGCTTGACTGCTGACTGCGAAACGGCACGGAGGTGTTGATCGCGTCGACCAAGCCCACAATCTTTCCGTTGAGCTCGTCCAAGTCAACGCACTGGTGGCCCTCAAGGACGTGGATGACTTTGTGCGTGACGATCTTTACCGCAGCTTCCACATTCGCTTTATCTTTCGGCCGACGCGCGCGTGTGGGAAGTGCCGCTGTGTTGTAGTGCTCCAAGAACTGCTGGTAGGTGTCGTTGACCTTCCGATTCCTATCGGCAGTGCTGATTGCGTTCGACGCCGTCGACGCGTTATCGGGGACAACAACCTGGCAGACCCCGCCGAAGTAGTCAAACGCTTGGCGGTGGGCATCAAGCCAGGACTGCTGCCGCTGGTCAACACACGCACAGGCAAACAGCATTCCTGAATACGGCAGCGAGGCGACGAAAATGCTGACTTTCGCACCCTGTGTGCCCGCGGGGTCGTACAGGCTCATCTTGGCCCCTGCCCAATCCACCTGCATCGTATGCCCTGGTGCATGGGTGATCCGGGCGGTAAGCCCGGCTGCATCGACATGGGAGGCAACCAGCTGGCGGAATCGGTCGTAGCTGTAATGGCGCTGGCCCGGCTGGGCGGGGTTGGTGGTGTAGCGAGCCCACAATACTTGCAGTGTTTGCTTCACACGCCCTGTGCGTGCTTTGACGACCGCGTCAAAGTCAATCGGGACGAATTCGCCTTGCCCGCTGGTGCGTTTATCAACGAATATCTCGTCCAGCTCGTCATTCGTCAGCGCCGCGACCTGCTGGGCAGTGGTTAGGCCAAGGCTTCGCAGCGCTTGGTTCGCCCGGGAAATCGCGCGGTGCGAGCACCCGAGCTGGTCTTCAATCTGGCGGTAAGAACGCTTCCTAATCAGCAGCGTCATCACCGCACGGTAATCCGGCATAAGCGGACTCCTTCCAGTACACGCCGCACCCGAGTGGTGCGGCTACCGGAAGTATCATCCCGAGCGCCCTGAGCTGCTACCAGAAACCCACTGAAGCGCTACCGGATAGTCACGACACTGCTACCAAATAGCCGGTCGCAACACTCTTCACAAACTTCATAAACTTCAAAGACTTCACAAGTCTTCACTGCCTACCCCAAGGTTGTGGACACCATCCGGCCCATCGTGTTGCACCCCTCCACAAGCACGGCGCCTTTCGACGTCGAACTGCCCACCGACTCCTTCCTCGATGTCGTAGCCCAGGCACTCGGTATTGGACGCTTCGAGGTCATTGAAACAGGTGGGGATGTTTATACCGCCGCGCGTGAGCAGTGGGATGATGCCAACAACGTCGTGGCCATTGAACCTGGCGTGGTGGTGGCCTATGACCGCAACAAGTACACCAACAAGAAATTGCGGGCTGCCGGCATTGAGGTAGTGGAGATCGGCTCGGCAGAGCTGGGGCGCGGCCGCGGTGGCGGGCATTGCATGACCTGCCCGATTGTTCGCGAGGCGGTGGATTACCAACAACACGATGGGAATATATTTTCGCATCTGTCGTCTCACGCCCCGCCCTCCACCAGGAGAGCAGACGGTGGGGTGAAGGGGACGTCGCCAAGCGCAGCCCCATTCCCACCACGGCCGCAGCCACACGCTTCTCACCCTAGGGGTGAGAAATGCAGGCATGGCGCGAGCATCAGTACCATCAGCTCTCCTACGAAACTTCCCCGAGCAAAGCTCACTGCCAGCAGATTCGTTTGAAACCCTGAAATTTCAGCAACCCCGTATAGGGTCAATCGAATTATTGTGCACGAAAGGTCAAAACACTGGCAGTCATCATATTGACACCGCCAACTTCCCCCAAGGCCTTAAGAAATCTCTTGTCCAGCTTTCAAAGCCTCCGGTTTCGACACCTAAGATTGTTTCAGGATTAAATTAGTTCCCCATCATTCTTTGAGTTTCTTTAAGGACGGTATCCAGGTGCACATCAAGGGATTGCGTGCGCTCGCGCCGCTGGCGGCTACAGCCGCGATGGCGACCGCGGCCTTCACCGCGCCCGTGGCACAGGCGGCCAGCATTCCGCCCATGCCACAGGCCTACCCCATCACCAACCTCTACAAGAGCTGCAGCGCAGCAGGCGAAGACCTCACCACCCCGGAGTGGCACTTTGCCGAAACCGGCCGCCGTTACTTAAGCGACGGCACTCTGCAGTTCAAGAACACCACTGACCAAGAAGTGCCCTATACCGCCTCCGTGGAAACCGGCACCAACCACAAGATTGAAGCCAACTCCAAGGCCGCGATGCCTTCCGGGTGGGACACCACCGCCAAGTCCGATGGACCTGACCCCTGTTAGGTAGACACCTGATATCCAGCCCTGTTGGGTTGGGAAGAAAGGTAATCTACCACCATGCCTAGGTACTCCGAACAGTTCAAACGTGATGCTGTGGCCCTCTACGAAAACAATGAGGACCTCTCACTTCACGCGGCTTCAGCAGAGCTAGGAATCAATCGTTCCTCACTTTATTCCTGGCTTAAGCAGTACGGCACCGGCAAGCGTGTCCGCACAAAAAGCATGCGCGACAAGGCACAGGCGACGACTGATTCTGAACGAATCCGTCAGCTAGAAAAAGAAGTCTCTAAGCTTCGTGAAGAACGCGATATCCTGCGTAAGGCCGCGAAATATTTTGCCGAAGAGACACGCTGGTAATCCGCTTCCAGTTTGTCTATGACCATCGAACCGAGTACTCGGTCAAGCGGATGTGCCACGTGTTAAAGCTCAATCGCTCCTCGTTCTACAAATGGGTCAACACCCGCGAAAAACGCAGGTTAAAGATGTGTTCGGATGCTCTTATTGGTGCACGAATCAAGAGCATCTTCGATGATGAGCACGGGCTTTATGGTGCTAAACGCATCGCTGCAAGCCTTAAAGCCGATACGGACTTTCCTCCGATCAATCACAAGAAGGTCGCACGCATTATGAAATCCATGGGGCTAAAAGGCTTTACTAAACAACGTCGATGTGTCACTACCAGGCGCAAGCCTGGTCATCGAGTCATGCCAGATTTAGTAGGCCGCAAATTCACCGCTGATAAGCCGAACCAGGTGTATGTAGGCGATATCACCTACCTGCCGTGTAAGGGAGGCAAGAACATGTACCTTGCCACAGTCATCGACGTCTACTCGCGCAAACTTGTCGGTCATGCGCTCGCCGATCACATGCGGGTATCGCTGGTTATCGAAGCTTTGTCCCATGCCAGCAAGGTTCGCGGAAGCCTTAAAGGGGTAATTTTCCATTCTGATCATGGCAGTGTGTACACCTCACAGGCTTTTCAAGACCACTGCACCCAACTTGGTGTTCGCCAATCCATGGGAGCAGTGGGAACGAGTGCCGATAATGCCCTGGCAGAATCGTTTAACGCCACTTTAAAGCGTGAAGTTCTGCGAGATAGGAAAGTTTTTGACAATCCCATCATCTGCCGCCAAGAAGTCTTCCGATGGTGCATGCGCTACAACACGCGCAGACGGCACTCCTGGTGCAACCTTCTAGCCCCCGATGACTTCGAAGCACTCACATCAGCTACACTGACCCAAGCAGCATAGCTAACCCCCGACGTGTCTACTTTCCGGGGGTCAGGCCCGATATCGGACTGAAGCTATCCAACGGCTGGCAGGAGAAGGAAACCTTCGGTCCCATCACGCTCAAGCCGGGTGAATCCTTCCGCGTGGAATACGGCGTGGTGGAAAAGGACTTCATCTCTATGTTCGTCGGCTGTAACGACGACCGTCTGGAGAACATGCCAGGTGCCAACGTTATCCGCGGCAAAGGCCCGGCCGAGCGCTATGCCTTTGCTTACATCATCAAGGCGGACGGCTCCGTTTCGGACCTGGCCATGGAGATTCCCTCCCGCTCCCCGGGCGCGAACTCCAAGCCCATCGAGGGCAACTACACCTCCGTATCTGGCCCCAGCCTGGAAAAGATTGCGGATCCGAAGAAGGATGAAATCATGCAGCCTTCCGAGGAACTGCAGCGCGATCCCTCCTGGCCCAAGGAGGGCGAGACCTGCGAGGGTCGCGATAGCTCCTGGTACCCACTGGATATCACCGCGGTGGCGCCGACCTTCCGCAAGCCGGGCTACTCCACGGACTTCCTCAACTGGTCCAAGGGCGACTATGAATACGCGCCGGTTACTGACTTCGTCGTTGGCGCAGAGCACGCCCCCTACACCAACTGGCGCGGCAACCGCGGCGATATCCCGAAGGGCTGGCTGGAATCCGTCGGTGCGGTCAAGCGCGCCTACATGCCGGTGGGAACTGAACTCGAGCACATCGACTTGGCCCCAGGTGAGCGCGTGCGCGTGGAGTACGGCACCACTATGACCCGGATCAATTACCGCGAAATCCACTGCGGCAAGGACGGCAAGTACAGCCTGACCTCCAACTACAAGCAGACCACCGCTCCCAGCGGCTTCTGGGCGGAGGCCACCATCACGGGCAAGGACGGCTCCACTCGCACCGAGGACGTCACCCCGGAGGAGTACCGCAAACTTCCAGTCCCGACCCAGACCATCTACTAATCCACCTTTAATCCCCAAGGAGAAATCACCATGTTCAAGACCAAGATTGCTTCCACCACCGCTGCCGTGGCCATCGCCTGCGGTCTGATCGCTACCCCGGCCGCTAACGCCCTCCCGGCACGTGACCTGGGCCCGGCCAACCCGACCACCATTGGTGAGCACTGCACCAACCCGGGCGACACCGGCCAGACCGTTAAGATCAAGCGCACCTACTTCGACGGCTCCGCTGGCTCCTGGACCATCTCCAACTACAACGATGAGCCGCTGCCGGTGACCCGCTCCATCAAGGAAACCAAGACCAAGACCTGGAACGTCTCCGCCGGTGTGGACTTCAAGCTGCTGGATCTGATCAACTTCACCTTCTCCTCCAGCTACACCGACTCCCAGTCCTACGAGGTCGGCGAGCAGGTCGGCCCGTACAACATCGCTCCGGGCAAGACCGCCGTCATGCGCGCGGGTTGGGTGGTTTCCGACTTTGAGGGCCAGAAGACCATCTGCGGTTCCGATAACACCTGGCAGGCTAACGGCGACTCCTTCACCGCTACCCTGCCGAAGGAGCGCCACGTGGAGGTCTCCACCCGCGACAACAACGATTGGGGCTAAGACGTGCTGAAGAAGTCCATCGCGCGCGCTGCCGCGAGCGTCTTCGCTGCGCTGAGCCTGCTGGCAGCCGCTCCCGTTGCCCACGCCGCTGACTTCGGCGGGGACTTCGAGCTGCCCCAGCGTTGGAACGATGATTTCAAGCCGGGCACGCACTGCGCAACACCCGGTGAGAATGGCACCTATGTCACCGCCACTCGCCGCTGGTTCAAGCAAACGGATGCCACCAGCGTGGCCAACCGTAACGATGAGCCCGTGCCGGTCAGCCACACCGTGACCCAGGCCCGCACGCAGACCATTGAGGTCTCCGGCTCCATCAAGGGCGAGGGCGAACTGGCCAAGGTGCTGACCCAGACCTACGGCTTCACCTACGTCCACGAGCAGCACTGGAAGCTGAACCAGGAGGTTGGCCCGTACACTCTGCCGGCGAACTCCCAGGGCAAGCTGGTGTGGGGCTTTACCATGCTCGACACCGACGGCCAGGACGTTCGCTGCAACGCTGATCAGGAATGGGAGGCCGTAGGCAAGCCCTACTCCGCCACCGTTCCGGAGGCGCGCTACTCCGAGCTGCAGCTTGGCGATGCCCCCGTCTGGAACTAACTGAACCGACTCACCCGCCCAGACCTCACCACAGAGGGCGCCTTCACACCGCTTCGCAGCGGCCGAGGGTGCCCTCTTTTTGGCGTTTCACAGCATGATCAAACGGCAGCGGGAGCATTGCAGAACGGCAATGGGAACCTTGCAGAATGGCAACGAAGTCTTTGCAGAACGGCAGCGGGAGCATTGCGGAACCACAACAGCGCAGGCGATTCCTACCAATAGGTGACAACCACTGGGCGATGCTAATCTCGTCGCTCTGGCACGGCTAACCCGCGACGCCGAACGGCCTCCACGCATTTCGAGGACCACGAATATACTGCGCCACATGCCTCATCGAATCTTTTCCGTGCCCTTCGCCGACATCTATCCGCACTACGTCAACAAAGTGGAGCGCAAAGGCAGGACTGTCAGCAAGCTCCACGAAGTCATCACCTGGCTTACCGGCTACTCGGTTGAAGGACTGGGGAGGGTCCGGGAGCAAAAGATCACCCTCGAGGAGTTCTTCGAGCAGGCCCCTCAACTGAACCCGTCTCGCCACCTCATCACTGGCAGCATCTGCGGACACCGTGTCCAGGACATCGAGGACCCACTGATGCAGAATATTCGGTACCTGGACAAGCTCGTTGATGAACTCGCCAGGGGAAAAGCCATGGAGAAAATCCTTCGCGGCTAGTATTCGCCAACTGCGCTATTCAAAGCTTCAAGCTTTAAGCCACAAAGGGGTACGGCGGCGCGGTCTTCTCACGGAAGAAGTAGCGCGCGTGCGTATGGCGGACGGATTCTAAATTCTTAGCGCCAATCGCCACAATCTCGACGTCAGGATCCTTATTTACTTGATCCAGTCTATGACGAGCGCGGGTTCCCTCGATGAGGGATTCGTACTCAGTTACTTCCAGTGCACCTGTCGGTCGATGGTATTTAATCAAATAGGCTGGCATCGATTTATTCTCCCTCCACGTCACGTTGAACTCGGCGTTCTTCGAATTCATGGATTAATTTATCTAGCATCTTATACATGCTACGTCGCAATTGACGTGCTTCTCTTTGCGTTGTATCAGCAGGTTGGTTGCCTTCGAAAGGCTCAGTAAGAATATCGACGAGCTTTTCCACCCTGTTTACGACTTCGGACAGTTCATGCAAAGCGCGGGTCTCAATCTCAAATCCTGCCGGAATTTTTCCGCCGAATTCGAGGTATCGGATTTCTCTCCCCTACAAGTCTCCTGCCATTTCATAAAGGTTTGCCCACTGCGACTGAAGCGCCGTTCGTAACTGAATTTCTGCACGCCCGGCCTCAGACATCACATGTAGGTGCACCGCGCGATAGCCCGAGTGCGGTTCCTCGCGCATGTCCCGGAGCTCTACCTTCCTCGCCCCAGCCTTCATAAGATCTCGAGAAAGAAGCTCCGCCAGTATCGATTGTTCCTTTAGAGTCACGTCGAGATCCAGCCGTACTCCAGAGACGTCTTGGATATTCTCCAAAGGAAAGCTCGGCATTCGACTCAACTTCTCCCTCAACGTGTCTCGTGTTTTTACACGAGAACCCAGGAAGTATGTATCTGAATCTGACTCCACAATCGAGTCTGAACTCAGCGTCAACCGATTATCAAGTTGTGCCATGGTCTGACCTGCTTTTTGAATTATCGCATCACACAGGGCTGATTGCTGGTCCAAGAACAGACCAAACCGTTCCTCATCAACCGCTTCCCCATTCCGTAACGCACTTCCTATTCGATGTACTTGTCTCTTACTAAACGTCGTCGGCTTGTGTTCCAAGAACCTCAAGGTTCCCCCTTCTTCGATAATGGCAACCCCCAAGACGAAGTGTTGCCTGTAGCTCCAGACACCCTTGCTAGACCGCGTGCGTGCGGACGTGCATTCCCCCACCTCTTGGATGCCTGCTCTAAAGAATACGAGGGCGACCGGACATCAACACCACAATGTCACTCATGCGTTCGATGGTCAATTTCAAACGCACACCCCAGAAGTCAAGAGAAGACACACCCCACCTTCAGCTTTGCCATACTTAACGCATGACTTCGCTAGAAACTTGTGCCAGCGACTGGGCGGAAACAATTGCGGCCGCACTCGAGCGCGAATTCCCCGCCGCGATGCACCACACAAGCGCTTCCACAGAAGACTGCGACGTGCGCCCCGCAAGCTGCACCCCAGTTTCTACGGTTGTTTCAACTGGCACTCCAGCGTCCACATGCAGTACTCAGGCACGCTAGTAAACGAGATTCTCGGTCCCGAGTCTCCCAAAGAACTTTCTGCGCTTCTCGACGATCGCCTCAGCACAGAAGCCCTCACCATGGAATACAACTACCTCCTTGCCCACCCCGGATATGAAATACCCTATGGGCGCGCCTGGCTGCTGCAGCTAGCCGTCATCCGGCCCAGCGAAGCGATGGACAAGCTCGTAGAGCTCACCGCACAGCACTGCCGCGACTGGCTCGACTCACTCAACCAACCGGTGCGACACGGTATGCATTCCAATACAGCCTTCAATCTTTTCCTCATTCTCGAGGCCGCGGAGAAACTCGGGCTGGAATCGCTGGCAAGCTCGGTGCGCGAGGCTGCTGCCCGCCTTTTTGGCGACGACCACAACTACCCGCTCGAATGGGAGCTGTCTGGGCACGATTTCCTGTCCAGCGGACTATCGGAGGCGCTACTCATGTCGCGCGTTCTGCCGGATTTCCCACACTGGTTCGACGGCTTTCTTCCCCACCGCGCCGAGGCACTGGACTTTCTTACACAAATTCCTGAGGTACTCGACCCAACCGATGGCCGTTTGGCCCACCTCTTCGGGCTAGCGCTGACCAGGGCGTGGATGCTCGTTGAACTCGCTGAGCATTTCGACACCTCCGTCCTACCCCGCGCACAGGCGCTTGCTGCCAGCGCACAACCGCAGCTTGTCGACGGCCACTTCATGTCCACCCACTGGCTCATCACCTACGCACTACGCTTTCAGCTCGCCTGTGAGGGAAAACGCGTGGATGAGCTTCGGTAACAAGTGATTCATAACGCGCACTTAAGGAATGGTTACTGAGCGAGTAGTACTGTAATTTTCTAATTATCGTTCTTCTCAGGAGCTCACCATGGATTCTCGCTACTCGGCACAGCGCGATAGCTACCGCCTGCCGGAAGAAGGAATCCGTATTGATCTTCGTGCTGAGCGTGCACGCCGTAGCCGCTCTCTTCAAGGCCGCGCGGACGCTACCCCTGAGCGCTCGGCCTACCGGCCGCGACGCCGCCCCAGCCAAGAACGGTTAACTTCTCCCTCTTCGACCGCTACCCCTTCACGGCGATCCGCTTCCCTGTCGGCGCCTACCCAACAAACACCAACACGAACAGCACCGACGAGAAAACAAGGAACTTCACCACGGCGCCACGCAGCGCGCCATCGCCAGCCTGACAGCCGTCACGGGATGGGGGTCCTCCTGATTCTGGCGTTGGTGTTCCTCGGGATTGTCGCCGCGCTTAAGTTCAATAAGGAACCAGAAGCACCCGCGCCGCAACCCGCCGACATAGTCACGGAACCCGCCGCAGTCATCGAGCCCTCCCCCGCAGTCGAGATGTACATCCCAGCAATTGATGTACGCACGGACTTCGAAGAAGGCTCCTGCCGAGTCAAAGACAACAAGATCAATCCGGACTCGATGAATAAGGCCTGCACCTATACCGCGGAGGATAAGCCCTATTCACTTCCCGGTACGGATGCTCAAGACATCGTGGTTATCGCCGGCCATACCGGCGCGGGTGTGCCGGCAGTATTTAATAATCTCTACGACGGCCGGGCAGACGAGCACAAGGCTTCAATAGGCGACAAGCTATACCTGCGCACGCAGAACTCCGCTGATCAGTGGCTGGTATACACCGCGACAGATCTGCACGATCCCTCAAAGGACGGTCTCGAGCAGGACGAGAGCATCTGGGGCGCCGATGCCCAGCCCGGCCGCCTGCTCACCATCAGCTGCATCCAGCCAGCCAACCCACTGGCAGCGGCGGTACGCAATGCCGTGGTGGGATGGCAGTTTGAAGGCGTAGCCGAAACGCCTGAAGCTGCCACAGACCAAGGCTAGAGCTTCCTGCCATACCCCCCATAGTGGGGGACACTCAGCCCATTAGGCTTCTATCGAACATTTTCCCAGCTCGCCGGTTTTCATAGCGCATGTTTCTGCAGGTCAACAGACCCCATAGACGCAACCGAACGGGCCCTCACAAGCCGAACACGCGGCCCGTTTGGCGCGAGAGGTGTCCGCCATGTTAGCGAGCAAAACTTCCAAACCCTTGTGACTGATGTGAAAGTTGTGACTATTGTTGTTCACGTTGGGTTGAATCCCTCTCACTACCCTCACAAGGAGAAACTTATGAAGCACATCAACCGCACTTTGACCGCAGCCGTCCTGGCTGGTTCCCTCGCACTCGGCGGCACCGCCGTTGCCTCTGCCCAGATCCCGGCACCGGCCGAGTTCGAGCTCGATGGCGTAACCTACCGCCAGCAGTCTGACGGCAGCTACCTGAGCGTCAACGAGCTCGGCCAGACCCCACTCAGCAAGGATCAGGCACAGGCAGCCTGGGAGAATTCGCCTGAGTACCAAGAACTCCTAAAGGAAACTTCGAACCAAGGTGAAGACCCGGCCGAAGGCGAATCGCCGTCGAACAACGAAGAGGGCTCCGCCGATGGCGACAACTCCAACAACAACGGCTCCACCGATGGCGACAACTCCAACAACAACAACTCCTCCGAGGGCGAGTCTGACTTCGACAAGAAGCAGCTGGCTTGGCTGGCTCTGCCGGCTGCCCTCGTCATCGGTGGCGTGACCTGGTACCTGGCAAAGGATGGCAAGACCTACGTGAAGTCTCAGGAGGCTGCACAGAAGGACGCTCCGACCGCCGAGGAGAAGGCTGCTTCCGAGCAGATGCTGCAGGAGAACAAGGACGAGGTCATCGCCCAGGGTGGTCAGATTGCTGACAGCACCGCTGCACAGGCCCCGGCACAGACCCGCGGTATCTCCGCTGAGACCGGCTCCAACACCGTTGCTCGCGGCCTTGCCGCCCTGGCCTTCGCAGCCATGATCGCTGCTGGCGCTTTCGCCGCTCGTCGCAAGTTCTTCGCTTAAGAACAACTAGCGCCACACACCGCGTTTCTCCCCCACCTAAAGGCGGAGGAACGCGGTTTATGCGTTTTGCCAACCTCCCGACGCGCAAATCACCACCGCCCAACCGGTGGCACACCTTGAGGCAAGTTAAAAATTCAACGAATGAACTAGAACATCGATAGGCCACAATATCGATGTTAACCAGGAGCATTGCCACAAAATGGCTCCTCGCAGACACCCCCAACCGCCACCCCGCACCCTGAGACCTTCATGACAATTCCCGTGGAATAGCTTAAAAATACAAAATAGTTTGACTCATCTCACTTTTTTCTGGTTAGTATGTGGGCAGTCGAAATCAGTTAACGGTGACAACATCGTCTGATACGGCATTGACCGAACTTTCCCGATCTATTCCCAGGAGAAGAAACATGAAGCGTATCTCCCGTAACCTCACCGCAGCAGCCCTGACCGGTGCCCTCGCACTCGCTGGCGTCACCGCCGCTCACGCCGAAGAGGCCAGCAGCCAGGACACCAACAACAGCTCCTCCGCCGGTACCGAGGGTAATAACGGCAGCAGCGAGCAGGGCGGCGACAACGGCAGCAGCGACGGAGACAAGGGCGACAAGAACAAGGATGGCCAGAGCTCCTTCGATGACTTCAAGGGCAAGCTCTCCTCCGAAGACGGCAAGCCGACCGACTTGGGCATCGCCGCTATCGTCCTAGGTGTCCTCGGCGCACTGGCCGCAGTCGGCCCAGCCGCAGCACAGGCACTGGGAATCAACCTCCCGTTCTAGTTCAAAGCTTCTACACCTAAGCTTTTAAAGCGCCAAGCTAAAGGCGTTAACCAGCAGCACCCCCATCACGGTCGTGATGGGGGTGCTTTCACTTCCCACAGCCGCAAAGATGAGGGACACACTTCACAAAATGACGTGATGCGGGCTACACTAGGCACCCATAGATTGTTCAACAATTCGGGAACTATAGAAGAGGTGTCCTCCTGTAATGAGCGCGCTCCACATAGACCTCAACGCTGACCTCGGCGAAACCACCGCCGGCAACCCCGTGGCCGATGACGCCGCGATGCTCCAGCTTGTCTCCTCCGCCAACGTCGCCACCGGCTTCCACGCCGGTGACCCGCACTCCATCGCGGAAACGCTCAAGGCGGCCGCAGAGGCAGGAGTTACCGTCGGCGCGCACGTTGGCTATAACGACCCAGCAGCATTCGGCCGCCGCTTCATCGATTACGCACCTGCCGAGCTTGCCGCCGAAATCACCTACCAAATCGGTGCCCTCCAGGCCCTGGCCCAGGCCAACGGGACACAGGTGGCCTACGTGAAGCCGCACGGCGCAATGTATAACACCATCGTCCACCACGAGGCCCAGGCCCACGCGGTTATCGACGGCATCAAGGCCTTCGGCGACCTGCCCGTCATGCTGCTGCCCGGCGGCATCGCCGTCGACATCGCCGAAAAGAAGGGCCTCACCGTCATCCGCGAGGCCTTCGCCGACCGCAACTACAACCCCGATGGCACGCTCGTCTCACGACGCGAGGCGAATGCGGTAATGGGTGATGAGGGGGACGTCGTCAAGCGCGTGCTCGAGGTCGCCGAAACCGGCTCTATTACCGCCATCGACGGCTCCGTACTCAACGTGGATGCCCAGTCGGTGTGCACGCACGGTGATTCGCCCGGCGCGGTCCAGCTGCTGCGCGGTGTGGTCAAGGAACTGCAGGCGCACGGAATTGAGATTCGGAGCGCCATCTGATGCATATTCACCCCGTAGGAACGCGCGCGCTGCTCGTAGAGCTAGAGGACTTGTCCCAAGTCATGGCGTGGCACGCGGCGCTCGACGCTAATCCACTCAAGGACCAAGTCGATGCGATTGCCGCCGCCACCACCTTGCTGCTGACCTTTGCCACGCCGAACTCCGCCGCCGCAGCCGCTGAGAAGCTGCAGGATTTCCGCCCCACCGCGCAGGCGGGCGAGGATCCGCGCTTTGTGGAGATCGACGTTCTCTATGACGGCGAGGACCTCGATGAGGCCGCCGAGTTGATGGGCATGTCGCGCGAAGGCCTCATTGATTGGCACACGTCCACCGAGTGGCTCGCCGCTTTTGGCGGCTTCGCGCCCGGTTTTACTTATTGCACCCCGGCGGACTCGGCGCAGAATTTCAACATCGAGCGCCGTGCCACCCCGCGCACCGCGGTGCCGGCGGGTGCCGTCGGTATTGCCGGCGGTTTCTCCGCGGTCTATCCGCGCGTCTCCCCGGGCGGCTGGCAGCTGTTGGGCACTACTTCGACTCCGATGTGGGAATCTGATGCCCACCCGCCGGCACTGGTCCAGCCCGGTGACCGCGTATTCTACCGCGCGGTGAGCTCGCTGCCGGACGTGGTGTCCACCACGCCTTTTGGCCGCCGCACCCCGGCGCGCTTGCCGCGCTTGGAGGTCCTCGATGCGGGGCTGCTCACCCTCTTCCAGGATCAGGGCCGCCCCGGCCGCGGCAACCTGGGCGTCACGCCATCGGGTGCTGCGGACTTGGCCGCTGCAGCCACAGCTAACGTCGCGGTGGGCAACCCGCGCGGCGCCACCGTACTAGAGAATATCGGCGGCATTCGCCTGCGCGCGCTGACCGACGCCGTCGTGTGCGTCACCGGCGCCCAATCCCGCGTGCTTCTCGACGATATGCCGGTGCACCTCGCGCGCCCGGTGCTCGTCACCGCCGGCTCCACAGTGACGGTGGATCCCGCAACGGTGGGCCTGCGCAGCTACATCGCCATCCGCGGCGGCATCGTGGCGGATGCGGAGCTGGGCTCAGCCTCCACCGACGTGCTCTCCGGGCTGGGGCCTACACCGGTACGGCTGGGCGATGTCATCGGTGTCCTCCCCCGCTCCACCGCAATGACGGATGCGCAGCTGAGCAACCCGATGCGCGTGCGCGAAGGCGCGCACGGCCAGACCGAGGGTGTGCTGCGCTGCGTGCTCGGCCCGCGCGATGACTGGTTTACGCCCGAAAGTCTGGAGGCGTTCCTGGCCACCGAGTGGACCGTTACTGCACAGTCCAACCGCGTGGGCGTGCGCCTGGTCGGCCCGGAGGGCTCCGTGGCGTTGAGCCGCGCCCGGGAGGGCGAGCTGCCCTCGGAGGGCATGGTCGCTGGCTCCGTCCAGGTACCGCCGAGTGGCGAGCCCGTGATTTTCCTCCGCGATCACGCCGTGACCGGTGGCTACCCGGTCATCGCCACAGTCCTCGAAGAAGATATTGATATCGCCGCGCAGCTCCCGCCGGGGGCGACGGTCCGCTTTGAACTCGCTTAAATACTAGTAAAGGAACACCCACCCATGATCTCTGCAGTCCTTATTGCTAACCGCGGCGAGATCGCCGTCCGTATCGCCCGCACCGCGCGTGACCTGGGCATCCGCTCCATCGCCATTTACTCCGAAGCCGATGCCGGCGCCCTGCACACCCAGGTGGCCGACGAAGCCTATGCCCTGCCCGGCAACTCCGCGGCGGATACCTACATGAACATCCCGGCTCTCCTCGATATCGCCGTGCGCGCCGGCGCTGACGCCATCCACCCCGGTTACGGCTTCCTCTCGGAGAACGCCGACTTTGCCCGCACCGTGGCCGAGGCCGGCCTGACGTGGATTGGCCCGTCGCCTGAGTCCATCGAGCTGCTCGGCGACAAGATTGCCGCGCGCCGCGTGGCCGAGGAGGTCGGCGCCCCACTGGCACCGGGTACTTCTGATCCCATCGATGACTGGCAGGAGGCCCGCGCCTTCGCTGAGGAGCACGGCCTGCCCATCGCCATCAAGGCTGCATACGGCGGCGGCGGACGCGGCCTGAAGGTGGTGGAAAACCTCGAGGACATCGAGGCGGCCTTCAACTCCGCCGGCCGCGAGGCCAAGGAGGCCTTCGGCCGCGCGGAGTGCTACGTGGAGAAATTCCTGACGCACCCGCGCCACGTGGAGGCGCAGATTCTGGCCGATACGCACGGCAACGTCGCCGTGCTGGGCACCCGCGATTGCTCCACGCAGCGCCGCTTCCAAAAACTCATCGAGGAAGCCCCGGCGCCCGCGCTTTCCGACGAACAGCGCACCGGCATCCACGAGGGTGCCCGCGCCATCTGCGCGAAGGTGGGCTACACCGGTGCCGGCACGGTGGAGTACATCGTCTCCGAAGATGGCACGATTTCCTTCCTCGAGGTCAATACTCGTGTCCAGGTGGAGCACCCGGTGACCGAGATGGTCACGGGCGTGGACATCATCGCCGAGCAATTCCGCATCGCCTCCGGCGAACCCCTTTCCTTCGTGTCCTCATCTTCGTCCGATGCGTCTGAAGCGCATGCGTCTGAAGCTCATGCTTCAGACCCTGTGTCCGAAGGCCACGCCTTCGAGTTCCGCATTAACGCCGAGGACATCCTCAACGGCTTCGCGCCGTGCCCCGGTACCATCGTGCGCTTCGAGCCGCCGACCGGCCCTGGCATCCGCGTCGATTCCGGCGTGCGCACCGGATCCATCGTGCCTCCCTACTATGACTCGCTCGTGGCCAAGCTCCTGGTCTGGGGCCCAACCCGCGAGATCGCGCTGAAACGCGCGCAGCAGGCCCTTCAGGAATTCGATATCGAAGGTGTTCGCACCGTGCTGCCCTTCCACCGCGATATGGTCTCCTCCCAGGTCCTCGTGGACCATGGCGACGCCGATGCCGCGGCCGGCATCTACACCGACTGGCTCGACCACAATTACCGCCCGTCAGCGGAGGCCACGAGCGCCACCGTTCCGGTGGAGGCCATCTACGCGCAGCGCACCCGCGTGGCGCTGGAAATCGACGGCAAGCTGGTCAGCGTGGGCTTCCCCACGGAGATGTTGTCGCAGGGGCCGGTGAAGGGGGCGTCGGCAAGCGCGGCGTCTGGAGCCAGCGGCAGCGGCAACGAGGTGACCTGCCCCTACGAGGCCAACCTCGTGGCATGGAACGTAGAAGACGGCGAGACGGTCGAAGAAGGCCAGGCTATCGCCACGATCGAGGCAATGAAGATGGAATCTGCGGTCAAGGCTCCGTCTGCGGGCAAGCTAAGCCGGGTGGCAACGGAAGGCTCGAGGCTGGAACCGGGCGCGGTAATCGCCACGATTTCTTAAGCGGCGGGCTACTGTAAGTCGCATGCTTGCAGATTCCGTCGCCTCCGCGCTCCGCGCCGCCATCTCCGAAGGCGAGTACATGCCTGGGCAACAGCTCAGCGAGGTCCGCGCGGCCGAGCGCTTCGAATGCTCCCGCAACACCCTGCGGGAGTCCTTCGCCATGCTCGCTTCCGAGCGCATCGTGGAGCGCATCCCGCACAGGGGTGTCTTCATTGCCACGCCCGATGCCGATTTCGTGCGCGATCTTTATTTAGCGCGCGCCGCCATCGAGCCGGCCGCGGCACGCTATGCCACCTTCGAGGACCCGGGCGAGCTGGTGCGGCTGACCGAATCCGCCGTGCAAGACGGCGCTCCCCGCCCCCTCATCAACCAGCGCTTCCACAAGAGGTTGGTCGCTGGTCTGGGCTCACCGACGCTGGACCGCTCCATGTCTCATCTCCTAGCGCGCATGCGACTCACCTTCTTGCTGACATTGGAGCGCTACCCGCAGATTCACGATAACCACGTGCAGGCCAACATCGACTTAGCCCACCTCATCGCGCAAGGCGAACGTGAGGCCGCCGCCGATGCCTGCCGCGCGGACTTGATGCGCGCGATGGAATCGATTCTTCGGGTCCTTTAGTCTCCGAGTCCTCTACGCTCCTGTTAGCCGGTTCCACCCGCGCGAAACTGCTCGGCCCACATGGTTCTAGTGAGATGGTTCGGGTCAAAAGGTTCGTTTACCCCCAAGTGAACCATGTACGCATTCACAGAAGGTTTGTTTCCCCCAAACAAACCTTCTGACCAGAACCATCTGAGTAGAACCATGTATCGGCGTCATGAGAGCTAGAGGAAACGCCACCGAACTGGGGCTCAGGGGATGAGGAAGTCGCGGTCCGGGATGTCGGTGACGAGCATCTTGCCTGGGGCATGCGTGATGGCCAGGCTGGGACGCGAGTTCATCACGATGGCCTGCGGGGTCACGCCGCACGCCCAGAAGACCGGGATTGTGCCCTCAGGAATGTCGACGGCTTCGCCGAAATCGGGCTGCGATAGGTCTTCGATGCCGATGGCTGCCGGGTCGCCGACGTGCACTGGGGCACCGTGGACGCCTGGGTAGCGGGAGGTGATGCGGACGGCATCAGAGACCTGGTTCGCGGGGATCGGGCGCATCGATACGACCATCGGCCCGGAGAAGACCCCGGCTGGGGTGGTGGCGATGGACGTGCGATACATCGGTACGTTGCGGCCCTGCTCGATGTGCGCAATGGAGATGCCGTTCTCCAGAAGGGCGTTCTCAAAGGTAAAGGAACAACCGATGAGGAAGGAGACGATATCTTCGGAGTAGAAAGGGGAAGCGTCGCCAAGCGTCTGCGTGAGCTGGCCGTCCTCGTAGATGTTGTAGGCGGGAATGTCGGTGCGAATATCGCCGTTCGGAATGAGGTCGGAGGTGAACTGTCCTGCTTCCAGCACGCCGACGATGGGGCATGGCTTGGGATTGCGCTGCGCGAAGAGAAGGAAGTCGAAGGCGTACTCGCGCGGCAGGGCAATGAGGTTGGCTTGCATAAAGCCGCGGGCGTGGCCGGCAGTGGTGGTCATGTCGTGTGCGCGGGCAAAGGCGCGCACTTCTGCGGGAGTCTGCATCATGCCCATAGGTTAACGATTCCCGAGATGGATTTAACGCCAATGAAGATTTCCAGCACGAGTGCTAACACACCGGCGATGAGCAGCCACATCGGCTGCTTAACACCGTGGGTAAGGTCGTGGCGTTTGAACGCGACCCACATCACCATAGCGAAAGCGATGGGCAGGATGATGCCGTTGAAGGCACCCGCGAAAATGAGGAGTTTCTGCGGCGCGGAGTTGAGAATGCCGAAGAGAATGGCGCAGACAACGATGAAGCCTACGGTGAGGAAATTGCGGGTGCGCGGGCTGACCTTCTGGGTGGTCACGAAGGTGATCGAGGTGCAGGACGCGCCGATAACGGAGGACAAGCCGGCAGCGAAGAGCACAACGCCGAAGGCGCGGAGACCAAATTCGCCGGCGGCGTGGCGGAAGGCATCGGCAGCCGTGTTGTCTTCAGAGAGGGCAACGCCCGTGGCGACGACACCCAGGACCGCGAGGAAGAGCAGCACGCGCATGATGCCGGTGACGATGATGCCGAGGACAGAGGTCTTGGTAATCGCGTTGACGTTTTCCGGTCCGGACAGGCCGGAGTCGATGAGGCGGTGCGCACCGGCGAAGGTGATGTAGCCGCCCACCGTGCCGCCGATGAGGGTGGTGATGACGAAGAAATCGACGCTCTCCGGCATGACGGTGTTCTTCAGCGCCTCGCCCACCGGCGGCTGGGAAACAATCGCCACGTAAAGCATGAGCAGAATCATGATGGCGCCCAGCGCGGCGACGATGCGGTCGAGCGCGACGCCCGCCCGCTTGGACAAGAAGATGAAGATGGCGATAGCGGAGGCGATAAGGCCGCCGATACGAGCATCGATGCCCAGCAGGGCGTTAAGGCCGAGGCCCGAGCCGGCGATGTTGCCGATATTAAAGACCATGCCGCCGATGAAGACGAGAATGGCGAGGAACCATCCCAGCCCGGGCAGAACAGTATTACCCAGCTCGTTGGCACGCATGCCGGAGATGGCGAGCACACGCCACACGTTCAGCTGGATGGCGATGTCGACGATGATCGACAGCGCAATGGCGAAGGCAAAGGCCGCGCCCATCTGCACGGTGAAGACGGAGGTTTGGGTCAAAAAGCCCGGGCCGATAGCGGAGGTGGCCATGAGGAACATGGCGCCGGCCATGGCGCCGATGCCCTTGGGGGCCTGCACTTCTTGCGGCGCGTTCTGGGCGGCTTCCTGGGAAGCGGAGGGATTGGTGGGTTCCGAACTCATTGTTGGGCACCTTTCGTGACGAAGGTCGCATTAAACGTTGGTGAAAGCATAAGGGTTGTTGAACAATCTGTAAACAGCGCGGGGGTGGCGCACGTTACACCCACGCCAAAAGTGCAGCCACCCCCACACCCCTCGCCTGATTTCATTGCACGGCAATAGAAAGTGACCTAGGATACAAGTTAACTAATGGCCATTCGCATAAATCTATGGAGGAATTCATGCCCCAGGACATTTACATCGCCGGGGCTGCACGCCTGCCTATCGGCAAATTCGGCGGCAGCCTCGCGCGGCTTTCCCTGACCGAACTTGGCTCCCTTGCGGCCGAAACGGCTATTGAGCGTTCGGGGCTTTCAGGAGAAGACCTCGACACCGCCGTGGCCTCCAACGTCATGCCCGTTGTGCCGAAGGACCTCTATCTCTCCCGCGCGATTGCCCGGAACGTAGGGTTGCCAGACTCCTCCACTGCCATGGGCGTTAACCGCCTCTGCGGCTCCGGTGTCCAAGCAGTCATCAGTGCAGCCCAACTCCTGCAGTCTGGCGACGGCTCTCTAGCGTTAGCCGTCGGCGCAGAATCCATGAGTAACGCGCCCTACTCCGTCGAAGGAGCGCGCTTTGGCAAGCGCATGGGGGATGGCAAACTCTACGACTGGCTCACCGGCGCACTCTCCTGCCCCTTCGGCACCGGGCACATGGGCGTGACCGCAGAAAACGTCGCTGCGGATAACAACATCTCCCGCGAACGCCAGGACGAATTCGCCGCCGAATCCCAAGAGCGCGCCGCGAAGGCCCGCGCGGAGGGTGTGCATGCCGAGGAAATCGTCCGCGTCGGCGAGCTGGACTTTGATGAGAGCGTGCGGGAGACGAGCGTCGAGAAGCTGGCAAAGCTCAAGCCGGTCTTCGTTAAAGATGGAACCGTCACCGCCGGCAACGCCTCCGGCATCAACGATGGCGCTGCGGCCGCCGTGCTGGCCACCGCAGAGGAGGTGACCAAGCGTGGCCTAGACCCGCTGGCGAAGATTGTGTCCTGGTCCATCGCGGGCGTGGACCCGACGCGC
Organism: Corynebacterium aurimucosum; assembly: GCF_030408555.1. Taxonomy (NCBI): domain Bacteria; kingdom Bacillati; phylum Actinomycetota; class Actinomycetes; order Mycobacteriales; family Corynebacteriaceae; genus Corynebacterium; species Corynebacterium aurimucosum. The sequence continues at coordinate 623,953 of NZ_CP047048.1, read as the reverse complement.
ATGGGCATCGGTCCGGTGGCTGCAGTGCCGAAGGCGCTTGAGAAGGCCGGCCTGGAGTTGCAGGATATTGACCTCATCGAATCAAACGAGGCCTTCGCCGCCCAAGCCATCGCCGTGCAGGACCAGCTGGGCTTCGACCCGGCCAAGACGAATATCTATGGCGGTGCCGTCGCGCACGGCCACCCGGTTGGCGCGACGGGCATCATCCTGCTGACCAAGCTAGCTTATGCGCTGCGCCGCGAAAGCAAGCGCTATGGCCTGGTCACCATGTGCATCGGCGGCGGTCAGGGAATCGCCATGATTATTGAGAATGGAGCGAAGTAAATGAGCATCACCAAGGTAGCCGTCATCGGAGCAGGTTCTATGGGATCCGGCATTGCGGCACTGTGTGCGTCGGCCGGCATGGACGTCGTGCTGCTGGACCAGAACGCGGAGGGCGCCCAGCGAGGCGTCGAGATCCAGCTCAAGCGCAAGGGTTTCCACCTGCCGGAATTTGCCGAGCGCGTGCGCGCCAGCGATGACTACGCCCTGCTGGAGGACCGCGAGTGGATCATCGAGGCCATCTTCGAAGACCTCGGCGCCAAGCATTCGCTCTATCAGGCCATTGAGCCTCATTTGTCTGCGGATGCTCTGTTGAGCTCGAATACCTCTACCCTGCCACTGGCGTCGCTCCTGGAGGGCGTGCCGGAAGCCCGCCGCGACAAGTTCGCCATCACACACTTCTTCAACCCACCGAAGGTCATGCGCCTGGTAGAGCTCATCGCTTCCGGCTCCACGGAGGCTGCTCTGCGAACGACCATCGAGCAAACCCTGGGCAAGATTGCGCTTGAGTGCCGCGATACGCCGGGCTTCATTGCCAACCGCGTGGGCTGTTACTGGATGGCCGCCGGCGTGGCCCGCGCCCGCGAGTTCGACGTGAGCTACGAGCTTGCGGACGCTGCCTTCGGCCGCGCCTTCGGCATCCCCCGCACCGGTATTTTCGGGCTGCTCGACTACATCGGTCTCCAGCTGGTCAAGCCCATTTGGAAGTCTTTGGAGACGGCCTTGCCGGCAGGTGATCCGCTGCTTGACGTCCCCCTTGGTGATGACTCCTTCATCGAAGGTCTCGTTTCTCGGGGGCTGACCGGCCGCACTGGTGAGGGTGGCTTCTATCGCGGCCGTGACGAGGTCATCAACTCCTCTTACGAGTACGTGCCCCGTACTCAACCCTCCGATCCTGTCGTGGGCCTCAAGGATCCGCGCGAGGTCATGGACACTGACTCCCCCGGCGGCCGTTTTGCCCGCGCGGTCTTCCTCGACACGCTGGCCTACTGCTGCGAAGTAGCTCCCTCCATCGCGGACCACGTGGGCCTCATCGACGAGGGACTGACCTTAGGCTTCGGCTGGAAGAAGGGCATCTTCGCGCTTGCCGACGCCATCGGTATCGACCACGTCGCCTCCGCTTATGGTGCAGACGTTCCTGAATTGGTCTCCGCTGCTGCTCAGGCGGGTGGCTTTTATGGCGAGGGCTCAGTGCTGTCCTCGACGGGTTCTCGTCAGGAGCTCGCGCCGCGCGAGGGCGTCGTAACGCTGTCTTCTCTTGATACTGAGACCATCGTTTCTCTGGAGGCGGGCGCAGTCCACGCGGTATCTACCTCAGCTGGGCGCATCGGCATCATCGACCTGCACACGCCGATGAATTCCTTGCCTGCCCCTGCCCTTGAAGTTATCTGCGCCGCCCTCGACGCTGTGCCCTCTTCCAACCTTGTCGCTCTGGTCATTGCTAACGACAAGCCGGTCTTCTGCGCGGGGGCGGACCTCGCGTCCATTGCGGCTGCGGGTGAATCGGGTTCCGCGTCGCGCGTCGAATCTTTGATCGCGGATGGCTCCAAGACCCTGCGTGCGCTCAAGTTCGCCCCGGTTCCCGTGGTGGCGGCTGTGCGGGGTGTTGCCTTGGGCGGTGGCTTTGAAACTGCACTGGCCTGCGACCGCATTGTTGCTCATGCTGATACGCGCCTCGGTTTCCCGGAGCGCACGGTGGGTCTCTACCCAGGCTGGACGGGCACGATCTCTTCGCTGGAGCGGCTCAAGGCGGCCGGTGTCGAAGACTATCACCAGAAGGCCTTCGACTTCATCGCCTCGGCGCGCAACTTCTCTTCTGCTTTCGAGGCACAGAAGGCTGGTTTCTTGGCTTCGGATGACGTCGTGCTCATGTCCTTCGACCACGTCCTCGCTCACGCTTTGCTCGAGGCCGCGGACCTGGCTGCCTCCTACACCCCGCCTGCAGACGCTTCTATCGAGATGTACTCCGGCTCCCCCGCCTTGGACCATGACTGGCCCATCGAGGGCACCACCGAGAACGACCACGTTATCGTGGCCAAGCTCGCCGAGATGTATACCGCCCCTACTTCCTCCAACTCCGCCTCGGCTTCGCTGAGCTTCACCGAGTTCTGTGAGCGCGAAGTGGAATTCGACGTACCGCTGGTCCTCCTCCCAGCCAACGTGGAGCGCGCCAAACACATGGCCGCAACCCGCAAGCCCCTCAACAACTAGCCCCGGCCGCTTCTATTTCCCAACCCCGCTCCCTTTTTCGGAGTGGGGTTTCTCCTTGTTCGTTGCGACCTGGACCGGCAATTGACAGGCAGGTTTAAGCTGGTCACTTGCAAGTTTGAGCTGGTCATTCTGTGTACAGCTCAAACTTGCACATGGTTCCACTTAAAAGGCATTAGTCACATGGTTTACTTGCCCGTTACCTTGTGAGTGTCCCCGATAATGGGGATAGTCGCTGGTCCCGGTATGGCTTACCTGCCCTGTAGTTTCCATAATCCGGGGGGTGTTGCCGCCGGGTGCCAGGACTTTCGATGACAGCTGATAGGGACACGGCCAGTTTTAAACTAGGTCTCTTTGTAACGTGGGTGCTTGCAACGAAGGTCATGACACCAGCGACTGGAACAACGCCATACCCATCTCGTTTTCTAGGAGCTCATCATGTCTCCGGAGCATTCCATCGACATATTCCTTGGGTTAGACGTCGGCAAATCTGAACACCACGCCTGCGCCTTAGACCGTGATGGCAACAAGGTCTTCGACAAACCGTTGCCTCAACTCGAATCCGAACTAGCAGGCGTTTTTCACCAGCTTCAGAAGCTTGGCACCGTGCTCGTGATCGTCGACCAACCCAACACCATCGGCGCACTACCGATTGCTGTAGCCCGGGACTGCGGTTGCGAAGTCGGATACCTGCCAGGTCTTGCGATGCGCAAAGCTGCAGATCTCTATCCGGGACGTGCAAAACAGACAAACGCGACGCATTCATCATCGCCGACACCGCCCGCACAATGCCCCACACGCTACGTGCCGTCGACCGCAATGATGAGGTACTCTCCGCCCTAAAGATGCTGTCCGGCTTCGATGATGACATCGCCCGCGATTGCACTCGCACTGTCAATCGGCTTCGCAGTGTCCTCACCCAGATCTACCCCAGCCTGGAACGAGTTTTTGCTGGTAGCACCCTGACTCGCACGCCGATCCTGGAATTATTGATCCATTACAAGGGACCGCAGGGGCTAAAAAGAGCCGGATACCAACGAGTGTTGAACTGGATGATCAAGCGCACACGTAAAGACCCCACCCCGCTGGTAGACGACATTTTTACAGCGCTGAAAGCTCAAACAGTCACCGTGCCTGGAAGCGATGCCGCCGAGTTAGTAATTCCTCAACTGGCTGCAAACATCCAGGCCCTCAAAGAGCAACGAAACACCATTGCTGAGCAGGTTGAAGAGATGCTCGCTGATTTCCCTCTTTGTGAGGTCTTGATGAGTATGCCCGGAGTCGGCATCAAGACCGCAGCGCAGATCCTTCTTGCGATCTGAGGTTACCCTCGTTTAGTGGACACCCTATTTGTACGGATCTTGTGTCCGTAAGAGAGGATGTTCATTGTGAGTCAACAGCGCAAGAAGTACACGCCGGAGTACCGGCGTGAGGCCGCGAACCTGGTAATCGAGTCAGAGCGCCCAATTGCCCATGTGGCTAAGGAAATCGGTGTTTCCGCCGGGCTTTTAGGCCGGTGGGTCAAACTCGAGCGTGAACGCCGAGGAGCCTCGGATGGGATGAGTGAGGCTGATCTTCGTGCTGAGAATGCTCGTCTGCGCCGTGAGTTGGCGGAAGCCAAGATGGATAACGAGTTTTTGTCAAAAGCGACAGCCTTCTTCGCTTTGAGGCAACGCGAGCAGAAAAGTTCGAACTAATGCAGCAGGAGAAGGCGAACTACAGCATCAAGCGCATGGCACGACTATTAAAAGTATCTCGGTCTGGATACTACAAATGGGCCCATGTGCAGCAGAAACGACTATCCGGAAAGGATGATCGGGCAGCATTTTACGATGATGTTGACCGTAAGATTCATCAGATTTGGAAAGACTCCGATGAGGTTTATGGTGCTCCGCGGATCACCGCAGAGCTTGCCGAGCGCTACCACATTTCGCTTAACCGTAAGACTGTGGCGAAGCGGATGCGCATGATGGGCATTGAAGGGATTTCACCGCGTGCCTTTGTCCCGGTGACTACAATCCAAGCCAAGCGTAAGTCGAGTCTTCCTGACCTGGTCAAGCGCATGTTTGATACTGGTGAGCTCAACCGAGTGTGGATGTCAGATATTACCTACCTTCGCACCGGTGAGGGCTGGTTGTACTTGTGCGCGGTCCGCGATGGTCATTCCCGCAGAGTGCTGGGCTGGGCTATGGATAGCGTGCAAGACACACACCTGGTCGAACGGGCCCTGCGGATGGCGCATACACTGCGCGGTGATGTTCCTGATGGGCTGGTGTTTCACGCTGACCGCGGAACGCAATTTACCAGTGAGAAGCTCTGGGAGGTCTGCAGCAGACTGGGCATTGCTCAGTCTGTGGGGCGTACTGGTGTGTGCTTCGATAACGCGATGGCTGAGTCGTTCTGGTCGACGCTAAAGACTGAATTCTACGACCGTAAGCGATGGCCTACCCGTGATGCTGCACGCAAGGCCGTTGCCTACTGGATTGAAGTCGTCTACAACCGTCGGCGCCGGCACTCTGCACTCGGAATGGTCAGCCCCGTCGACTTCGAGAACCACACCGGCGCAATCAACAGCAGAAAAGAAATAGCTGCCTAACCACTAGGTAGCTCCACTACGTGTCCACGATTTGCGGGCAACCCCAGATCGGTGATGGCTCCGACTTCGCTAGTGCTGGCCACTTAGCTGCTTATGCTGGAATAGCACCCGTGACTAGACGATCCGGTTCGTCGATCAGAGGTGAATTCCCGGCACGGTCAGGCAATAAACGACTGAAAAACGCCTTGTTCTACTCCGCATTCGCAGTTATCCGCAGCCACGAACCGTCACGGCGGTATTACGAACGCAAACGCGCTGAAGGAAAACGCCACAACGCAGCAGTCATCTGCCTGGCACGACGCCGATGCAATGTCATCTACGCGATGCTGAAAAACAAGGAGTTCTTCCGCGAAATCCCGCCACGCCCCGTCGCCGCATAAAGCCCCAAAGACGAAGCCGACCAGCACACGCTGGCCGGCTCCTAGGCACGCCTAAGAAACTACTCCCAAGACTGTGCTCGTCAACATCGGTCTGGCACTTGACAAAAACATAGGGACACCCCCCAACACCACCCCACCCCAAAGTTCAATACATTGAATTTGGTGATTCATTGAACTGAACACTATTCTTGGCTGCCATGAGTATTAGCGTCCAGAACTTGAGCGTGAGCTACGGCGCGAACACCGCGATTCGGAACATCAGCTTCACCCTCGACTCCCCCGGCATGCACGGCATCATCGGCCCCAACGGCTCAGGCAAATCCACCCTCATGAAGGCGATGCTCCAGATCCTGGACAAACACAACGTCCACGGCACAGGCCCCACCGGCGCCCCTGCCGGCTACCCCGTCACCCTCGACGGCAAGGCCCCCGCCGAGCAGCGCCGCGCAATCGCTTATATCGAGCAGCGCTCTGACCTCGACCGCAACTTCCCCACCAGCGTCTTCGACACCGTCCTGATGGGCACTTACCCGCGCCTGGGTCTTTTCCACCGCCCCGGCAAGGCCGAACGCGAAGCAGCCACCCAGGCTCTCAAGGACGTCGACATGTGGGACTTTCGCCACCGCCACATCAGCGAACTCTCGGGCGGACAGTTCCAGCGCGTCCTCTTTGCCCGCGCCATCGTCCAGGACGCGGAGTACATCTTCCTGGACGAGCCCTTCGTCGGCATCGACGTCCCCAGCGAGAAGACGATCGTGACCCTGCTGCGGCAGATGGCGGACGCGGGCAAGCACGTCGTCGTCGTGCACCACGACATGAACACGGTGCGCGGCTACTACAACGACCTCATCGTCCTCAACGGCGAGCTCGTCGCGGCGGGTCCCACCGAGGAGGTCTTCGTCCCCGACGTGCTGCAGAAGGCCTTCGGCGCGCTCGTCATCCGCGAGCCGTCAGCACCAGCCCACCCCACGCCACGGCAGGCAGCCCTCCAGGAGGAGACAGCATGATCGCGGAGTTCCTCGACTCACTACTCAGCCACGGCTACCTGCAAAAAGCGCTGATCACCTCGGTGATCGTGGGCGTGGCCTGCGGCATCGTCGGCAGCTTCATCGTGCTGCGCGGCATGGCCCTGATCGGCGACGCCATCTCGCACGCCGTACTACCGGGGGTCGCGGCCTCCTACCTGCTCGGCACGAACCTCTTCCTCGGGGCGGTGGTCGCGGGTCTACTCGCCACACTGGCGATCGGGCTGATCAGCGAACGCTCCACTGTGAAGAACGATTCGGCGATCGGCATCGTCTTTTCCACCTTCTTCGCGATCGGCGTGCTGCTCATGGCGAAAGCGCAGACGGCGACGGATCTGACGGAGATCCTCTTCGGCAACGTCCTGACCGTTCAGGACGCCGACCGCAACCTCTCGATCGGTATTGCCGCTGCCGTGCTGATTCTCACGCTGGTCTTTTACAAGGAGCTCAAGCTCAGCACCTTCGACCCCGTCATGGCGCAGTCGGCTGGCGTGCCCGTGCGGGCAATCCACTACGGGCTGATGGTGGTGCTCACGCTGGTGACGGTCATTTCCCTGCAGACGGTGGGCGTGATCCTGGTGGTCTCCCTGCTGATTACTCCGGCGTCGGCGGCGTACCTGCTGACGAACCGGCTGGGAGTGATGATCGGGCTTTCAGTGGCGATCTCGGCGCTCAGCTCCGTAGTGGGGCTGTTCCTGAGCTATAGCTACAACGTGTCCTCCGGCGTGACGATCGTGCTGACCGCCAGCGCGCTGTTCCTGCTGGCTTTCCTCTTCGCGCCAGGCAAGGGACTGATTGCTCGCTCGCTGGGCAATAAGCCACTGGCCGCGCTGTTGGCCCTCCTGGTGGGCGGTGCCCTCGTGTTCGGGGCCGTGACCTTCTCGACGGAGGAGAAGGCAGACGGTGAGCAGCTGAACGTCGTCACCACCTTCACGCTGCTGGCGGACCTGGTGGAGGAGATCGGCGGCGAGGCGGTGGACGTCCATAACCTCGTGCCGACCGGCACGGACCCGCACGACTACGACCCCCTGCCCGCGGACCTGGATGCGACGAGCGACGCCGACCTGCTGTTCTACAACGGGCTGAACCTCGAGGGCGGTGAGCACGGCTGGCTCGCGAAACTGAAAAACACCGCGGGCCTGGACGATTCCCAGATGGTCGAGGCCACCAAGGGCGTGGAACCGAAGTACCTCAAGGACGAAAAGGGCAATCAGGAGATCAACCCGCACGCCTTCCTGGACCCGACCGTCGGCATCGCGATGGCCGAGAACGTGACCGCGGCGCTGGCCGAGGCCCTGCCCGAGCGTGCCGAGCACATCGAGGAGAAGGGGGCGGAGTACAAGGCCATGCTGGAGAGCATCGACGCCGACTACCGCGAGCAGATCGGTGCGCTGCCGAAGGAGGATCGTGTGCTCGTGGCCAGTGAACATGCCTTCCAATACATGGTCGACACCTACGGCATGGAGCAGCTGTATATCTGGCAGATCGACACGGATGAAAACGGCTCCCCCGCGCAGATCGGACACCTCGTGCGCCAGCTGAAGGACAAGCGCCCGAAGCACCTGTTCGTGGAGTCGAACGTGGATACGCGCCCCATGAAGACCGTCTCGAAGGAGGCCGGGATTCCGATCTTCGACGAGCCACTGCACTCCGATGAGCTCGGCAAGCCGGGCACGGTCGCGGGAACCTACGAGGATTTCCTGCGCAGCAACTTGAAGACCATGATCGCGGGGCTGAAGCGCTAAAACGCGAATGCTCGAGGCCCACATGCGTTGGGCTTCCCCGGTCGCATTCCCCCCCCCCAAGTAAACCATCTAGGCGTTTACAAACGGTTCGTTTTCCCCCAAACAAACCTTTTCACTAATGCCTTCTGAATGAAACCATCTGGCAGCGCCCTCGTGCTGACAAGGAGGCTCGCTAGGCTGAACGAGGTTGCACGGTGTTTAACGCACCGCGCACCTCGTTAAGAACCTGTTCTCGGTTCTGGAGAAGATCCCGTGGTGAATAGCGCAGCACGATGTATCCGAGATTCTGAAGGTATTTCTCTCTTTGCCGCTCAGCCCGTATCACCGCTTCGGTAGATTTTCCGTAGGTCGCTCCGTCGTACTTCACAGCGCCGTCTATTTCCATGATGACTTTGCCGTTGAGAAGCAAGTCCGGCCGATACCCACCCTGAAGCTCTGGCTGAACCACGAGATTCTTTCCCAGACCTTCCACAATTAACATGCCGCGCGCATAGGACTCATAGGGAGATTCGGCGAGGGCGGTAGCATGCATAACCACTTTCCTAGCCTGAGCAGCACCTTTTACACGGCCCATTGCCGTGATCATTGACCGTAAATCGTCAATGCTAACGAGTCGTTTGCGCAAAGCGGAGTCGACAGCCATCAGCCCTTCCTCAAACGTCGCAAGCCGTGCGACGTCGATGCAGGTGCGCGCAACCGACGTGCACCGAAGCCCGAAGCGCTCCATAATGTCTGAGGTTGGCAGCCACATTTTTCGGTACATCACCTTGCTATCCCATTGCCGTCGCGGCGGGACTGTTTTGGATTGCCGTGCTAGAACAACCTGTGCGTCCCGAGACGACAGCGTCCACAAGCCCAACAGTTTGGCCGCAGATCTTTCCACGAGAACTGACCGATGAGCGCTACGCCCGAAGGCAACGATGTCAAAGAGATGGCGTTGGTAGTAAGGAAGAGCTGAATAGTACTCGCTGTTTATCGCGTAACGCGAGGTGAGGCGAATAAGTTCACCTGAAGCAAGTTGTTTCCACACAGGGTGGTTGTTCGAAAGGGGTCGTAGGTAAATGAGGTGTGAATCGTCAATCATGCTTCCATCATCATGGCTTCCAGCCCTCAAAAGCTACGGTCGATTCCCCGTCTGTGGATAACTACAACTCATCCATCGAATTGGCTGATCCTTCAACAAAGTAATCCACAAGGTTCCACTCACAAGGCTTCACTCAGAAGTCTCTAGTCAAAAGGCCCGTTTGCACCCAAGTAAACCTTCTAACAGCACAAAGAAGGTTCGTTTGCCCCCAAACAAACCTTCTCACTAATGCCTTCTGAGCAGAACCATCTTCGACCGCTCACGACGGTTCCAACAGAGGCCTCCCCACCAGGACTCGAACCTAGAATGACCGCGATAGTGGGAAAAGATGGGCACGGTGGAATATGGGGCCACTTCGAAACGCTACTTGTAGGCCGAGAAACCGGTAATCTTCTTGCCCATAATCAGGGATTGCACGGTATCGGTTCCTTCGTAGGTGTGCATGGCCTCGATGTCGGCGAAGTGGCGCGCGATGTCGTTTTCTAGCAGGATGCCGACTCCGCCGAGCATGTCGCGGGCATCAGCGGCAATTCGACGAGCAGCGCGGGTGTTGTGGAGCTTCGCCGCCGAGGCCTGCTCCGGGGCCAAGGTCCCCGCGGTTTCGCGCAAAGAGACCTCACGGCAGGTCAGCATCATTTGGCTCAAGTCAAGCACCATATTGGCCAAGCGCTGCTGAATAATCTGCGCTTTCGCCAGCTCGCGACCAAACTGCACGCGCTCCAGCACATACGAGCGGGCAATCTCGTAGCAGGCCACCGCGGAGCCCAGCGCCATCCAGGACACACCAATGCGGGTAGCGGTGAGAACGCGAGACACATCCTTGAAGCTGCGGCAGCCCGGCAGTTGGTTGGCGGCGGGGATGCGGCAGTCGGTCAACGTAATGTGTGCCTGGTGGATAGCACGAAGAGACAGCTTGCCTTCGATAACGGAAGCCGAGTAGCCGGGTGCGTCCTGCGGGACGATGAAACCGCCAACATTGCCGTCCTCCATGCGCGCATAAATGATCGTGATTCCGCCGGAAGCGCCGTTGCCGATCCACTTCTTCTCGCCATTAAGCACCCATTCATCGCCGTCGCGCACCGCGGTGGTCTCCAAAGCAATTGAGTCCGAACCGTGAGCCGGTTCCGTCAGCCCGAAGGCACCAAGCAAAGAGCACGAAGCCATCTGCGGCAAATACAAGGCCTGCTGTTCCGGAGAACCCAACATCGAAATTGAGCGCATGGCCAGCCCAGCCTGCACCGCAATCACCGTGCCCATCGAGGCATCCGCGCGCGTGACCTCCATGAGTGCCAGGCCAGCACCAAGCGTGGACATCTGTTCATGGCCTTCCACCGCCAGGCCATCCGTCATCACGTCCAAGTCGCCCAAGCGCTGAACCAAGTCCAGTGGGTACTCCGCAGCCTGCCAGTGCTGGTTGATCACCGGGGCGGAGTACTCACGAAACTGCGCTGCACGCTTCCACCCCGCAGCATCGGACTCAGAGAGGCTGTCAAAAACACCCAAGAAATCAGTGGTGGACTCAAAGAGGTTGTGAGACATGGTGAGTTCTCCAATAAACAGGCAATACGAATGGCTATTAGCCCTAATTGTGACCTGACCCTCCATTGGCTGTCAAGTGCCTCACACATAACGTGACACGACCACACACAACGCGGCACGACCACGCACAACGCGGCACGACCACGCAAGGACAGTCACCAGACAAACCAGCCCCCAACCGTCCCCCACACCCCACATCGCAGGTACACTAACCACCATTAGCTCATTGAGGAGGACGCCCACCATGGCCAACCAGAGACGCCGCGACCAAATCGCCGCCGCCGCACTCGACCTCTTTGACCAGCGCGGCTACCACGCCACCGGCATGGAGGACATCGCCAAGGCCGTCGGCATGCGCGCCTCCAGCCTGTACAACCACTACTCCTCCAAACAGGAGCTCCTCGCTGAAGTCACCATCACCGCCATGGAGGATCTCCTCCGCGCCAACGCCGCCTGCCTCGCCGGGCTCAGCGATCCCCGCGACAAGCTCGTCGCCACCATGAAAGCCCATGTCATCTACCATGCCACCCATGCTCGGCGCGTCCGCGTGGTCAACAACGAGCTCACTAACCTCGAAGAGCCCCACAAGTCCGTCGTCCTGCAGCTGCGCCGCGACTATGTCGCGCGCTGGATGGCCGTGGTCAACGAGGGTGACTTCCATGCGGAGAACCTCAAAATCGCCTGCTGGGCGCTCATCGATATGGGCATCGGTGTGGCCCAATGGTTTAGCCCCGACGGTGATTACACCGCCGAGGCTTTAGGAGAGATGTACGGCCAGTTCGCCCTGCGCCAACTTACCTAGGGCGCGCAGCCAATCTGCTGCTCTTCCTCGCGCCCATCCGGGTACTGCACGCGCACGCGAGAGTAAACCTCGGCATGGTAGCCGCACGCCACGCGCTTGTCGACGACCACCTTGACGCGATCCTCATTGAATGTGCCTTCCGCGCAATTGGGGTCGCAGTCGTTCTCAATCGCCACGCCCTCTGCCTCTGCGGAGTCGGCCCCCCAGCGCTGCCAGTCTAATTCGTTGACCAGGTAATTATTGTCAGCGCACGCTAGCGAGATGCGGTCCGGGCCCTCCAGGCCTGTGACGGAGACGCAGTCCAAGATCGCGGTGGCATCGATGGTGGTTTCCACGTCCGGGCCTACGAGGCCGACCACGCGCACCAGTTGGCCGGTCGCAGGCAAGACGGAGAAGGAGACGCGGTCAGAATCGCGAATCACGGTGACCAGCTGGTCCTCGCCTTCGCCCTCAACAGTGCCGACCTCATTGCCTTCCGCATCCGCCAGCATGTCATAAGCAATCTTCTGCTGCTCGCTACTCAGGCCCGGCTGGAGCAGCAGCTCCAGCGCGCCTAGCGCGCGATTCGGGGCGGAATCCGCCAGCTTCTCCAACCCAGCGCGATCGGTCGCAACGACGAGGTCTTCTGGGTTGATGGAGGGCTGCGGATCAAAGCCCGGGACCTCTCCCTGCGAGGAGACCTCCACGGCACCGCCGGCATCCACCGCATATTCGGTGATCGCGGTGGCATCGCCGAGGGTATCGACGCGCTTCATGTATTCCTTCGCGGTCACGCCTTTATCCACGGCATCGGGCTGGGTGGCCGCAGCTTCGCCGGCCTGCGTCAGAATCTCTGCGGCCGAGGCCACGGGCTCCGAGTTATTGAGCAACGGGAAGGCGCCACCGATGAGCGCAAGCACCGCGACGGAAGCCGCCGCGATAGTCCACGTGGACCGACCCTTCGTAATCTGTGCGAGGGTGTCTTCGGAGCGGGCGAGGGATGCGTCGTCAAGCGCGGTGTCGGGAACAGGATTGGCGGCGCGGAGTTTGTCGAGAGAGTTAGGCATCGGTTTCTCCTGTGAGTTCGGATAGGTGGGTACGCGCGCGGTGCAGTCGAACGCGCACGTTATTGCGGGAAATGCCGAGGACCTCGGCGATATCGGGGTGGTCGAGGCCCTCCCACGCATGGAGGGTGAGGATTTCGCGCTCGGCATGCGGCAACTGCATCAACGCGCGAGTGATGTCGAGATTGGCATCGACTGCGTCATAACCGGCATAGGATTCCAGCTCATGGTCGTCGAGGTTCTCCGTCTCCCGCCGGGTGCGGTAGAACTCCCGCATCACATTGCGGGCGATGCCGTAGAGCCACGGCAGCGGCGTGCCGCGTAAAGAGTCGAAGCCAGCCCACGCTCGCTCAAACACATCAGCCGCCAGCTCTTCCGCGTGACTCGGTGGGACGCGGCGGCGCAAATAGGCCAGCACCGCCGGGTAATGCTCGCGAAACAGGCGGGAGAATTCCCGCTTACGCGAACCAGGCAAGGTAAGGACAGACACTAAATAACTCCATATTGTTCGTGGGCTCACTGAGTATGTTGCATCAGACAGCCGAGCGTTACAGAAAAGCGCTGAAATGGTTTACTAGTAGAGCTATGGAACCACTCGAGCTCTCCGCCCTGATGGGCACGCAGTCGCGCACCTACGGCACGCGCAAGATCACCAAGGACATGATCTCAGCACCCGTGCACGTGGCTATTGCGCTGTGGGATGAGCGCTGGGATTCCGCCGAGAACGGCACGATTGATGGCTGGGTCATCGCCGTTAACACCAAGAAAACGCGCTTCGTGCGCAAGGGCCAGATTCGGAAGGGCGATATCGTTGAGGTAGCCGTCCGCGAATTGGAGAAGGCCACGAAAAGTATTCGAGGGCGCAAATGGATCGTCACTGGGCGCCGGCAAGCGGCACTTCGCGCCGCCCTGGAGGAACGCGGCTATACCGTGACGGGGAGTTTTGCGGAGGAGAATAGGGCGTCGAAAAGCGCTAGCTCCGTGCGACGCAAGCAGGCCGGGATCACCGCGCGCCGCGCGAAGAAAGAAGGCGAGGCCCCACGCAAGAAGCAGGTCGTCAAGGTGGAAACGCCGGAGGCGCACTGGTGGCCGAACTTCTCGACAGCCTCCTCGTGGCCCATAGACGCCACCGTGCGCATCGCCACGGATGCCTCCTCGGACACGGTGTTTAAGGGCTCCATGTGCTTCGTGGCCAGCAATGGTGACTACCGGTTGCGCACGCGCAAGACGACGGCCAGCACCGATGAGCTTGAGCTCGAATCCCTCACCCTGGCGTTGAAATACCTGCTCAAAGTCGGGGCAACCAAGGCGATCATCGAGTCAGACTCCGTCGCTGCATTAGAAGCGGTGGAACAGATTCGGCAGAAGGGCTCGAAGGCGATGCGCTCGCGCGGGGTGTGGCGGGGGCTGTCTTCCGGCTCGCGCTCGCGCTTCCAGCAAGCGTGGAATGACGTGGAGGGAGTCTGCGCGGTGACCATCCGTCGGGTGATGGGGCATGCGGGTGACCCGTTGAACCGCGCAGCGGACCAAATTGCATACATGGGCCTGCGGGCGATTGCGCATCCGATGAAGCAATCACGGGCAACGCTGAAAGAAGGCATCCGGAAGACGCTGGCCAAGCTCTAATTCGGGGTTCGGTGTACTAGTGGCCTAGTGTGAATCGCATGAGCAATCCCTTTGACTCCAACCCTTTCGAGGAGCCGGCCAAGCCAATCAACGGCCGCGGGGCTAATCCCTTCGCGGAGCCCGCGCGCGAATCCTACGCGGCGCCTTCTGCGAATCCTTCTGCAGAGCGTTTCGCGGATCCGGCCGCGGAGCCTTCTGCTGAACCTTTCACTGAGCCTGAGCGCGCCTACGCACCGGCGCCGATGCAGGACTATTCCCTTGAACAGCACGCACCGGGCGGCACGATCCACAGCTTCTCCCTGTTCAAAGGGCTTTTGAGTCTGTTTTCGGTCCTCGTAGGCTTCACCGGAATTACTGATGGCGATGTAGCCATGGGCATCGGCTTCGCCTTGCCTGGAACGTGGTACTTCCTCAAGTCGCTGCAGCAGAAGGCCAACCCGACCACTCCGCAAAAGCGCCACTGGTTTGTCATTTGGATGATTGCCATCGTGCTCATGTTCTTCGGCGCCTAGCCACCACCCGCCGCCACACAATGCGCAGCAGCGAATGCGGCGTCGCCACCACCTCGCGCAGGTAGTTCCACCAGCGGTCTTTCCGCGGGGTCCGCACGCCGTGCATGTGAACGCGAATCCCTAGGTGCCCGGCCCACATGCGGGTGCGCAGCACGTGGAAGTCATTGGTCACAACGCGGAAATAGGTGTATTCCGGGCACAGCGCATGGGCGCGCTCGAGGTTCTCGTTGGTGCTGGTAGCGAGTGGTTCGAGGAGAATCCGCTCCGGATTAACGCCCCGCTCGATGAGGTAGCGCGCCATCGGCTCCGCCTCCCCGAAGCCGGTCACGATGATTGGCTCCTCCGGCAACAGGCGAGCCAACACCACCGCTCGGTCCAACCGGCTACGTAGCAGCGGACCAGGCTCGCCGCCCTCGACGCGCGCGCCCAACACCAGAAGCGGAAACTGCATGCCCGCTAGCTTAGCGTGCATACTGGTCAGCATGAGCATGTGCGTAGTCGGTTCCATCAACGCTGACCTCGTGGTCCACACCGCGCGACACCCCCAGCCCGGCGAAACCCTCTTGGGGCACGGCGGAACCATCACCGCGGGTGGCAAAGGAGCAAACCAGGCGGTCGCGGCTGCCCAGCTGGGTGCGCAGGTGAGCTTCGTCGGCGCGGTGGGCAGCGATGCTTATGCCGCGCCTGCGATGCACTACTTGCAGGCCAGCGGCGTGGACCTCACGCACGTCGAGGCCAGCGAAGAGGTAACAGGTTTAGCCGTCATCACCGTAGATAAGCAGGGTGAAAACACCATCATCGTGGTGCCGGGTGCTAATGCGCTTGTCAGCGATTCATTCGTCACCACGCACTCCTCCCCCATCACCGCATCGGAGCTCATTTTGCTCCAAGGTGAGATACCGCCAGCGGGCTTTGCCAAGGCAATCGAGCTGGCCAAAGGTCGGGTCGTGGTCAACCTCGCACCGGTCATCGAGGTGGAAAAGGAAGCGCTCCTGCGCGCCGACCCGCTGCTGGCCAATGAGCACGAGGCCGGGCTCATCCTCGAGCAGCTGGGGTTGAGCGGCCAGGGCGCGCCAGCGGAGCTAGCGCAGCGCTTAAGGGAGGCCGGCTTTGCCTCGGTGGTTCTCACGCTGGGCGCGCGCGGGGCGCTTGTGGCCGAGGGGGCCGAGCTTATCGACGTTCCCTCCCCACGCGTCACCGCCGTCGATACGACCGGCGCGGGCGATGCCTTCGCCGGCGCGCTGTGTGCCCGCTTGTTGGACGGCGATTCGCTGGTGGATGCCGCGCGCTTCGCCGCGCGGGTCGGGGCCTTTACCGTCACGGGCTCCGGCGCCCAGGCCTCCTACCCGGATCTGACAAGCGAGTTGCCCGGTTAAAGCCGCGTCTTATTCGCCGAGGAGCTGGGAACGCAGGTTCTCATCCTTCTTTTCTACTTCGGCGGCCATGTTCTCTTGGTAGGCTGCCATCTTCTCCACCAGTGCTGGGTCGCCCGCGGAGAGGATGCGCACGGCAAGCAGGCCCGCATTCTTCGCACCGCCGATGGATACGGTTGCCACCGGCACCCCACCCGGCATCTGCACGATGGACAGCAGTGAATCGAGACCATCGAGATCCTTCAACGCGCGCGGGATGCCGATGACCGGCAGCGGCGTGGCCGCGGCAACCATGCCTGGCAGGTGGGCCGCACCACCGGCACAGGCGATGATGGCCTTGAGCCCGCGCTCGTGGGCAGACTTGGCATAAGCCAGCATCTTTTCTGGGGTGCGGTGCGCACTGACGACGCCCACCTCAAAGGGCACGCCGAACTCGGCGAGCACTTCGGCTGCGGGCTTGACGGTGGGCCAATCGGAATCGGATCCCATGATCAGTCCGACGAGTGGTTCCATGAAAAATCTCCTTCTTTACTAGCGTTTAAGCTCGCTGCGGGCTTAAGAGTGCGCAGTGGTCTGAAGAGTGCGCTGTGGGCTTAAGAGTGCGCAGTGGGCTTACGCCCACTGCGCGTGGACGAGGAAGTGGGCGGCATCGTGGGCGATGCGGCGCGTTTCCTCCACGTCCTCACCAACGACGTTGACGTGGCCGATCTTGCGACCCGGCTGGTGGTCCTTACCGTAGAGGTGGATCTTCGCCTGCGGGTAGCGCTCCATGACTTCACGGACGCGCTGCGGCATGGGCATCTGCGGATCCTCCTCAGCCCCCAGCACATTGGCCATGACCGTTACGGGCGCCAATGGCGCGGTGGAGCCCAGCGGCAGGTCCAGCACGGCGCGCAGGTGCTGCTCGAACTGCGAGGTCACGCAGCCATCCTGCGTCCAGTGGCCGGTGTTGTGCGGGCGCATGGCCAGCTCGTTGACCGCAATATCTTCTTCCACAACCGCTCCCGGCGCGCCTGAAGCGGACGCGATGATGCAGCCGGCGTCTTGCTTCGTGGCAAAAGCGAAAAGCTCCACTGCCAGCACACCCGTAACGCCCAGCTCGGTGGCTACCTTGATGCCCACCTGCATGGCGCGCTCCGCGAGCGCTGCCGACAAGTTCGGGGCTGGGGCAAAAGCCCCGGCGCAGATGCCGTCTCGCTGCACCGACTCGGTGACCGGCCAGGCTTTGACCTCGCCGGAGGGGCGGCGGGCGACGAGCACGGACAGCTCGCGAGTAAGGGAAACTTTTTCCTCAGCCATAAGCGGAGTACCAGCGGCGAGAAGCTCTTCTACCAGCGGCTCCAGCTCCTCCGCTGACGGGAACCACACGCCATGACCGTCGTAGCCGCCGCGGCGGGCTTTGAGGCACACGTGACCGTCGACAAGCGCGGCGAAATCCCGCGCATCCTCCACCGATTCAATAGCGGCAAAGCGCGGCACTGGGGCGCCCAGCTCGGCCAGCTTCTCGCGCATGAACAGTTTGTCCTGCGCGTAGAGGAGAGCGGAAGGCTGGGGCTGGACGTTGAGGCCGTCGGCGATAAGACGCTCGACGTGCTCCGTCGGGACGTGCTCGTGCTCAAAGGTAATTGCATCCGCGCCTTCCGCGGCGGCGGTGAGCACGTCGAGATCGTGGTAGTCACCGAGCACCACATCCGGGATCACCTGTGCGGCGGACTTGTCTGGCGCGGAGGCCAGCACGCGCAAGCTGATGTCGAGCTCTGCGGCGGCCGGCTGCATCATGCGTGCAAGCTGGCCGTCTCCATAAACAGTAACGAGGGGTTTGTGTTGTTCACTCACCCTTTCAATACTAGCCTTGGGGCCATGATCGTCCGGCATACCATCTTTCAGAACTCCCTCATGACCGCGCTGTTGGATGGCATTTACGACGGCGAAATGACCATCGGCGAGCTCTTGGGCAAAGGCAATTTTGGCATCGGCACCTTCGATGCGCTGGATGGGGAGATGATTATCCTCGACGGCGTGTGCTACCAGCTACGCGGCGATGGCACCGCGACGGTAGCGGACTTGGACCAGGGAACCCCCTTCGCGGTGGCCACGAACTTCGTCCCCCGTATTAAGGTGGCCGCGCCCAAGGGATTGAAGCGCGAGGAGCTTTCGGCCTTCATCGATGAAGTCGAGCCTTCCGCCAACTACATGTACGCGGTGCGAATCACCGGACGCTTCAGCAACGTGGTTACCCGCACGGTGGTCAAGCAGAGCAAGCCTTATCCGCCGATGGCGCAGGCCGTGGGCGGCGATAAGGAACTGCGCTTTGAAAACGTCGAAGGCATCATCGGTGGTTTCCGCACACCGGTCTTTGAAAAAGGCATTTCGGTGCCGGGCTGCCACGTGCACTTTATTGACGCTGCGCGGACCTCCGGCGGACACGTGCTGGACTACACGGTGGATGAGGCCACCATTGAGCTCTGCCCTGGCACGGACCTAGATCTGCGCTTGCCGCTGACCCACGAGTTCCGCTCCGCCAACCTGGCCCCTGATGACTTGGACCAGCAGCTACACACGACGGAGATTAAGGACTAACCCCAGACCGGTTGCTCGTTGAGGATATCCTCGACGCGCTTGGCTTTGGGGATGGATGGGAAATACATCGGCTTCTCGTATCCGTGGAGTGCCAGCGAAATCCCGCCGCGACGGCGGCGCGCACCACGGATATCCGTGAGCGGGATCGAATCAACGCGTTTGCCTTCGCGAGCGATGACGCGCAGGTTGGTCACGATGAAGCGCTTACGGCGGGCTTTCACCAAGGGACCGATGAAGCGCCAGGCAGCAAGCAGGGCCCATAAAGCTACTAAGCCATTGCGAAGCGCCAGGTCCATGCCGTTATAGTCACACCAGCCGATGGCAATCCAGCACACCCCGGTAATCACGATGAGCTCTAAAAAAGGAAAGAGCAGCGTCCGAAAGGGGGCGGTCATATCCGCGCGCACAACCTCGCCGCGGCCCATCTGCATGAGGTTCATGGGGCTCATGGTACCTGCCTGCTCCCGCCGTCCAGGCAAGAGGACGTCACGTCCTAGGCCTTGCAGGCCCAGCCAAGGCTTCGCACATGGCATTTCCTAAAAGGCGTCAGTCAAAAGGCGTCTTTGCCCCTGAAAACGCCATGTGGAGGCGTCCAAAAGGTGTCTTTGCCCCCAAAGACGCCTTTTGACTGATGCCTTCTGACAGACGCCTTTTGAATAGCGCCATGTGTCGAGCACGGCGTCTTCTATGGGGCCTCGCCGGTCGACGCTTAGACGCCACGCAGCGCGGGCGACTAATTATCAGCCGGGCGCAGGTGGATGACATCACCCGCGGAGTAATACTCGCCGCCAACGTTGATGCGG